>NZ_JADEXR010000019.1 GCF_015206995.1 aff. Roholtiella sp. LEGE 12411 | reverse complement strand
GGGCATGGGGCATGGGGCAATAGTTCTTCTTCCTCCACTCCTCCATTCCCCCACTTCCTCACTCCTCCACTCCCCAAATCCCTAAATTTACATAATTGGGCAGGTGACGGACTACAAGTGTAAATTCTAAAATTGAGTTATAGACCAGCAAAATTAAGAATTATACGATTTTGAAGCAGAGAGCTTCCTCTAGTAGTTTTTGGGAAACTCTCCAATTGTAAGTATCGTCTTTAACCAGGCTGCTCCTCATATAAAGACTATTCAGCCCTCAGTCAGGAAGGTTTTGAACATGAAAGACCAACAAGGATCTAACCGTATAACTCCAGGTGTAATTGCAGTTGTCTCAGCAGCGGTTGTAGCGGTGGGTGGTGGTGTAGCTTGGGTTACTTCAAACTCTAATAATTCTCCTACACCGTCAAGCTCCTCTCAAAAAATAACCCAGCCGGGACAGCAGCCATCGACCACCCAACCAGGTAATGAGAAAACCGCCAACATTTATTGGCTAAGACCAAAAGACAAAAATATTAATTTAGTTCCCCAGCCAGTTAAAGTAGCTACTGCACAGCCCAACCAAGCCTTAGAAGCAGCTTTCCAAAGTTTGTTAGCGGGCCCCACAGAAGGGAAAGATTCGACGACCATTCCTAAGGGAACCAAACTATTAGGGCTGAAGACAGACAATAACGAGGTTCACGTTAATTTGTCTGAAGATTTTACCAGCGGTGGTGGTAGTTCATCAATGATGGGTCGCGTAGGACAAGTTGTTTACACTGCGACAACTTTAAATCCAAAAGCCAAGGTGTACATTGATGTAAACGGCAAACCCTTAGATGTTTTGGGTGGTGAAGGTGTGGAGTTACAACAGCCGCTAACTCGTGAAAGCTTTCAGAAAAATTATCCACTTTAGTCATGAGTCATGAGTCATTGGTCATTAGTGAATGGCAAATGACAAATGACAAATGACAAAGGACAAATAACTTACCGCTTACTATTTAATACACGAAAGTTACGGGCTTGCTGTTCTAACCTTGTGGCAAGGCGATCGCAAACCCGGTTGCATAAGTCAAAAATCATTTGATCTTCTACCCGGTAGTAGGCACAAGTTCCTTCACTGCGGCGGCTAAGGATTCCTGCTTGCCACATTACCTTCAGGTGCTTCGACACATTTGCCTGAGAAGTCTGTGTTGCCTCTACTAACTCTTGCACGCATTTTTCTTCATCCCGAAGCAAGTGTAGCAGCCGCAGACGCATCGGCTCACTTAACAGGCTGAAGTATTCAGCTATTTGTTGCACCACTTCTGGTACAGGCAACGCTTGTTTCATCAGGATTAACCCGCAAGGACTGAAAGTATATGACTCATTTCATATATAGATTAATACTTAATCAGGGTTAATTCGCATCAAAGGCTGACCATATTCTACCGGTTCACCATTTTGAAGAAGAATTTCCATCACTTGTCCTGAAACTTCGGCTTCAATTTCATTCATTAGTTTCATGGCTTCAATAATACAAACCGTTTGACCGCTACGGATGCGATCGCCTACTTCCACAAATGGCCCTTCCCCTGGTGCGGAAGCCCGATAAAATGTTCCCACCATTGGAGAAGGCACTTCTACTAATCTTTGATCAATCGCTGAGGGGGCATTTACTGACAACTGCAATTGCGTCCCACTCATAGTATTGTCAAAGACACGACTTGTCGCCACCTCCGTTACTGGAGTTGATGCTTGAGGTGCGGGTGAAACCGATGTCAATCCCGACGAACTAACCACACCACCTCCAGTTGTCTGACCTACCGACAACATCTGAGTGCTAACGCTCACGCCCTTACGTACCGTTAGTTCAAAGTCATTGCTTTTGAGCGTTACTTCTGCAATATCTGTTTGTGCGATAGTTGCTAGTAGTTGGCGGATTTCATTAAAGTCCAATGGCACAGTTTTTATTACCTCGACCTATCAGTAAATTAGAATCTTAAGTGTTGCAGGGATTGAAATCGGCAGCAAGCACCTCATTTGAGATGAAAGTTATTCTCTGCCTTGGTATTTATCGTCACGAGTATCAATGCGGATACGTTCTCCTTGAACAATAAACAAGGGAACCATTACACTAGCTCCAGTTTCTAGAATTGCTGGTTTTGTACCACCTGTAGCAGTATCACCTTTGACACCAGGATCTGTTTGCACAACTTCTAGAACCACGGAGTTAGGCAGTTCCACTTCGAGCACTTGCTCACCCCAGCGCACGACGTTAACTTCCATACCTTCTTTAAGGTACTTGACGCGATCGCCAATTTGCGCTGCACTCAATCTGCCTTCTTCGTAAGTTTCCATATCCATAAAAACGAACTCATTGCCCTCTTTATAGGTATGCTGCATCGTGCTTTTTTCTAGAGTGGCTTGGGGTACTGTTTCCCCAGCCCGGAATGTTTTTTCTACCACGTTCCCATTTTGAGCATTTCTCAGTTTTGTCCGCACAAAGGCAGAACCTTTACCGGGCTTAACGTGGAGGAATTCTATCACCCGCCATACAGACCCATCTAAAACAATTGAAACACCGGGTCGAAAGTCGTTACTGGAGATCATGAAGCTTTCAAGTTTTAGAAGACAATCGGCATTTATTGTACCCTTCAAGCGGAGTAATTAGTCAGTTGACATTTGTCATTGGTCATTTGTTAAGAGTCAAGGGTCAAGAGTTAGGATGCACACAGAGGAGCAGAGGTGCAAAGGGGCAGAGGGGAAAGACTTACTGCAACTTCCCCCCTGCTCACGCCAGTTGCTACAACGGGTGGCTCCACTCCCCCACTCCCCATCTCCCCTGCTACCTCAGCACCTAACGTGGGAAGATTATTGATGAGTTACGTCCAGTCAACAATTTTGATGCTGCATTTGAGCCATGCCATGTTTAACTTTTTAAAATTCTGGCTGAAGAACAGCCTCATGACAATACTGCTGGTAGCAATATTTTTAGGCATAACTACATCTGGGTGGACTCCCTCCAGTAACGCCGCTCTGCCAGCTGGAAATGCAATTACCGACGGTAAAGCTCTGTTACGGTATGCACTCCCGATAAATAATAAACCTGTGCGGCAACTGCAAGCCAGCTTAGAAGACATATCTGCCCAACTGCGGGCGAATCGGCGGTGGGGTGCTATTTCCAAAGACATCAGCCAAGCATCGCGGATTCTCGATAAACCCTCCCAAATCTTAACAAGCGTTCCTGAAGAACGCCAACCCCAAGCCGAAGCTTGGATTACCGAATTGAAATCTGGCGTGGGTAAACTGCAAGAATTGGCGAACGTCAAAGATAAAGAACACATTCTCCAAGAAAGAGCTAAACTGCTGAATTTGGTCACACAAATCGAAGAGTCGATGGTGAAGGGATTCCCTTTTGAAGTGCCTGTCCAGTACAGTTATCTACCTCAGCTTAAAGGTCGCGCCACCGTGGAATTTAAAACCAACAAAGGCAACCTGACTCTTGTGGTGGACGGTTACAGTGCCCCTGTAACTGCTGGAAATTTTGTAGATTTGGTACAACGCGGTTTTTATAACGGCTTAGAATTTACCCGTTCTGAAGAATCTTACGTGCTACAAACTGGAGATCCACCAGGGAAGGAAGCAGGTTTTATTGACCCAAAAACAAACGAATATCGCGCCATTCCCTTAGAAATTTTGGTTGAAGGCGACAAGGAGCCTACCTATGGCATTACTCTAGAAGAAGCTGGTCGTTACATTGATATGCCAGTTTTGCCTTTTTCTGCCTTTGGTGCATTGGCAATGGCTCGTCCCGAAAGTGAAGTGAATGGAGGTTCTTCGCAATTTTTCTTCTTCCTGTTTGAGCCGGAACTCACACCCGCAGGGCGCAATTTATTGGATGGTCGCTATGCCATTTTTGGTTATCTTACCGAAGGCAAAGAGATTTTGGATCAACTCAAGGCTGGTGACAAAATTGAATCGGCAACAGTTATTCAGGGTATAGAAAACTTGGTTGAGCCACAATCAGCATAATCATTTACAGAACAAACTTTAGCTGGTGTTGGCGATGCGATCGCTCAGCTACCAGAGCGTTGTATAATTTCCAAATCAGGGTGGGCATATTGCCTGCCCGAAAATTTCCAGAATGAGCATTACTAACTAAGATTCCCAGCGCTAAACACTTGCTCAGTAGCGATCGCCAACTCTGGAAAAGTCCGCGATGCAATCTGCTGGTTACTCGTAAAAACTGTATCTTCGTACAGTCCCTCTTCCAGAAACAATACTGTAATCTTCGTTTCTAGCGGGTCTACAATCCAATATTCAGAAACCTCCAATGCCGCATATTCAGATCGCTTATAACGATAGTCCCGTTTCACCGACTCTGGACTGACCACCTCTATAATTAGTAATGGGGGTGACTGAAATACTGCTGACACATTCAACAATTCTTTGGCTTGTTCCAGTGTCACTACACACAGGTCAGTCAACCTAGATTTATTTCTACCCGTTCTCACCCCACCTTCTCGCAAACACAGCCAAGGATAGCTACAACGTTTGATTTCTGTTTTCAAAGCAGTGTCTAAAAAATCGGCAATCAAAAAATGTTGAATAGTCGGTGGGTTCATTAGCTCCAGCCTGCCATCCACGAGTTCATTACGGAAATCGCTGCCATCATCATAAATTAAGTATTCCTCAAATGTAATGCTAGTTACTGGTGTTGTTACCATCCCAACTGACTCCTAGACGATACCCTTATCCTAAACCGTAAAGCAAATCATCAGTTTTCTTATAACTTTGCAACCCGGAAAACCGATTGTGAATAGTGATTTATCTTCCCTACAAATACAAGATATTGGTGAACAAGGACTTTTACAAAGATTGCAGCGATTCTGTCCCCCAGAAATCATTGGGGATGATGCAGCGGTGCTACTGACAGAACCAGAACAATCTTTAGTAGTGACAACGGATGTCCTAATTGACGGCGTACATTTTAGTAACGTCACTACTTCCCCAGAAGATGCTGGTTGGCGAGCAGCAGCAGCCAATTTATCAGATTTAGCAGCAATGGGTGCTTCACCTTTGGGAATCACTGTCGGACTGGGACTCCCTGGTGAAATGATGGTGAGTTGGGTTGAGCGGTTGTATCAAGGAATGACACAATGCCTGCAACAGTACAATACTCCAATTGTGGGTGGTGATATCGTGCGATCGCCTGTGACTACTCTGGCAATTACCGCTTTCGGTCAAGTTCACCCTAACCAAATTATCCGCCGTTCCGCTGCTCAGGTAGGAGATGCGATCATCGTTACAGGCGTCCACGGAGCCTCCCGTGCTGGCTTAGAATTGCTCTTACATCCTCAATTCGGACAAAACCTTAACGACACAGTAAAGACGGCTTTAATCAAAGCACACCAACGCCCTCAACCACGATTAGATGTCTTACCAATCCTCCAAAAAATCTTAGCATCTTCCTCTCCCACTTCGCCCCTCTCCCACTTCCCCCCTCTCCCACTCTCCATCGCTGGGATGGATAGCAGCGACGGTTTAGCAGATGCAGTTATGCAAATCTGCCGCGCCAGCGGTGTCGGTGCTATCCTAGAGCGCAGGCAAATCTCCTTACCGACAGCTTTTGAGCACTGGCTGACAAAAGAGCAAGCACTGGAATACGCTCTCTATGGTGGTGAAGACTTTGAATTAGTGCTTTGCTTACCACAATATCTAGCCCATGACTTAGTAGAACAACTAGGTCAGAGTGCGGCTGTTGTGGGGAGGATTACATCGGAATCAACAGTAGTATTGCACGATGAAAAAGAAAAATTCCCTGACCAAGTTCTGAGTCTTAGCCAGGGATTTCAACATTTTAGTCATTAGTCATTTGTCGAAGGACTAATAACTAATTATTGCCACTTGTGAGCCACTAATTCTGCCAAATCCAGAACTCGCTGGCTGTAACCCCACTCGTTGTCATACCACGCCATCACTTTCACTAAGTCATTGCCCAAGACCAAAGTCAAAGCAGCATCCACAATCGAAGAAGCGTCACTACCTTGATAATCGGACGATACCAGTTGTAGTTCACTGTAGTCCAAAATACCTTTGAGTGGGCCTTCAGCAGCATCTTTAAGAGCTTGGTTAACTTCTTCGGTAATAGTACGCTTCTCAACCTGAACCACGAAATCTACCATTGAAACGTTCGGGGTAGGTACACGCAGAGCAACGCCATTCAGCTTACCCTTGAGGTCTGGAATTACCAGCGCCACTGCTTTTGCCGCACCAGTTGAGGTGGGTACAATGTTTATGGCTGCTGCTCTGGCCCGTCGCAAGTCCCGGTGAGAAGCGTCTAGCAAGCGCTGGTCGCCAGTATAGCTGTGGGTGGTGGTCATTGTACCTTTAATGATGCCGAATTTATCATTCAACACCTTGGCGATGGGAGCCAAGCAATTAGTGGTACAGCTGGCATTACTGATGATGTGGTGTTTGTTGTGGTCATAGTCATGATGATTTACACCAACCACAAAAGTGCCATCCTCATTTTTACCAGGGGCGGTGATCAGAACCTTCTTGGCTCCAGCATTCACATGCTTCAGCGCTCCTTCTTTGCTGGTAAATACTCCCGTCGCTTCGATGATCAGGTCAATTTCCCACTCTTTCCAGGGCAAGTTTTCTGGGTTGCGATCAGACACGCATTTAATGGTCTTACCGTTAACGATGATAGAGTTATCATCGGCAGCAATCTCAGCACCCTTTATCTTGCCCAGCATTGAGTCATATTTCAGCAGGTGAGCGTTGGTTCTAGGGTCTGAGGTGTCATTAATAGCAACAAGGTCAATTTGGCTATTTTCTCTACCCACCCAGCAGCGCGCAAAGTTACGTCCGATACGCCCGAAACCGTTAATTGCAACTCTGATCACAGTGTCTTGCCCTCTGTATTTATGCTTATAAGTTGATATCGTTGACCCCAATCATATCGCAAAGGGGGGGAGCACTCATAACCAGAAAGTGTTGGATCAAGAAAAAAACACATAATTTATTCAGATTTGCTTGAGTAAAGGTTGTTGTTAGCGATGTACCCTCTGACGGATTCCGGGACTAAGTAGCGAATTGACTGGCGTTGGTAGCAAAGTTTGCGAATTAGACTTGACGAAACTCCTACTAAAGGTATATTCAAGAATTGCCAGTGAATGGTAATCGACTGCTTCATCAGTTGTTGCTCCACTTGCTTGCAGATTAACTCGCTTTGAGCTATAGTCTCACCACCTACCAGTCGGGGTGCGATTAACCAATCGCACATTTGTGCTAGTTCGTGTCCGCGGTACCAACGAGGTAAGGTTTGGAAAGCATCCAAACCCAAAATCCAGTACCAGTGAGTATTTTGGTAAAAAGCAGATAAGTCGATTAGGGTATTTATCCCAAAAGAGACCCCAGAGCGATTTACTTCTACTAGTGAGACAGTAAATGCTGGGTTATCTTTTGTAGCTGTTTGCAACATTTTCACGCGATGCTCAAACAAAGCTGCTTCTTTATGAGGAGGATTTAGCGATGGCACCCAAATTACCTTTTTTAGTGGTACTTGATGCAAAGCTGTTTCGGCTATGAGGAGGTGTCCCCAATGAATTGGATCAAATGTGCCACCAAAAATTGCTAGTTGCTGCATCCAATCACGCCTGGGTTTTATGCAATTGAAAAATAGTTTCATTACCAATGTACTATTGAAGTCAATTTGCGCCTAGGCTTGATGCAATTTAAAATCAGTTTCGCCAACAATGTGCGATCGCAGTCAATTCCAGTAAGGTAACGAAAAATATGTATTTGACATTACAAGAATTTATTTCCCGACGCGGCAAAAATTCTCAGAATAATCTTAAAAACAGTTCAAAAATAGCAAAAACCTCCAACCAAGGTAAAATCATTCTGAACAAACAAAGCCAGAGCATAAAAGTCAACTAAGCATCAAACATAAACATGATGTACGAGCAGTTACGGTAAAAAATCAAATTCCTGTTATGATACGCGTGTCATTTGTGATTATGGTGTGGTGTGGTGTAAAAGGAGTAATAAATGAGTAATTCTGTAGACTTTAGTGGTAGACCATTTCATTTCATTGGTATCGGCGGCATAGGTATGTCTGCTCTAGCATACGTTCTCGCCAAACGCCAATTTCCAGTATCAGGTTCGGATCTTCGTCCTAACCACATTACGCACAAACTGGAATCTATTGGCGCTCATATTTTTGGCAAACAAGAAGCAAGCAATCTTGAATTCTTTCGCCCTCAAGTATTGGCTAATGGAGTAGTATTAAACTCACAAGAACAATTGCCTGCTCCTAGTAAGTCAATACTGCCTCAAGTCATTTGTTCGACAGCGATTAACACTAATAATTTAGAATACAAAGCGGCGTTGGAATTAGGTTGTCCTATTTTACATCGTTCAGATGTACTAGCAGCCTTGATTGCCGATTACTACAGCATTGGAGTGGCAGGAACACACGGCAAAACCACAACCAGTAGTATGATTGGCTATATGCTTTTGCAAGCAGGTTTAGACCCAACCATTTTGGTGGGTGGGGAAGTAAACGCTTGGGAAGGCAATGCTCGACTAGGGCAAAGTCGGTATTTAGTAGCAGAGGCAGATGAATCAGATGGTTCTCTAGTCAAACACGCCCCTGAAATTGGCATTATTACCAACATTGAACTTGATCATCCCGATCACTACGATACATTGGAGGAAGTAGTTGACATCTTCCAGACTTTTGCCAAGGGTTGTAAGATATTGATAGGTAGTATTGACTGTGCTACAGTACGTGATTGCCTAAAACCAACAATCAGCTACAGCTTACACTCAGATACTGACGCTGACTACACCGTCACCAATGTTGACTATCGTGCTGATGGCACCACGGCTCTTGTTTGGGAACGAGGCAAAGCTTTAGGTGTATTGAAATTGCGGCTGCTTAGTCGGCACAATCTCAGTAATGCTCTAGCAGCTGTCGCCGTTGGTCGAGCCTTGGGCTTAGAATTTGGAGAAATCGCCAAAGGCATTGCCACTTTTGAAGGAGCTAGACGCCGCTTTGAATTCCGGGGTGAAGTCGATGGTATCACCTTCATTGATGATTATGCTCATCATCC
The DNA here is from genome assembly GCF_015206995.1 of aff. Roholtiella sp. LEGE 12411. GTDB lineage: Bacteria > Cyanobacteriota > Cyanobacteriia > Cyanobacteriales > Nostocaceae > Komarekiella. The sequence goes on along the minus strand of NZ_JADEXR010000019.1, from coordinate 54,124 downwards.
CAGCGAGATTCGCGCTACTCTTGCCGCAGCACGTTTACAGGCAAGACCAGGACAAAGAGTTGTTGCTATCTTCCAACCCCATCGCTACAGCCGTACACTTACCTTCTTAGAAGAATTTGCCCAATCTTTTACTCACGCTGATTTAGTTGTGCTGACTGATATTTACAGTGCAGGCGAACCAAATTTAGGGCAAATCAGTGGTGAACAACTAGCAGCGGAAATTGCCAAGCAGCATCCGCAAGTAGTTTATCAACCGACTTTAGACTCAGTGTGCGAATTCTTATTGCAAACACTGCACCCAGGCGATTTGGCACTTTTTCTAGGAGCTGGAAACTTGAATCAGGTGATTCCCGAAGTAATCACAACACTTTGCGAGCCTGCTAAAGCCACATCATAAGTTGCGAGGTCTAATTTCTGAGCAAAGCACCCGTCTACCAACGGTTCCATTGGTTTATGCTATTGCCGTATTATTACGGTAAAAAATGTAAAAATTTTACCTATTAAACTAAAGATGACCATTTCCCAGGCAGTTGGAAACGTCTGCATAGCTTCTGCTTTGAATACAAAGAAACAAGAAACAGCTAATTCAATCAAGAGTGAGGTAATTTATTTACCTGGTACTGATTGTGCGATTAAGTCTCAGGCTTCCTTGTCAGCGTTTACTTCCTATAGAGTTGGGGGAGCAGCCCAATGGTACGTTGCTCCCCGAAACTTAGAAGCGTTACAGGCAAGTCTTAACTACGCAAAAGAACATGATTTAATAGTAACAATACTGGGAGCAGGTTCTAACTTATTAGTGAGCGATCGCGGTATACCAGGCTTAGTCATTGTTACTCGCCATCTGCGCCACAGCTACTTCGACTCCGAGACAGGCCAATTAACCGTTGCCTCTGGAGAATCAATTCCCAGCTTGGCATGGCAGGTAGCAGAACTAGGGTGGCAGGGATTGGAGTGGGCTGTTGGTATCCCTGGAACTGTCGGGGGCGCTGTCGTAATGAATGCAGGAGCACATAAGAGCTGTATCGCAGATATGTTAGTTAGCGCCCAGGTACTTTCACCTGATGGTACAGTGGGAACTTTTACACCTAAACAGCTAGGTTATAGCTACCGAACTTCATTACTACAAGGCGGCGATCGCATAGTCACTCAAGCCACCCTCCAGCTTGAGCCAGGTGCTGATCCAGCACAAGTTGTAGCGCTTACCAAGCAGCACAAAAAGCATCGGCTGAACACCCAGCCCTACAACTTCCCCAGTTGTGGCAGTGTGTTCCGCAATCCCAAACCTTACACTGCTGGATGGTTAATCGAACAAACTGGTTTAAAAGGTTACCAAATTGGTGGAGCACAAGTAGCACAACTTCACGCCAATTTTATCGTCAATCGTGGTGGAGCAAAGGCTAGTGATATCTTCTGTCTCATTCGGCATATCCAACAACAGGTTCAAGAACGTTGGTCTATTTGGTTAGAACCAGAAGTCAAAATGATCGGAGAGTTTTAAAGTGCTTGTTGAAATTTGCAATTAAGGGTATGGAAACTGAACAAGCAAAAGGGCAGAGGAAGAAAAAACTGACTGCAACTTCTCCTGTCCTCCCTTACTCTCCTGCTTCATGCCCAATGCCCCATGCTCCATGCCCCCTGCCCAGCATTAATTATTGGTAAAAAAAGAGGCAAATTGCCCACCCCATCTATAATTGAATTTGATTTGTTATTCAACGCACACGCGGACAATCAATTATGACAGGAAAAGGACAGGGATTCGGCTTTGGCTTAGGAAAAATGAAAGAATTAGCCGAAGCTTTTAAAAAAGCACAACAAGTTCAAGAAGGTGCAAAGCGACTCCAAGAAGAATTGGAGCAAATGGAGATTCAAGGAGAATCTGGCGGTGGTTTAGTTAAAGTAATTGTCAGTGGCAACCAAGAACCCAAGCGAGTGGAAATTTCCCCAGATGCTTTAGGAGAAGGTGCAGAGGTACTTTCTGATCTTGTGGCAGTGGCAATGAAAGACGCCTACAACAAATCCACAGCAACAATGAGGGAACGTATGGAAGATTTGACAAGTGGACTGGAACTTCCTGGATTTTAGTTGTTAGTCATTAGTCATTAGTCCTTGGTCAATAACTATGGACAAATGACAAATGACAAATGACTGAATCCTTACGGACAATCAAATATTTATGCCTTATAAGCTGCTGTTTGTCTGCTTAGGTAACATCTGCCGATCCCCATCGGCAGAAAATATTATGAATCATTTAATTGAGCAGGCTGGCTTGAGCGATCGCATCTTTTGCGACTCAGCTGGTACATCTAGCTACCATATTGGTAGCCCACCTGATCAACGCATGAGTGCTGCGGCTGCTAAAAAGCTTTTAATTAAATTACGTGGTCGAGCACGCCAGTTTAAAAAGTCGGACTTTCAAGATTTTGATTTAATTTTGGCTATGGATCGAGAGAATTATCAGGACATCCTTTCTCTTGATCAAACTGGACAGTATCATCACAAAGTGCGTTTAATGTGCGATTTTTGCTCTCGACACACCCTCAAGGAAGTTCCAGATCCTTATTACGGTGGTTTAGAAGGATTTAATCAAGTGATAGATTTACTTGTTGATGCTTGTGAAGGTTTGCTCACATACGTTACTACCCAGCAATCAATACCATAACGTAGAGAGTTTGGAGGTTGAAGATTGTAATTATTGGAGTGAGGACTTTAACATTTCTAACTCCTGTACAGACGCTTAGGCGCTCTCTGAGCGCCTAAGCGTAAGAGTATAATCGCGTCTTTTAACTTCTATTTTTATTCTACTAAACCATGCTTAATCGCAAAACGCACCAACTCTGCTCTGTTGCTGGTTGAAGTTTTTCTCAATAAACTGCTGACATACTTTTCCACTGTTCGAGGACTAAGGTGTAACTGATGACCCATTTCGGCATTAGAAAGACCATGAGTCAATAGCTCAAGGACTTCCTGTTCTCTATGAGTTAGGTCTGAGAACATCTGAGATGGTTGAATCTGAGTGAACAGAGAATTATGGGCGTCTACTGCTTTTGTGGAAGCGGAAATGCCCAACTTTTCCTTATGAGAAAAGCGGTACTCCGATTGAATGATTTGCGATCGCTCCAAAAGATTGCGAATTGCTGCTGCTAACTCTTCTAGTTCAAAAGGCTTGGGTAAATATAAATCACACCCTGACTGATAGCCCAAAATTCTTTCTTGGGTTTTGGTTCGTGCTGTTAACAAAATTACAGGCAATAAACGGAACGCTGGTTTTTGACGCACCTGCCGTACCAGTTCATAACCGTTCATCCGTGGCATGACGATATCCGTGACAATCAAATCAGGATGGTACTCGTCCACCATCGCCAAAGCCTCTTGACCGTCATTAGCCGTGATCACCGAGTAGCCAGACAGTTCAAGATAATCGCTAATAGACAGACGAGTGCCCAGGTCGTCATCCACTACAAGGATCGTCAAGGGCATGGACAGTAGACCCCTAGCATTTTTTTTAGTAAGAAATTTGCTTCTATGAGCACTATCAATGAACACAGGCAACAATATTAGTGTTCTTATGTTTCATACTATGACAGGATTACCAGCTAATAACTGCCTTAGGGCTAATTTATAAAGAAAATCTTAAATCATTTAAGAGGCGCTAACGAAGTGTAACCTAACTTCAGCTTTATACGCTTAGGAGAAATCAAGAGCTTTATAATTCGTAACAACTTATCGAAAAATTAGAGTAAATACTCACCATAATGTAAATTAATATTGACTTAAACAATAATTTTCTGGAATTTCAGTAATTAAAAATAAATAAATCTATAGCCATCAGTAGTGTTTACTCATTTTTGACAACACCTAATTGACAAACATAATGATTATATTTACACACTCCAAGCAACTTGAAGTTATTGAAAAACTTTCAATGGCAACTTAGAAAAGCTAAATTAGTGATATACAGATCAGCATTTATAGTGGTTTAATATCCCCCCAAAAATTCACAAAGTTAATCCAAACAATTTTTTCGGTACATTTAACGCATCCAAAATGATCAATGAGTGAAAAGAGCGAAGGTTACAAAGTTATTAGTGACAACCGTCAAGCCCGTTATTTATATGAAATCCTGGAAACTTACGAAGCTGGAATTCAGTTGACAGGAACCGAAGTCAAGTCAATTCGTGCGGGTAGAGTCAATCTTCAAGATGGCTATGCTTTACTTCGCAACGGCGAAGCATGGTTGATCAACGTGCATATCTCCCCTTACACTGCCAGTGGTCAATATTTTAATCATGAACCGCGGCGTACACGCAAGCTGCTGTTACATCGCCAAGAACTCCGCAAGCTAATTGGCAAAGTCGAACAGCAAGGTTTAACCTTAGTGCCTTTGAAAATGTATCTCAAAAGAGGCTGGGTGAAAATCAGTATAGCTCTTGGCAAAGGTAAAAAGCTCTACGACAAACGAGAAGACCTAAAACGACGCCAAGATCAGCGCGATATTCAAAGGGCGATGAAAAACTATTAACTGTCAGTGTTGCCATACTACACTCTACATTAGGGTGAGAAACGGATTGCAGTAGAAAGCATGTTGTATGTCCTCAGCGTGAGTTGACAAAATGCCCAGTTTATAGCTCCAGATTGATTTTATTAAATTTTAAACTCGATACAGTTGTGAATAACTTCGGATGGCATGAGGGACTTTCACGATGAAACGCAATTTCACCAAAGCTGTTGGCGCGGGCGTGCTCACCTTGAGTATGGGAATTATGCCCTTAACTCTACCTGCACAGGCCCAGACAACTACTGATCCTGGAGTCAATACAGCTCCCAGGACAACAACTTATGAGCGCAATGATTTTGATTGGGGTTGGTTAGGATTAATTGGTCTGTTAGGTTTAGCTGGTTTAGCAGGTAGAAAGCGTAATGACGAACCAACCCGTTATCGTGACCCTAATACCCCCGGGGCTACCACCTACAGGGACTAGACAATTAAAACTTCCAAAACAGTCAACAATCAGTTGTTTTATACTGACTGTTGACTGTTTTTAGTTTACTGCTACTTCTCAGGTAGGTGAATTTAGTTCTTGAGTTTGGTTTTGAGCGGAAGGTGTCCAGTAGCTAGCAATTAAAGCAACCATTAGCCACCAAAGGGTATTAACTTCAGGACGAAACCAGATAGTATCTACCGTTCCATGAGTTAGCATACCCAGCAAAGTAGCGATCGCCCCAATCAACCAAAATCCCTCGGCACTTCTTAATTGTCGCAATCGTCTTATTTGCATCAATCCTGTATTCAAGGTAACAATTATTAACCAGAGAAAGCAGGCTAAACCAATGAAGCCAGTTTCTACAGCTACCTCTAACAAAATCGAGTAGGCACTCAAAGCAGTATAACGAGGACGTTGGTAAAGGGGATAAATCTTGTTAAAAGAGTTGTGTCCAGGGCCAATACCGATAATCGGGCGATCGCGAATCATTTCAAAAACAGCATCCCATACGTTCCTACGAAAATTATTACTGCTATCTTTGCGATCGGCAAAAATGCTGAATACTCGCAGGCGTACTGGCTCTACAAAGATCACCGCCAACACCAATACCCCAATCAAACCTCCCAAAACGATTGGCAGCGACCAAGTACGCCAGAAAGGAGGCATTTCTATACTTATCCAATAAACTAGCAATGCCATCACAGTTAAAACTGCTGCCACTAGTCCAATCCAGCCGCCACGACTAAAAGTCAGAACCAGGCAGGCAGTATTGACAATCAGCATGGTTAATGCTAAAGCTTTTTTAATCCAGCTTTGCCATGCAAAAACCGCTACTAAGCTAAAAACTACCGCTGGCAGCAGGTATCCAGCTAATAAGTTGGGATTTCCCAAATAACTGTAGACTCTTGTAGTCTTAGACAGAGGAGATTCTGGGTCAACCCAAGTTGCTAGTGCTGTAGCTCCAAAAAACCATTGCCGTAGTCCATATACGCTGACTATAAGCGATACATGTAAGTAAAGGATAATCAGCCAAGACCGCAGGCGAGGCAGCCTTAGTACCCTAGCACAAAGAGCAAATAGCATTAAATACAGCGTCAAAGTTGCTAAATCGCTAAGTGCCGCCTTTTTCACTGGTGATAAAGCTGTTGCTACTACGGCAATTACCCAGTAGAGTAATACCAGTAGATGAATGGGCGTAACTGACGTAGTATTTGCTGCTGTTCCCTCATCAGATAAAGTCAATAAAAGCCAAAATCCGACACAAGCAACCAGTAACAAACCCACTAAAGTGCTTGAAACAAAAGGTGCAAGAGCGTATATTAGGCTGAGTAAGGCAGCTGCAATTGTTTCTCCCCACTGTATCAAGACGCTAGTTTGCCGCCAGGAACGCAACAGTCCTACTAGGGAACGGTGTAGGTAACTGGTAGCAAGATATTCTTTAATTGGTAAAGATGATAAGGTAAATCGTTGCCAGACTAAATTCATAAAAAACGATGTGATCAATTAGCATGTCGCCACAGAACTTGGACTTAATCATAATGCGGGTAGCTATAAAAAGGTAATAATGTAGATTGCAAGTTGGTAATTTTTGATGGGCGCTCTTGTTAGTAGCCCTCAGCTATTACCTATAGTTTCAAAGCATTACAGGCATTACTAATTGAAGACATCTATAGGGTTGGTCATCAGACATCATTAATTGCTTCTGAGGCAGCAGCTAGTTGTAATGGCAAAGAAAGTACGTAACGATATCCTGATTCTGGTGAACCTTGAATGGAAATTTGTCCGCCATGCAGTTCTGCTAGCTGACAGCTAAGCAACAGACCTAAGCTTTCACGGGACAGACTTCCATGTGGTTTAGTTAAATCTATGGCTGAAGTAACAGCAAAGATACTTGAGTGAGAATCACTCAAATCTTTTGACTTGTCCACTGCTGCTGGTAAGATATCTGGTTGATCTTGACTTTCTAGATGAGTATTATAAGTTACTGTTTCACCAGAGAGATCCAGTCTCGACAAGGGATTAAAGCGAAAATAGGGATCGACTTCAGTCATACCGTCTCCCAGCCAGGGATGCGAAACCCAGATAGTAATGTGAAGCGTATCTTCCTTGTAAGAGACATGAATACGAACAATACTACCTGTAGCAGAAAGTTGAATCACGCTAAAAACCAGGTGATAGAGAATTTGCCGCACCTTGTCTTTATCCAAAGGACAAATGCGATTACGTCCCGGTTCTATAGATAGGCGAATATCTTGGTCGCGACGGTTAGCCACTTCTTCTAGAGTATTGATAGCTTGTTGACACAGCATTTCAATATCCACAGGAGCTAGATTCAGTACATCTGAGTTTTGCTCTAGAGTACCAAGTTCGGTAATTTCGTTTACTAACGAAAGCAAGTACCGACCACTATGTTGGATAATCTCTACATATTCTCTCTGCTTAGTTGTCAAAGGCCCGTAAATCTCACGTCCCAGAACACTAGCCATGCCTAGCACAGATGTTAAAGGTGTACGCAACTCCTGAGTTAGCTGCTGCAAAAGTTCTAGTTTCAGTTGCTTAGTAGAAACAGAGTCTTGGTCTAAAGTGGGTGGGGTGATTCTGAGGTCAGCAGTATGATCGTCATTATATGACAGTATAGGAGCACTCTTGGAAGGGCTTGTTTCTAGTTTTCCTTGCAGCAGTCGGTTGCGCTCAAATTCACTCATGCTCCAACGAGCGATGATTTGTAAAAACTCAATGTCTCGAATTGTAAAGTTACGCGGCACTAAATCCATTACTGCTAATGCACCTAAACAATTTCCCGAAGCATCAATCAGTGGCGCTCCTAAATAAGCACGAATGCCATAATCTTGCACCAATTTACTGCTAGCAAGTACTGAATCTGTAAGCTTATGAGTATCATTAATTACAAATATTTGATAACTCTCTACTACCTGTGTGCAAAAAGATTCCTGGCGTAAAAGTTGACGGTTTTGTGCCAAATGATTCATTAATCCCAGCCTGGATAAGCCTACCGCTGATTTGAACCAATGCCGTCCTTGATCTACAAATCCCAAAATTGAAATTGGGGTTTCCAAAAAGTGAGCAGCAGTTTGAGTGGCTTCTTCAAAGACCGGAATTGTTTCTGGTTGCCGCAAACCTAATTCAGACAAAGCTTTGAGGCGTTGTTGTTCTCTTGTTTCTTGAGAAGTCCAACCATCCTTTAGGGCAAATAATTTGTTTTCAGGCTCTACCATTGCCACTGCTACCTTGATAATTGCTCGATACTGTAATTGATATAACCACTATATTTTGAGTTATCAATTGCTATTTTTAAGCATTCCCTAATTTCGCCTCCAATAAACAATTTTAGGGCAAAATTTTTCACCCTCAGCCTTAACCAGGCAATGCAGTCTCCAATAATTCCTATCCACTGGTGCTGAATGTTCTACTCAGCACTGATATTATCTGTATTGCTTTATATTTTGCAAACAGACAACGTTAGTTTTGGATTAAGCAAGGGTAACATAACGCTAAGGATACAATACAAAGGGTGTATCATTCTTATGCATGGAAGGTAAAATTATTGTCTATATAATAAACGTAAATTTACTGTAAATAACTTTAATTTATAAATAATCACTAATTTAAATTTTCTGGATATTTGGAAAGCTAGATGCAGGCAATAAATCCTAAATAATTTATTAGTGAAAGTATTTTAATTACCTTGTTGGGATAAATTTAATATCTTCGCCCATCTTGTCCTAATCATTGGTCGGTCACATTTTAATAGTCTATTAAAAGCAACCTTGCTCAGATAATAATTATGATTTTTAAGTGGTCGTGAAATATCTAAAAAATAAACAAATAAAGATGATTTTGTAAAAAATTAATTTAAATAAAATTGTTATGTAAGTTTGTTTTTCAAGTTGCACCAATTTCGTCAAAAACTTCATGGTTTTTAGTAAGTATATTTATATTAACATTTACGGGCAACTAAAAATAGATTAACTTTGATTAAGCAGAATTTTAATATTTGCATTTTGAGGACAAAGAGTGATGAATAAAATGATTATTAGAATTCCTTTTGTAGACCTTAAATTACAACATCAACCGATTCAAACGCAACTACAACAGGCAATTCATGCTGTATTAGAACAGGGAGATTTTATTTTAGGGCAAGCACTCTCAGATTTTGAAGGAGCTTTTGCAGTAGCATCGGGGACAGAGTATGGAGTTGGTGTTGCATCAGGAACCGATGCGATCGCCCTCGGATTGCAAGCATGTAATATTGGAGCTGGCGATGAGGTGATTTTACCAGCCAACACCTTCATAGCAACTTTGATTGGGGTGCTACGTGCTGGCGCAAAGCCTGTTCTTGTAGATTGCGATTCCCAAACAGCTTTAATTGACTTAGAAGCAGCTACAAAGTCAATTACACCAAAGACCAAAGCAATTATTCCTGTACATCTTTATGGTCAGATGGTATCACCACGGCAGCTATTAGACTTTGCGGATGCCTATAAGCTGCTAGTTTTTGAAGATGCGGCACAGGCACACCTAGCAGAAAGAGAGGGGTTTCATGCTGGTTCAGTAGGAATAGCAGCAGCTTTTAGTTTTTATCCCAGCAAAAATTTGGGCGCATTTGGGGATGGGGGGATGTTGCTGACGCGAGATTCCGATGTAGCCCAGAAGATGGTGCGCTTACGGAATTATGGTGCATCACAAAAGTATTATCATACTGAATCAGGAACGAATAGTCGCTTGGACACCATGCAAGCGGCTGTCTTGCACCAAAAATTACCATATTTACCACAGTGGAATCGCGATCGCCTGACTATTGCCCAGCAGTACGATATGGAACTAGCACCCTTAGCAAATGCTGGCATTATCCCTATACAAAACCAAAGTGATACAGGACACGTTTATCATCTTTATGTGATCAGAGTTGACGATACTTGCCGCACAGAACGCCAGCAACTCCAAGAAAAACTAACAGCAGCAGGAATTCAAACTGGTATTCACTACCCAATTCCCTGTCATCTCCAGCCAGCATTCACCAGCTTAGGCTATCAACAAGGGGACTTCCCGCAAGCGGAAAAGCTGTCAAAGCAAATATTATCGTTACCGATGTATCCTGGTTTGAGTAGCAGCCAAGTCAAAGAAGTTGTAGCAGCGATCGCTGATGTAGTTTCAATAGGTTCTCATTCAGATCCATCTTCTGCTGTGGTTGGCAGCATAGCAGCATAAATCGTAGATGATATTAGCGATCGCCTATTAAGTTGATCAGGGGTTTGTAAAGGAAACATCTCCCCTGGATACTCTAAGTATGATTGAATAATAAGGCACACTTTGCGTAGACGTAGCCCGTCGTAGCGAAAAGTCGAGCCAGTGTGTTTCTGTCGCCTTGCGTCGGAAAGCAACCGCCGCTCTGAACTTTTCAAGACAGACATCGCATCAGCTAACAGTTATTGAGTTGTTAATTTTTAATCTTGAATTGCTTAAAATCATGGCATTCCAACAACAGGTTAAAAACAGAAACGCGCCAGGCATTTTCAGTCCAGCTATCTTAGGCGTTTTGGTGCTGCTTTATGCTCCTGTATTACTACATTGGTTGGATGGTTGGCTGCACAAAAACATCAGTACAGAGCATGAATATTTCAGCCACGGTATTATTGGCCTGCCATTTGCCACTTACCTGGGGTGGTTGAACCGAAAACAGTGGAGACGATTGCCAGATATTATCCATCCGTTGGGCGGTGTCTTCTTGCTGATAGGCGGAGTTTTTTATCTTAGCGGTGTTACAGAGTGGGTTAACCTTTCCTTGCCCGTTATACTGGCAGGATTGTGTTTGTGGTTTAAGGGAATACCAGGTTTGCGATCGCAAGGATTCCCCCTGTTGTTAGTATTTCTGGCAACTCCAACAGCATTACCCTACCTGATTGCACCCTATACTTTGCCTCTGCAAAGCTTCATAGCTGGAACCGCGGGCTTCATACTGAATCAGTTTGGTATGGAAGTGGTAGTTGATGAGATCAATTTATACGTAGGAGGACGAATTGTGGAAGTTGCCCCCTACTGTGCTGGACTGAAAATGTTATTTACTACTCTCTACGTCTGCTTAATGCTGCTTTATTGGACGGGTGCTTTATCTTCACGCCGCACAACTATTTGGTTTTTATCTATTGCTGTGATCATTAGCATTAGTGCCAATATCGTTCGCAATACTTTACTTACCTTCTTTCACGGCACAGGTCAAGAAGCAGCCTTTCAATGGCTGCATGAAGGTTGGGGTGGAGACTTCTACTCTGCTTGTATGCTGCTGTTATTAGTACCTTTGCTCAATCGGATTAATAACTATTTTTCAGCATCTCTAGAAACTCAGTAACAAGGGGAAAATTAAAAGGGAGTCAGAAGCCACGAGTTGGAATCTCCTTTCTCCTGGCTCCTCTGCCAAAACAATTAAGATCAGGTTACATTGTCAATATCACTGAACTCATGGTGTTATTTTTTAAAGTAAAATTTTGTCTAAGTATTGTAAATTTTACTGATGATTTCCTTATCCAAGTTTTTCAAGGAAAACCAATTGAGTCAGGTGGCAGCACTTTTGTTATTGCTACTGCTATTAGCCATAGGAGGGATTCCCGGATACCTGACAGGACGCTGGCAATGGAAACAGCCACCACCTGTTACGAGCCTTAATGAATTAAGACACATACGCAAGACTGGTTTAATCCTTCCTGGTTGGCAAACTATTGAACAAGCAGAACAACAAATTGGCGAGCGAAAATGGTCATTGCAGGTAATTAAAAAACAAGGGTCTGAAGCCCAGGCCATCCTGCTTTTATTGCCACAAAATGGCCCTATGGATCAACCTGAGGTGGAGTGGACAGAGATTAACGGTTGGGGAAGGTCGCGCTGGAAAAAGTGGGATATAGCTCAACATCGCTCTGCCGAATTTACTGTGAAACAGCCTCGAAAGTTGGGATCTAATACCGAAACAAAAGTAGAAGCTAGATTCTTTCGTGCCTCTACACCACAGCAAACTTTTGCTGTTTTGCAATGGTACGCTCTGCCAGAAGGTGGCAATCCATCACCTTTACACTGGTTCTTGGCAGATCAATGGGCACAGTGGCATAAGAAACGTACTCCTTGGGTGGGCGTGAGTATTATCATTCCAATGGAGCCTTTAGGGCAGGTAGAAAAATTGTGGTCTCTAGCCCAGTCTATTGGAGAAGCGGTGCAAGCTGCATTGATGGCAACTGCTTTGTAGAATAAGTTACAGCTATAGCAACTGATCTTTTGACTCGGCGATCAACGCTTGCACGGTCATTTAGTTCGAGTTTCCCTAACGTAAAACGTCATCGCAACACTATAGTGTAGCTTGACAACTTTCAAGTCACAAGTATTCACCAAAGCATTTGGAACAAGTTCACTAGGGTTGAGTCGATTTAATACAGTTGTTGCAAATAAAAGAGACATTATGACTGTTTACAGAGTAAAATAACCACTCGGCGCAACCGATTCTTAGTTCAGCATTACTGCACCGATGTTCATAGCTCCCAGTTCTCATATGCGTGCATTCAGTGCCCTGTGTCTTGTCAGTCTTCAGGTAGGCGTTTATTTAACAACACCCATCCAACTTGTTGTTGCCCAGCCCTTACCATCTCAAAGACAACCACCAGGGCAACCCCCCTCGCCTCCCCTAGGTGTTGAAGTTGTACCACCTGGTGCAAACGACGAAGTTTCCCCTCAACTGAGCCGCTATCTCTTAGGGCCAGGAGATGTAATTGGTGTTGTACTTCAGCGCCCCGTTGGGCCTTACCGTTTAGGAATAGGAGATACAATTAGCGTTGCTGTTCAGCGTTTTCCTGATTTGAGTTTTCAAGCTGCAATTAATCCAGAAGGCAACATTGTCGTGCCCCTACTAGGAACTGTGTCCTTACAAGGTTTAACTTTAGAACAAGCACAAGCAAAAATTCGCTCTGGCTTAAATCGTTATGTAATTGATCCAATCATAGTTTTATCACTAGTAGGGCAGCGTCCAGACTTTAGTTTTCAAGCCGCAATTAGTCCAGAAGGTAATATTGTAGTGCCCCAAGTGGGAACTGTGTCCTTAGAAGGTTTGAGTTTAGAAGAAGCTCAAGAAAAAATTCGCTTAGGCTTAAGTCGCATTTTCGTTGATCCAATTGTGGTAGTATCCTTGGCAGGGACGCGACCAGTTCAAGTTACTATTAGCGGGGAAGTATTTAGACCAGGAATTTATCCTATTAATTCGGGAACACCTCGTGTTGCTGATGCCCTGCTGATAGCTGGTGGTTCAACCTTGACCGCAGATCTGCGGCAAGTGCAAGTACGTCGGAAGTTGATGGATGGTTCTGTGGTTTCACAAACTATTGACCTGTATGCAGCATTGCAAAGTGGCGGTTCACCACCTAATTTACGTCTGCAAGATGGGGATGCGATAAGTGTACCGCGTCGTGAAGTTGGCACTGATGATAGTTACGATCGCAATTTGGTAGCACGTTCATCCTTGGCTGTACCGCAGATTAGAGTCCGAGTTTTAAACTATGCTGCGGGAGGAATTGCCACTCAAGCACTGCCTAATGGTAGTACGTTTGTAGATGCTTTGGGAGGAATAAATCTCGACACTGCTAACCTCCGGGAAATTGCTTTAGTGCGCTTCGATCCAGAACGAGGCAAAGCTGTTACACAGACACTTGATGCTCAAAAGGCTCTCGGAGGTGATGCGTCTCAAAATGTGCCGCTTCAAGATAATGATGTTATTGTTGTTGGTCGGAACCTCATAGCTAAAATTACTAATGCCATCAGTACAATTACTCAACCATTCTTTAATATTCAAAGCTTTATCCGCTTCTTTGAATTCTTTACTGGTGGTGGGTCTGATTAGTTACTCTAACCTCATCCCTCCTGATCACCAGAAGTGATAAGGGAGATGAAGAAGCGGGGATAGCAAAGGCCGCAGGAAAAGAATAAATCAAGACAAATGACAACTGACCCTTGACTCCTGTACAGATGCGTAGACCCTCAAAGAGCGGCTTTTCGTAAGAGTATAATCGGATCTCTACTCTTGACCTTTGACTCTTAACAAATGACTAATGACTATTAACTAATAACTAACCAGATGCATCTGCCATGACCCCACCAATTGTTAAGCGCTATCTTATTGCTTTTGATAAGTACAAGTGGATTGGATTAGCTAGTTTTGCTTTAGTTGTAGCGGGGTCAACAGTGGTGGCTATGCAACCAGAACCACCCGCTAGCTACATAGCATCTGCCGCGCTTACCTACACTGGCCCGCCAGTTTCTTTCTCTGCAACTGGTAGTGAAATTCAGCAGCAAGGAAAGGAACTGAACGAGCAAGTTTTGCTATCAGACCAGATAATTGAAGCTGTGGCAGCGAAAGTAAATATCAAACCAACAAAGATTGGTACAAGTGTCGCCCTAATTCTACCTAAAAAAAACCCCAGGACTGGAGAATTAGAATCCACAATTCTGGAAATGAAATATAAAGATACTGACGACAAGCGAGCTACAGAGATCTTGGTCGAATTGATGCAAGCAATGATCAAGTTAAGTGGTGATATTAATACTGGGCGATTAAAAGCGATTATTCAAAAAATTGACGAGCGCTTACCACAGGCTAAACGAGAACTACAAGTTGCTGAGCAAAAACTAGAACGGTACGATCGCATAGAGCGAACCGCAATATTGGCTGCTGAAAATGGCAGTTTGCTAAACGGGGTTACTGCTAGCCAAAATCTGCAACGGCAGATTCAATTAACTGTTTCTGGAGTCGATGCCCAAATTCGTTCTTTAGAAAATAAGTTAGGTTTAACAGTTGGACAGGCTTATGTTTCTTCAGCTTTAAGCGCTGATCCAATTATTGGCAATTTACGAGCACAAATTTATCAAACTGAGGCGCAAATTGCTGTTCTCAGGAAAGATTTACGACCTGAACACCCAACAATGATTCAGTTGCAACGTCAGAAACAAGCTTCTGAGGAATTACTGCAACAACGTGCGGCTGAGGTGTTGGGTGGTGGTGGTACAGCGGCTCCACTGCGGGGTAATGTTGCAGATATTCGCACCCAAAGTAGCTTAGACCCAGCACGTCAGGAATTGGCCAACCAGATGGTGGCTTTGCAGACCCAACAGGAGACGCTGCAACAACAACTAGCTCAAGAAGTTCAACAGGAGGCTCAATTACGACAGGAGTATTCTTTAATACCTAATAAGCAATTGGAGCGATCGCGCTTAGAACAAGAGGTTGGACTTAAAAAAGCTGTCTATGACCAAATGCAGACGAAGCTAACCGATGCTAAGACCGCAGAGGCGGAAACCATCAGTAGCCTCAGCGTTGCTAGACTTCCCACAGTCACAGCCGACATTAAACCCCCTAAGAGTGTACCTGTTACTCTAGGTGTTGGTGGTTTCCTGGGTTTGTTGGTTGGTGGTGGGGTGATATTTTTGCTGGGGTCGCTGGAAGGCACTTACAAAACCAAGGAAGATATCCGCGAAAGTCTCAAGCAACGGGAAGTGGCACTGCTGGGAGAGTTGCCTTTAATGCCAGTTGATGATTTGGACAAAGAAGCAGTTCCAGTGGTACTTTCCCCCGATTCTCCTTATTTGGAATTTTACGAAAAGTTCCGCAGTAATTTGCGCCGGATTGGTGGTAGAGACTTGAAGGTGGTGCTAATTACTAGCACCGATAGTCAAGAGGGTAAGACGGTGAGTGCTTATAACTTAGGCATAGCTTCTGCCCGTGCTGGCAAAAGAACGTTGATTATTGAAACAGATTTGCGATCGCCTTCCCATTGTGCATCCTTAAAAGTAACCGCTGACCCCGATGCCACTATTGAACCCCTGCGTTATTACGCCAGCTTGAGTGAATGTATCCGGTTAGTTCCTGATGTAGAAAATTTATACATTATTCCCAGTCCTGGGCCTGTGGGTCAATCGGCTGCTATTCTTGAATCAAGCGAAATGCGGCGACTAATGGAGGATGTCCGTGAGCGTTATGATCTGGTCATTTTAGATACTAATCCTCTGAGCTTATCCAATGACCCCTTGTTAATTCAACCCTACAGCGATGGTATAGTGCTTGTAGCGCGACCAAACTTTACACAAGAAAACATGCTGGGTGAAGCTATTGATCAATTAGTTGAATCTGAGTTAGGGCTATTAGGAGCAATTATCAATGGTGCTGATATCACGGTAGCCATACCTAAACCAATTCAATCCAGAGCCACTTCACCTCAAGCAGAAACGGAAATTGAAGAAGTGTCAGCGGGCATCAGTAAAAACTAAGGGAATAGGGCATTGGGTAGTGGGTACTGGGAAGCATTTAGTCCCCAGTTACTCGTATATCCCATTACTATTAATCGTCCCTAAACAATCCAAATAAGGGCGCGAGGATCATCCCGAAAACAAAGCCGCCGATGTGTGCCCAGTAGGCAACTCCACCTGATTCGACACTCATATTGGCAGCTGCTTGCAGACTAGCAAGACCGGATATTACATTTTGTACAAAGAAAATTCCGATCATTACCAGTGCCGGAACGCTAATTGTAGTTACGAAAAAACCTAAGAAGATTAAGGTTGTAATTCTAGCATGGGGAAAGCGAATGATATATGCACCCAAAACCCCAGAAATCGCACCACTTGCCCCTAAAGAAGGAATAGCAGAATCTATGCCAATAAACCACTGGCACGCGGCGGCTAAAGCACCGCACGCCAAATAAAAAATCAGATATTTGAAATGACCTAAACGGTCTTCAATGTTGTTGCCAAAAACCCAGAGAAATATCATATTCGATATTAAATGCCACCAACCTCCGTGTAAAAACTGTGACGTAATTAAAGTTATCCATTCCCCGGATAAGTCGGTGGTTAACTCTCGTGGGACTACGGCATACAGCTGGAAAAACTGTTCTAATTGTTCATTGGATAGACTCACTTCGTGAAGAAAAACTAAAATATTCATCCCGATCAACCCATAGGTGAAATATGGGGTGGTTCGCGTCGGATTTTCGTCGTAGAGGGGAAACACAGGTGTTTTTCCTAATTATCAATTAACTGCAATATATCGTGTGTGACTGGCAGTTGGAAGTTTAGGAATTCCACCTGTTAAATTAATTATGCTGATTCAAAGTCTCCCATGATACCTTGAAGAACTACCTGTACCAAGATTCTTCGTTAGATTTGTCGCTAAATAAACCCAACAGCGGGCCGAGAATTGCCCCAAAGATGAAACCACCTGCGTGGGCCCAGTAAGCGATACCACCGCTTTCCATGCCAATATTGGTAGGTGTTTCTAGACTGGCAAGTCCATAGAAAGATTGCTGGAGAAACCAAAATCCTAAAAAGAAATATGCCCTGACGCGGAAGGTAGGGAAGAAAAACCCTAAAGGTACTACACCGATAACTTCGGCGTTGGGAAAACGAAGAATATATGCTCCCATAACGCCAGCGATCGCACCACTTGCACCCAAAGAAGGAATGCTAGAACTCTGGGCAAAGTACCACTGAGTCAACGATGCCAAAACACCGCAAGATAGATAGAAAAGCAAATATTTAGCATGACCCAATTTATCTTCAACGTTGTTACCAAAAATCCAAAGGAACAACATATTGCCACCTAAGTGCAACAACCCGCCATGCAGAAACTGGGAGGTAATCAAAGTTGCCCACTCTGGTACTGGTTGATTCACAGAGATCCCGCCAAAGCTTAAGGTAAGTTCTCGTGGCACTACAGCCGCAAGGTGTAAAAATCCATTTAATACTTGGGGAGGAAGACTTGCTTCATAAAGAAAAGCGATGACATTGGCAGCAATCAACCCAAAAGTGACATAAGGCGTGATTGTTATGGGATTATTATCTCTAATTGGAACCACAGACGATTTTCCTGATTTTTGAGCAACTAACTTCACAGTACTGAATTTTGCCAGTTGTTTCTTCTACCTCATGGACAAATTTGGATTTAGTTGTTGCTACTGATTAGGTAAAATAGTTGATTTTTTGCACTTCTGGAATTGGAACAAGAACGACAGCGATATCAAGATTTGTTAGCACGATTGCAAACAAGGGGAATTGCTCCAGAAAATTTATAAGGTAGTGGTCATGTAATAAACTTCCATTTAGAAAAGAAAGCAGCTTGACCACAGTGCTGATTTTGTTCATCTAATACGTTCCATAAAATAGTATCTTCTATGTAGAAACGTTTACCATTACTAGAAGTGCGGATACCGGAATAGTTTCTGATAAAGCCTTTGGTTGCCGCTTCTGCCAAGAGGCGATCGCGTTCTTCTTGCACTACTTTTTGAGCTGATTTCCGAGAAGGCATTCTGATAAATTCTTTCCAAGAAAGCTCCCATAGTTCCAGTGCTTTGCGATTGCCATAGTTGAAAATTGGATCTGATTCAATCCCGTGAGAAACTAATACAAAGGGTGCTTCAAATAGAGCTTGGGCTTTTTCCTGCGGTGAAGAAGCATTGATATTCAGCAAACAATCCCCTATCCAATGCTGAAAACTGCTCATTAAGCGTTGACTGTGGCAAATAATTGCCTCTTGCTGCCAAGGAAATTCGATAATGCTGGTCATGAGAAGATGGAAACATAACACCAAGAATTTAGTATGACAAAACTTGCCTCATAGGGATTGACTAATTATCTGTAAGGCTGAAAATATGCTAGTTAAATGCATATAGGTTTGGCAAACTCATGTTTCTATCCAATTCCCTAGAAAATCAACTCAAACGGTGGAATGAAATCATCCACAATCAGCCGAAAAATCCCAATGCTTACATTCGCCGAGGTATGGTAAACTTCCAGCTTGCCAAGATTAATGAATCTATTCAAGATTTCGACATGGCAGAGCAACTAGATGCTAGTCTCAAACCCTACCTGTGGCAACGTGGTTTATCGTACTATTATGCAGAAAGATTTGCCGAAGGTGCTCAACAGTTTGAGATCGATTTGACAGTAAACGCCCAAGACGTAGAAGAAACAGTTTGGCGATATCTCTGCACAGCGCGTTCGTTAGGTATTGAAGAGGCACGTAATTCTTTACTAACTGTGAAAAATGACCCACGACGCGTTATGCAGTGCGTGTATGATTTATATGCAGGTAATTGTACACCAAATGATGTTTTAACTGTTGGACAATTAGAAGGGAAAAAGGGAAATTTTTATACTCATCTTTACTTAGGATTGTATTACGAAGCCGAGAATAATATTGATTTGGCTCAAGAGTACATAGTTAAGGCTGCTGATAATTACAAAATTGATGATTATATGTGGTATCTGGCGCAGGTACATAAAACTCTGCGAGGATGGTCTTGATTTACTCAATACTAATCAATTTTCGATGGCTTCGGTTTCAAACTGCACTTGGCGGTACAAATGGGCGATCGCTATTTCCACATCCACCGATTCCAGTCGCAATATCTCATCCAGATTATACTCCGACAGCACCCATTTTCCCTGTTCGTTGTGCCGAAACACTTCCACACCGGGTTGAGCTACTTGTACTAAGACATATTCTTGCAAGGTTGGAGATTGGCGATATTTGGCAAACTTTTTCCCCCTATCAGCTGCTTCTGTTGAAGGTGATAGCACTTCAACAATTAAGCAGGGAAATTGTACCAATTGTGGATCGTCATCGCGCTGATCGCAAGTTACTACCACATCTGGATAAAAATACTTTTGCCCCGGTTCTACCTGAACCTTCACATCTACAATGTATACTTCACAGGAGCGCTCGGCTAGGGCATCATCTAAAAGCTTAAAGAAATTTGCAGAAACCCGATTATGGTTGCGTGTCCCACCGCTCATCGCTACAACTTCGCCATCCCAATACTCGTAGCGTTGCTCTTGGGTGGGTTCCCAAATTAGATATTCTTCTGCACTCATCGAAATGTGATCGGGTAAAGCAACCATCGGCGCGATTGGGGAATGATTTACTTTTCTAGGATAGCGAAAACAGGGTGTTCTTCTTATTGCTACCCTGACTAAGCCGCAGATGCTTTGTGGCGATCGCCTTCTAGACTTTTCGCAATAATTCCCGAATTGTAATCGCACAATCAGGAAAAGCTAAAGGTGAAATTGTCACATCTTCTGCAAGTATGCTCTCACTGTGATAGCCGTCTGGACTAGGGAGACGATACATGTACAACTTGCGTCCATTGATATCTAAAATCCAGTACTCAATAATACCTGACTTAGCATAAGCGATCGCTTTTAATTCGCGATCGTACTTGAGACTAGAATCAGCTATTTCAATCAGTAAAAATACTTCAGAAGCATCAGGATGGTGATCATCATAATCTAATGAATTAAGCTTCACCACTGAAATATCTGGTTCTGGTTCCGAGTAATCGTCAAGTTGGACTGGTGACTGGATTCTTAATAAAACTTTGTCACCCAAGCGTTGACGTAATAACCTTTCTGTGCGGGTAATTGCTGATTCGTGAGCAGTTCCTTTTGCTGACATTCTGACAATTTGTCCCGCTATTAGTTCTAAGCGTTCTTCAGGATGAAAAATTCCCGTTTCCGCCATTTTGTGATATTCTGGAACACTAATTAGGCGAATATTGGTGAGCATAAAATTTACGTTAACGTCCTAACATTTTATCTCGCAGATGTTTGATGCGATCGCCGAAGCTTGTCATGAACGCCTCAAATCAACGGCAGCAAGCAACCTTGAACTCAGCACCAGCGATTTACAACCGTTTTTTACTAGGGGGTTGTTGTGGGGCGATCGCTTCTCACAGAAACTTTCCGGTCATGCCTCAACAGATAACCTAAGTCAGCTAACGATTGAGATCAGCCACCGCAGAACATCTCCGATTCTCACAGACAAGCTTAATACGGCCAGACCCATCGATTTGTTTCCATAGAAAAAGTTTAGGATCAGATGTCTGATATGCCCCCAAAACATCACTTGGTAAGAGTTTTCCTCTACCTAATATATCCACTGAATAACCGTCCTGAATGATGATCTTGAATAAAGGCTGTCTGCTTAGAAGCATTGCTGCATCTAAATCGATCACTTGACCATCTTCCTTCAAAATAGCTAGAAATTCAGAGGATGATAAATACAGTTGCTGTTCATCATTTAGCTGCAAGGTTAACCTTCCGCCTTGTTTCCCTGTTGCATCTAAATCTGAAATCTCCCACTGAGCATCTTTGTAGGTCTTTGCAAGGTAATCCGCGATTAAAGCAACCCTTTCCTCAAGACTCTCTTCAGAAGTTTGGCTCAACGTAATAGCCCACAAACTACTTTTCATTGCTATTCCTCCTTTAGAATGGCTCTGGTTTTTTACTTCTAGGTTTACGCTGAAATATACCAACAGGTGGTTTGTAGATTATGTAAAACCACTTAATATCTATTCAATTTTCAGTAACTTTGGTTTCAAACTACATTTGTGGGTACAAATGGGCTATTCGGCGTCGCACAATCACCAAAGGCTAAAGGTGAAATTGTCAAATCCTCTGCAAGTCTCCTCTCACTGTGATATCCGTCTGGACTGGGAAGACGATATATATACAACTTGCATCCATTGACATCTAAAATCCAGTACTCAATAATACCTGACTTAGAGTATGCGATCGCTATCAATACGTTCCGGTGCAGCGACTTGTTAGACTCTTGCTATCCGATTACTTAACCACCTCTGAAAGGATTTTTGACTTTCTCCTGATGGTTGTCCAACAATCAGATTCTTGATGCTAATGTCTTCGTCAAGCTGATCCCAGTGGATTCCATTACCGCCACCGATGAAGCGCCAGTTGTTGCGTTCTTCGACTGATCCATGTAATAGGCGAGGATACCATGCTAATGGAACAGATATAGTGCGCCCATCGGATAAATCCGCAGAAAGGGTGTCATCTGTAATTGCCACTTGCTGAATCGTGGGTATTTCAAGCAGTTCAGTCGTTAAAGAAGTCATTCCAGCCTACTAGCAATTGCTCTTGATGTTCTTGAACAAGTTTGTGAATGCGGTTAAGCTGATGCGCGTCTAGATTGTAAATTGCAATCGTTAAGACTGTCCTTTGCCATTGGTCATCTGTCCTTTGAAATACTAATGACAAATGACTAATGACAGTGTTTGACATGAGAGTTGTATTTACTCGGTGATGAATAATCGCCTCAGACGATACATATACTTTACGTTAACGTCCTAATAATTTATCTCGCAGATGTTTGATGCGATCGCGTAATTTTCCCGCCTCTTCAAATTCCAGTTTCTTCGCTGCTTCTTTCATTTGTGTTTCTAACAGAGTAATTAACCCTGGAATCTGTTCTAATGGCAGTTCATCTATATGTTCATCTACTATTTTCAAGTCAGTTGCATTCAACCGTCGGGATACGTCTAAAAACGATAAAATCGCGTTACTCGATTTTTTTATAATTGGTTGCGGTGTAATGCCATGAAGTCGATTATGTGCCGTTTGAATCCCACGACGCCTATCTGTTTCATCAATAGCTTTAATCATACTCTGTGTCAGGTTATCGGCATACAAAATTGCCTGTCCCCGAATGTGACGCGCGGCTCTACCAATAGTTTGAATTAAGGAGCGTTCGGCTCGCAAGAAACCTTCTTTATCCGCATCCATAATTGCTACTAAGGAAACTTCGGGTAAATCTAAACCTTCCCGCAGCAAGTTCACGCCGACCAAGACATCAAATGTACCTTCACGCAAGTTCTGCAAAATCTCAATTCGTTCAATTGAATTAATCTCGGAATGTAAATATCGTACTCGAATACTGTGGTCTTGCAGATACTCTGTTAAATCTTCCGCCATGCGCTTAGTTAATGTGGTAATTAACACTCGCTCATGGAGGTCAACTCTATCTTTAATTTCTCCTAACAAATCATCAATTTGTCCATCTGTCGAACGCACAGAAATTTCTGGATCAATTACACCAGTTGGTCGAATTACTTGCTCAACTATATGACCTTCAGAAACTTCTAATTCCCAATTTCCTGGCGTTGCAGAAACAAAAATACACTGATTCACGTTTTGCCAAAATTCTTCTGCCTTTAAAGGACGATTATCAGCAGCACTAGGAAGACGAAATCCATGCTCAATTAACACTTTCTTCCTAGCTTGGTCGCCGTTGTACATACCACGAATTTGTGGCACGGTAACGTGAGATTCATCTATAACTAATAGCCAATCTTTGGGAAAATAATCAATTAAACACTCTGGCGGTTCTCCAGCTTGTCTTCCTGCTAAGTGACGAGAATAGTTTTCTACTCCGTTGCAGTAACCCACCTCACGTAACATTTCCAGGTCATAACGTGTGCGCTGATCTATACGTTGCGCTTCTAATAATTTTCCTGCTGATTCAAAATCTAATTTTTGCTGTTTTAATTCGGCTGCAATGTCATGACAAGCTACTTCTAACCGTTCTTCTGGAGTGACAAAGTGACGTGCAGGGTAGATATTTACCGCTTCCATACTTTTGAGAATTTCACCACTCACCGGGTCAATATAACGAATGGCGTCAATTTCATCGCCAAAGAATTCTACACGAATAATTCGGTCTTCGTACGCTGGTCCAATTTCTAAGACATCACCCCGGACGCGAAATTTTCCCCTACCCATTTCTATATCGTTGCGGCTATATTGAACCGATGCCAAATCCCGCAAAATCTGGCGTTGATTAACTTCCATACCTATCTGGAGGGGGATGGCAGCTTTTAGATATTCTGCTGGCATTCCCAAACCGTAGATGCAGCTAATGGAAGCAACAACAATGACATCACGGCGTTCAAAAAGCGATCGCGTCGCTGAGTGCCGTAACATATCAATTTCATCATTAATTGAAGCTGTTTTCTCTATATAAGTATCGCTAACTGGAATATAAGCTTCTGGCTGATAGTAATCGTAGTAGCTGACAAAATACTCGACTGCGTTGTCGGGAAAGAAATCTCGCAATTCGTTACAAAGTTGTGCAGCGAGAGTCTTGTTATGAGCCAAAACTAAAGTTGGCTTGCCAATTTTCTCAATAACTGCTGCTACTGAAAATGTCTTGCCAGTTCCCGTAGCTCCTAGTAAAGTTTGGTAACGATTACCAGATTGGATACTTGTAGTAAGTTCTGCGATCGCTTGTGGTTGATCGCCTGTTGGACTAAAGGGAGCTTGAAGACAAAATTCTGTCATACAGTTTTGCTGAAAATACCCTATCTCATGGTAACAATCCCACTTTGTAAGCGTTCTGTCTAAGGTAATCAAACTAATAAATAGCAACAATACTTAACAATATTTTACTATTTAAGTTTACTTATGTATAAATTTTAAAGATCTTATATCTAAATGAGGTTTTTTAAGGTTAAACTCTCATATATAGGTATAGGAAAAATTTCATCTTTCCTTAATTATTGTAAAATTAAGTTAACAAATCAAAGGTGTTCGTTATGACTATTAGCAGCGCTGGTAAAGCAATCAGTCCTCGGCAGAAGCTTGCCAAGCTTAAGGGAGAAACAACTACAGAAGTTGAAAATCACCAGGAAAAGAGCTTGGATGGAGATCAAGGCGAGCTAGGTACTGAACTGCCAGTGCAGGCGGATCATGGAACACTTGCTATAGCTGGGGTTCGTCCCATAGCCAGCAGCGACTTAGAGTTTGCTCAAACAGTCTCAATTTCTGGTTTACGTCCCATTAGCACCAGTAGTTTTGAAGTAGTTGAGACATATCATGAAGCTGGCGATCGTCCAATTTCTGGCAATACGTTTCAAGTCGTTGACACTATTAGCTCATCTGGTATTCGTCCAATAGGCTCAAGTTCAATAATAGTTTCTGAAAACTATTCAGTGTTTGGGAACCGTCCCGTAGCACCAAATACTATTGACGAGTCTGAAAGTCTGATGGGTTTTCTTGATTAGACCGAAAAATCAACATCATAATTATTATTAACCCAGTTTGTTTACGGAACTGGGTTTTTTAGTTAAAAGTCATTTTGTAGAATTAGGTACCTCACTTTCTACTCGCTCTTATTCTCTATCTTTTAGCATAGATAACTAAGCTGTTACTCATTCCATTCATATCCAGTTAATACCTAGGATGCTTGCTATGATTACACTTATTTATTCTTCTTGATTTGAGATTTTTAATTTAAAATTCTGGATCGTTTAATATATCTTGTGGTAGAAGGCTTGAATCAAAAGCTTAAGCTACTTTGTAAAAGTAATAACAAAGCATTTCAAAGTTGCAAATAAACTTTGAAATTAACTTTCTATAAAATCAGGAGCGTAAAATGAGCATAGAAGATCGCGCAAAAGCTACTGCTAAAAATGTAGAAGGTAAAGCTCAAGAAGCATTGGGCAACGTTACTGGTGAGCCAGAAGATAAAGCAGAAGGCAAAGCAAAGCAAGCTGAGAGCGAAATACGTCACGGCATGGAAGATGTGAAAGATAGTGTGAAAAAAAAGGTTGACTAAAAGTCATCCCTTTTTGCAGAGACTTTGATGATCCAACAGCCCACACAGCGACTGAACATCAAAACTTCGACGATTTTGCTCAGCGCACAACACCAGATCAACGTCTACAGTTATTTGGTAGGTTTTTGCATCCAGATAGGATTCCTACAAGCCAAATGGAGCCAGAATTACAAAAGGCGATCGCTCAAATTAAACCTAATGAACGGGATAATATAATACGCGCCTTTTTCAAACACTTAAAGCAAAGAAGATTTGATGAGCGCCATCTAGAGCAGCAGTTGGGACTGTCTACACCAACCCTAACAACATGAGCGCTGATGATGTGGCAAACTGGCGTCCTTCGCTTTTCACAGCCATCCAGACATTTTCCGCGAGTAGTCCCAAGTAAGTAAACTAAGTAAACTAATATTTTTGAGGTGGGTAATACCCACCTTTTTTATTTGCCATTTTGATGTATGATTTTTAAAATGCCCTATGTCAGCAAAGTGCAAAGTTCGCAGCAAAATTGCCCTAAAACACAATAGTATTAAACTTGCTTGACCTTAAAACCGCCACAAACAATACTGACAATTAGAAACTTCTTTAGATATTTTTATACAAATACTTAGCTAATCCCAAGTTTTAAACCCTTATTTATCTGGCTTTTAGCAAGCTGGAAAATACTAATTGTATTGATGATTTTAAAGATTTGATTAATCTTAGTAAAAATTATTGATCATATTTACTGAAGATGTAACAATAATTACTGATTTTTCTATAAGAATTACACCAAACATCGACAAAATCCTGAAGTCGGAAAACAGCAAGACAATTTATAGGATGACGTTAAAAGTTAGAACTTCACCCAGTAAATAAATTTACGGATTGGGTAAAACGATACCTTTTATTACTTACACCATTTGCTAATAAACCATTTATATGCTTACTCTGTCTTGTATCTTGCCCTGTTTTTTGATTTGTTATCTTTCATCCAAACTTAGTCATTTTTCTCCGTGTTTTTATGAATATGACAGGCTGACTGACCACCTGTATTAGTTGCTTTGATTTACAGTTTTTAAGAGAATGTACTAGTGCTAAGTATTTGGATATTCTACTATAGGAATAATATTTGATTTTGGAAAAAACTGCGTATACCTCTAACTCCCTTTTTTCCTATTCCCTATCCCCTATCCCCCATTGCCTGTCTCTACGAGTCAGTTCACAAATCAAATCGGATTACTATAGAAACTTTGTCTTATTGCTGGAGTTAATTTAATTATATCTACATGAAATTTACCACTTTTACCGCAGTTAAAACGCTAAACAATAGCCAATTTTGGTTATTAGGAATAGGAGCAGGCTTAATTGCGATTATCCTGACTCTAACCCAGAGAACCGGAGATATTTCCCATCTAGGAATGAGTGTGCTGTTTTACTTTGCTGTAGCCTCTCTAATTGGGGAAAAACGCCACAATTTAAATTTAGAAAGTGGATTTTTCCCCAGCTTTTTAGGCATATTGTTGATTGCTTTAGTACTTTGGCAAAGCGCCTCTTTGACTCAAGGGAAGTTACTTCTAGTTTTTACTCACCTAGCACCATTTATTTCTGCTATTGGTCTAGCCTTACTTGCTTCGGGACTGAAAGGCTTAAAGCAATATTGGCAAGAAATAACTATTTTATTTTTTTTGGGAGTTCCAAAGATAGTACTAACATCTGTGACTGATATTTCGCCTATTACTGCAAAGTTTTCTGCTTTCCTGCTTTGGTATTCCGGTTTTGAAGTATCTCTTCAACAGGAAATTTTTATCAGAGTACCACCAGGAAGCATCAAGGTTTATTCTGGTTGTTCCGGGGTAGAATTGATTAGCCATTTATTGGGACTAGCCGTGATTGCTTTGCTGATGTTTCCCTTAAAACGCAAAAAGGCAATGCTTGTGCCAATTGTAGCCATTACCATAGCATTTATAGTCAACGGGATAAGGGTTGCTCTCCTAGCTGTTATAGTGACACAACAGCAAGCATTTGACTACTGGCATGAGGGCGATGGTTCCCGATTATTTGGGATGGTTGCAGTGCTGATATTGGGGTTATTCTACTTTCTCCTACTCCGGGAAGGGGAAGGAAAAAATCAGGGTAATCTGGAGTCTTAAAAGCGATGACTCAGTGGAAAAAATTGCGTATTCTACTTTTAGCTTTAACTTTAGGTAGTGTACTATTAGTTTTTGTGAAGGTATTTCTAACAAAAACTACAGACAAGCCCAAACCAGAAGAATCTAGAGTTAAAGCTGATATTATTTCATTTTCGGAAGAATACCAACTTCCAAGTTATAGTTTTCCTCACACCCTTTATCAACTCTCTTCTTTAAAAGGAGATATAACGAATTTGTATAATCGCAAATGGTCATAAAATGCCTATTTTTATTGGAATGAATAGAGGCAATCCTGATTTTGGAAGTCTTGAAGTCATGCCAATCTCAATCTTTTTTCTATTTTGCTAAAAACATGACTAAATCAAATAGTGAAAAGTTCATTCCTTTAGTACAAGAATTACAAGAGTTTGCTTTCAGCCAAATAGCCTCAATTACCCTTTTGCGAATACTAGGCTACGGTCTATTAGTATTAGCCTTTTTTGACATCGTTGAGATGTTTGTTCCGCCAAAGTTTATGAATCCTGCTTGGGAATTTCAAACCTTTGGCGCACTGGTTGAGCGGGTACCTGTACCTTTAATTGGCTTGGTGTTCGTGCTTTATGGAGAGCTACATTCACGAGCTAAATGGGAATTCGTGATTGTGAAGCTCTTATCTTGGTTAACTTTATTGGTTGCGGTATTTTTCTTCTTACTAATTCCTTTGGGAATTGGCAACACAGTCCGTCTTAGTAATCAAAGTGCTGCTCAAATCAACAATCTATCTAAGCAACAAATATCTCAGGCTGAACAGGTAGAGAAGCGACTGAGTGCAGCTACACCTCAACAGATAGATAATTTTTTAAGGAGCCAAGGTCGCTCCGCAGATGGCAAAAACCCTGATGAAATAAAAAGTCAAATTTTATCAGAAGTCTCTAAAGCTAAGACGCAAATCAAAAATCAAGCACAAACCACCCAGTCTACTCAAAAGCTGAACTTACTCAAGAGTTCTGTTAAATGGAACCTTGGAGCTTTGGTTTCTGGAGCTTTATTTTTTAGTATTTGGAAGGGAACCAGATGGGCGAGAACAAGTAGGTAACATAGAAAGTTAATACCACTCGCTTAAGCATTTTCAACTCGTAATTTAGTTTGGGGAAAAGCTTAAATGGTAAGGCTTAAAGGGCTTAAAGATTTTTTATTTACCCTTTTCTTTTTCCCTTTTTCTCCTGAACCGACAAGTATTGCATAGTAAAGTTAGACAACGGTAAAAAAGTAGGGCGGGCAATTTATTTGCCCGCCCTACTTTTATTTATGGTGTTTGTTTAATCCAAAAACGGGACTAAACTTTTGCTAATTCTGGGGTAGGACGCTTGCTGTTGCGAATGGCTGTAATTGCTTCACCATAATCCTTAGCATTAAATACGGCTGAACCAGCAACAACAGCATTGGCTCCTGCTTCCAAAACTTGCCAGGTATTATTTGCCTTTAATCCGCCATCCACTTCAATCCAGGGGTCAAGACCGCGTTCATCGCACATCTGACGGAGCTTGCGGATTTTGGGTAACACAGTCGGAATAAAGCTTTGACCGCCAAAGCCGGGGTTGACGCTCATAATCAGCACTAAATCGCACAGTTCCAAAACGTATTCAATTAGCTCTAGAGGGCTACCAGGGTTAAGTACAACTCCTGCCTTCTTACCAAGCTCTTTGATTTGCCCTAGGGTGCGGTGCAGGTGCGGCGAAGCATTATGCTCGCAATGTACGGAGATAATATCAGCACCAGCCTTAGCAAAGCCTTCAACATACTTTTCTGGCTCCACAATCATCAAGTGGACATCCAGTGGCTTGGTTGTAACTGGACGAATCGCCTCCACAACCAGAGGGCCTATCGTAATATTAGGTACAAAACGACCGTCCATTACATCAACATGAATCCAATCTGCTCCAGCTGCGTCTATGGCGCGAACTTCGTCCCCCAGACGACTAAAATCGGCTGATAGGATAGATGGAGCAATCACAATGGGCTTTTTAGATAGGTTTTGGGTCATGGCTGGTGGGTTTTCAAGCGTCCTCGTCTGTAAGCATTGTAACAAAAGATTGAGCAAGTGCTCATAGCTTTGATCCCGCCTATTTCGCAAAGATTATAAAAGTGGGAAAAGAGGAGTGGGGGAGTGGAGGACAAGGAGGATAAAGGGAATAAATACTGAATCTTGATTGTTGACTGTTGACTGTTGGCTTTTGACCTTTGACTTTTGACTATGACTAAAAAACTAACTTGGATGATTTGGGGATTGAGTGCTTCTTGTCTGAGTGTGCCTGTACTGGCTTCAGCTTTAGAAAATTCTCTGGGAACCAATGGTATTGATGCTCTGAAGTTACACCAACCTCCTTACAATTTAATCGGTCGCAAGATTGCGATTGGTCAGGTAGAAATTGGGCGTCCGGGAATGTTTGGGTGGGATAAAGCAGTATCTAAAAATCGTGCTATATCCCTAGCTGCGGTGTTCTCACGCAATGGGCCAGCTAAGTCCAATAGCGGTGTTGACCCCCATGCTTACAATGTCGCTGGTGTCATGGTGAGCCAAGACAAAGCTTTGCCAGGGGTTGCACCAGGAGCACGACTGTATTCATCTGCGGTGGGTTCTACTAAAAACATGGGTCAGCCAGAAGAGTGCTTATCGGCGCAGCATATAGCTCTACAAAATAGCGGTGATGTCCGCGCCATTAACTTCAGTTTTGGTGAACCCTTAAATCGTGATCCACGACCGGAGGCTGTTTTAGATGGCAAAGCTTTACTAACGCTATGTGTTGACTGGTCTGGTCGCGTTCATGATGTCTTGTATGCGATCGCTGGCAATCAGGGCAAAGGGGGTATTCCTATTCCTACAGATAATTTTAATGGAATGAACGTGGCTTTTTCATCCCGCAGGGGAGGGATTTTTAATAAAGTAGACGTTTCCAATCTGGCGGGTACTAACCAAGGAGTGAGCGGTCGCCTAGCGGGAAAAGAGTTTAATCTTGATGGGCGGCGTGCTGTCAGTTTAGTTGCGCCAGGTAATAACATTGCTTTGCTCAATCCAGATGGCAAATTGAACAAGGTCACGGGTACAAGTTTTGCTGCACCTCAAGTTACAGCTACTGTTGCCTTATTGCAGGAACTTAGTGATAGACAGATGCGGACAAAACAACCCAATTGGAGCATCGATGCTCGGCGTCATCAAGTGATGAAAGCTGTATTGCTCAATTCAGCAGACAAGATCCAAGATAGCGGCGATGGCTTACGACTGGGAATGAGCCGAACATTAATTGACAAGCAAAATCAAGACTGGGTAGCTTCTGATGCTTACAAAGACCCCAAAATTCCTTTGGATGCCCAAATGGGAGCGGGTCATTTGAATGCATTTCGCGCTTATCAGCAACTTAGCGCTGGTCAATGGCAACCATCAGCTACAGTACCTCCCATTGGTTGGAATTATCGCACAGTTGATGTTGGAGCGTCTGCTGATTATGTGTTAGCAAAACCTTTAAAGCAGGGGAGTTTTATTGCGATTAGCCTAAGTTGGGATCGTTTGGTGGAGCTAAACGATCGCAATAACAACCAACAGTTTGATGTGGGAGAGAATTTTCGCGATCGCGGTTTGAATAACCTCGACCTTTACTTAGTAAAAGCTGATGCCAAAAATACCGATGCTGGTGCTGTTTGCTCGTCCATCAGTCCAATCGATAGTGTAGAACATATTTTTTGTCCTGTTCCTGCAACTGGCAATTACAAAATTCGCGTCCATTTTCGCCAAAAGCTTAACGAAGCAACTCAGCCTTATGCTTTAGCCTGGTGGAGCGTACCTGTTAATTAAGCAGCATTAATATCCTGTCACCGAAATTAGGGTGTGGTGCAATGCCCACCCTATTTATATTTCAAAGATCAAATAAGAACCCTATATCTTAATTACGAATTAGTATAATTATCTGCCAGAATTACGGAAAGCTGAATCATCGAAAAGCTCAGCTTTGACGCCAAATGTAACTAAAACTACCGTTACAGAAACTGTAACAGTCCAGTCTTTCTATCACGGCGAATGCAATAGTTAACAATTGATGCATAATTAGCGTCAATGTTGAGTAGCAGCTCCAAAATCTTTGGCAAGCAAGGTGGTAGAATGAATCGGCAAAAATTTAGTGGTATGAAAGACAATTTTTTACAAAGACGTTACGGTGTGAGTCTGGGAAGACGTTACGTTTTAGCAGCCGCAAGTGTTGTCTTATTCGGTGTATTAGGATGCTCTCAAGTCAATAATAGTACGAGTGCGCTTGCTCAATCTGGTTCACCTCAGCCCGAATCCCCATTACCAAAAAAAATACTCAATTCTGATACCAAAATTGTTGATGCTAACAATAAGTTTGGCTTCAAACTGTTTTCAGAAGTTCAGAAAAACGATAGTTCTGAAAAGAATGTTTTTATCTCACCTACGAGTGTAGCGATCGCTCTGGCTATGACCTACAATGGTGCTAGCGGCTCGACTCAACAAGCAATGGCAAAAACTCTGGAATTACAGGGGATGAATTTGCAAGAAATCAACTCTTATTACGCAGCATCAAAAAAGCTTCTAGAAAACCCGGATATGAAAGTGCAACTGACTATTGCTAACTCGCTTTGGGCAAATAAAGATGCTAGTTTCCAGCCAGATTTTCTCCAAGTAATTCAGCATTTTTATCAAGCAAAAGTAAGCAATTTAAACTTTAAAGACGCCACTGCAACTAGTACTATCAATAACTGGATCAATGAAAATACACGCGGAAAAATCAGCAAGATTGTAGAAACAATTGAGCCAGACCAAGTACTATTTCTGATTAATGCCATCTATTTCAAAGGAAACTGGAGCAGAGAATTTGATAAAAGTCAAACTACTCAATACCCCTTTCACTTGACATCAGAAAAGCAAAAGAAACACCCAATGATGTCTCAGACGGGTGACTATAGATACTATGAAAACCAACAATTTCAGGCAGTTAGTTTACCTTATGGTAAAGTTGGTAAGGTCAGCTTTTATATCTTTCTGCCTAAACAAAACTCTGACCTCACAACTTTCTATCGAACCTTGAATGTTGAGAACTGGGAAAAATGGATGACTCAGTTCAGCAAACAGCAAGGGTTTATTCGCTTGCCTCGTTTTAAAACGGACTACAATGTTACACTCAACGATGCGCTGAAAGCTTTAGGTATGGAGGAAGCTTTCAGTAGTAAAGCCAACTTTTCTGGCATGGGCAAAAATTTTGCTCTCAGCCAGGTTAAGCATAAAACTTTTGTTGAGGTAAATGAAGAAGGCACCGAAGCTACCGCGGCCACATCAGCGGCAATAGAGGCAGTATCTTTGAGACAGCAACCAGAACCATTTAAAATGATCGTTGACCGTCCCTTCTTCTGTGCCATTAGGGATAATCAAACAGGGAACATTTTGTTTATGGGTTCAATTGTCGAGCCGCAGTCATAAAGTCAAAATTCCTTCATTTTAAATTGCATCTTAAGGTAACGTAGCTTCAGAAACGCTCAGAGAATTTTTGGCATCACCTTTTGAGGATTCCACTGCTGGAACGGGTGCAGCTATCTCCCCAGTGGGGTTGTTGTCCATCTCGCTGGCTAACGGTTCAGGACGTAGAGCGCTTAAAGCAGTCTTAATCACAACAGCTGTGGGTACTGCTACAATTACACCCAAAAGTCCACCAATTCTTGCTCCTGTCAAGACCGAAATCAGTATCCAAACAGGGTTCAAACCAGTAAAACTACCTAAAATACGGGGAGCAATTAAGTTTTCGAGAATTTGCTGTACAATTACTGCTGCCACCAACACCCTCACTCCCATTGAAAAATCTTGCAGTGCCACCAACAAAGTAGTCAAGGCGATACCCACAGAACCACCAAAGGGAACAAGAGCCATGATGCCAATAGTTAAGCCAAACAGCAGACCAAATGGCACTTTCAACCACAAAAATGTCGGAATCAGGGCTGATGCCATACAGGTAGATAAAATCAGCTGAGTGATGAAGAAATTTTGAAAGCTCAGGCGCACTGTTCGAGAGAAAGGATCTCGGAATTTAGTAGGTAGCCATTCTACTAAACTCTCCCAGAGTTCATCTCCATGCTGTAAAAGATAGAAAGTCAAAACCATTGTCAAGAGAAAATCCAGCAGGCTAGTGACTGTAACTACAGCTAAATTTAATACTTGTCCAGCGATCGCTTGCAATTGTCCCTTGACGCGATCATTAATTTGCACTACCAAGGCATCAAGGTTAATCGGTAAACCAAAAATCTCAGCTTTCTCGTTTAATAACATTAACTGAGAGCGTCCAGAGTCAATCAACTCCGGTAAGCGCGCCACCAGTTGCTCAGCTTGAGTTAGGGCTAACGGAAAGAGGGTAACACCCAAAGCCAATAAAATCGATAAAGCCAACAGAAAGACTAAGATGGCAACTTGCTCTCGCCTAGCACCGTGATGCTCCATCCAGCTTACGGGGTAGTTGAGCAAAAATGCTAGTACTGAGGCTCCGACTAAAATGACTATCAGCGAATGGAAGTAATTAAAAATTGCCGAAATTGCCCAACTGTTGAGAACTAGCAACGGAGCGAACAAAGCGATCGCCCCGATTCGCGCTATTGGTGTGAGTGTTTGCCACCAGTCGAGAAGCTTGCGTGTCTGCATTTTGAGCTGATTGCGGGATAGAACTAAATTGAATCCTTCTTTAAAGCTTATTATCTCTAACTACATGAGTGTCTTTCATCCTTCTAGTTTAGGAGTTACACTAAACCAAATGGAAAATATTGAACCAACAGGAACAGGGACTGGGGACTGGGAACTTGGTACTGGGAAGGAATTTTCCCAATCACGCCACTTGCTTTGTGATCCAGGGCGACAGGAACGTAGTGGCTCCCCAGTACCCAATCACGCCACTTGCTTTCCGACGCAGGGCGACACAAACGCAGTGGCTCCCCAATACCCAATCATCAGTGAAGACGCAGCCACCTCTAAAGCACAGTTAATTTTGTATTTGATTCCAGTTATTGGCTTTTTCCCGTCCCTGTGGACTCTCTATCGCCGTCAAGGAAGTCGGGAACAACTTGCCATTAGTCGTCTGTCTATTACTTTGGCATCGGCTTGGCTCTTGGGATATCTATTGTTAGCAACCGGAGCAGCAACTTCAGATTTATTCACACTGCGTCTATTCATCCTTAATAGCTTTCTCACCTCTGGTTATTTTTTAGTGAGTGTCTGGTTGATTATTCGCCTGTTACAAGGTAAGTCTAAGCGCTTACCGGGGTTTAGCAGTTTTGCTGAGCATAAGGTAAGCAAGTACTTGTCTTAATTTATTAGAATAATTAAGAGTATTTTTACTTATCTTCTCGTAGATTATGCATGATTTTCCCAGATGGCTGGTCAAATCCAGTTTATTATTGCCATACTTCAATAAAACATTTCTAGATTTGCCCAAAAGAAGAATAAATGCTGGTATAAGTGTTTTGGTTGAAACAACAGAGAAAAACTTAGCACCAATAATTAAAAGTTAGCTATTATGGGTTGATTTATCTGCATATTTTTAGTATGCAAATTTACCGAATTTGAACAGTAAGTGTGAGGAAGTCTGTGACCATTCAAAGAAGTTCGGCGGAAGAAAACCAGTCGGGAAGAGCCTCAAAGACCAACAAAAAAAATTCCCAGAACTCTAGATCCGGACGTTGGCTGTGGTTTTGGGTTGGGATGAGCGGGATTGCAATGGTGTCAGCAACAGCAGGGGCGCTATTGGCAGTGTCTTTGACTAGTACCCCTTTACAACAAGCTCAGTTAAGTCCACAAGAGGAGGCGGTATTTGATAGCGATCGCATCTCTGGAGGTGGGCTACGATTTTCGGAATTAACTCGCCCAGTCAATCTCTTGGTTATGGGGATGAGCGTACTTCCGCCAGATGTCCAAAGCCCTCCCACCGAAACCCAAAATCTCGGATACCTACCCCAGGTAAACTCCTTTGATGGTCTTGCTGATGTCATGCTGTTGCTAAAATTTGACCCAGAGACTAAAAAAGTGGTCATGCTCTCTATTCCCAGAGATACCCGTACAGAAATAGAAGGGTATGGTATCAAAAAAATTAACGCCGCCAATGTTGAAGGTGGGCCAGCTTTGACTGCTAAAACTATCAGTAATCTGTTGGGTGGAGTGGGAATTGATCGTTATGTCCGAATTAATGTTCTAGGAGTTGGGAAGCTGATCGATGCTTTAGGTGGGGTAACAGTGTTCGTCCCCAAAGATATGAAGTACCAAGATGATTCTCAGCATCTGTATATCAATTTGAAGGCAGGAAAACAGCATCTCAACGGCAATCAAGTATTGCAATTACTGCGCTTTCGCCATGACGAATTGGGAGATATTGGTCGGATTCAGCGCCAACAAATGGTGATGCGTGCTTTGATGGATCAGACTCTCAACCCAGCTACTGTGGCGCAATTGCCTAAAGTTCTGGAGGTAGTCAAAGAACATATCGACACCAACATGACGGTTGAGGAGTTAGTGGCGCTAGTAGGTTTTGGGGTAAGAACAAATCGCTCCAATATGCAGATGTTATTGATGCCAGGTAGCTTTAGCGAGAAGGGCGAGTATGATGCTAGCTATTGGTTGCCAAACAAAGATGGTATTGCCAAACTTATGGCTCAGCACTTTGGTTTGGAATCAGAACAAGGACAGCAGATAGCCGATCCAGCTTCTTTACGAGTAGCAATTCAAGATAGTACAGGTGGCGATCGCTCTAATCTCCGACCATTAATTAGAGCTTTGGAAAAAGCTGGATATCGTAACGTCTATGTGTCTAAGCCTTGGGGCGAACCTTTAGAGGTAACTCACATTGTCGCCCAACAAGGAGATGGCAACAGCGCCGACTCAATTCGTAACACTTTAGGATTTGGGGAGGTGCGAGTGGAAAGTACTGGCAATATTAGCTCGGATATCAGTATCCAAGTGGGTCAAGATTGGTTACAACAAAAAGCTATGTTTGACAAATCTGCTAACCCTTAAGCTATACCTTTATTTAGACATCAAGATTGTCTAATGTAATGTCAAAAGTTGTAAACAAAAAGGCGTAAAGTTCTCCTTACGCCTTCATCTTACTCACTTATTAAAATATCATTTATTGCTGTTATTACATCAGCATCTACCAAGCATCAGCTTTACCTTCTTTGTAAGGATCACCTGTAAAAGGTTGTACACCAATCACAGGATAAGCATCATCAGTAGGGCCGAAAATCCGCATAAAGGCTTCAGAAATATACTGGATTATGCTAGCAAGCATTTTGGAAAAAGCCATAATATTAGACTCCTTTGTTGAGCCAATTTCTTCTGATGTCTATACTTTAGTTCTAATATTCTTAGCTAGCTCTAATTCTCAACAAATTGAGAATCTCTGCAATGTTTGTTCAGATAACTTTGTAATACTTTAACTTGTCAAAAAGTCAAACTTTTCTCTTTGATTATACATGATGCGCCATGTCTACAGTCAATATCTGGTAATCAAATAATTTGGCATATAGGTGATGTATGACAAGCAAAATCACGCAACTTATTGCCGTAAATAACTATTAAAAAATATTAAATAATCGATAACTTAGTATTAACTCGCTCGTAATTACA
Organism: aff. Roholtiella sp. LEGE 12411; assembly: GCF_015206995.1. Taxonomy (GTDB): domain Bacteria; phylum Cyanobacteriota; class Cyanobacteriia; order Cyanobacteriales; family Nostocaceae; genus Komarekiella. Next base: position 16,924 of record NZ_JADEXR010000019.1, on the reverse strand, counting down.
CAGTTTTACAGCAATATCTCAGCTAAATTCTCCAGTAGTTGACATTATTTATGGTAAAATCTACCATAACAGAAGAAGCATTCTTGTAAGGAAGCTCTTGCATGACAACTTTCCCAGATTTGGACTATGTACATACCAATAATCAGCAACAGCAAAGCCATCAGAACCAGGAACTGAACCTCTGTGCGGATGACTACAGCCTGCTGACTGACCTTTACCAGTTGACGATGGCTGCTTGTTACACAGGTAAAGGTATAGAACAAAGACAGGCAAGCTTTGAGTTAACTGTCAGGCGCTTGCCAGAGGGTTTTGGTTATTTAATTGCAATGGGGCTAGCACAAGCCTTGGAATATTTGGCAAAATTTCGCTTTAGTCCCTCTCAAATCGCGGCTTTGCAGGCGACGGGAATTTTTGCTCATGCTAGCGAACACTTACAGTGCGCCGGAGGCGATCGCTTTTGGTCACTGCTAGCTGAGGGACGGTTTACCGGGGATGTTTGGGCAGTACCGGAAGGGACGGCAGTGTTTGCAAATCAGCCAATATTGCGAGTGGAAGCACCACTTTGGCAAGCGCAACTGGTAGAAACTTATCTACTAAATACTATTAACTACCAAACCTTGATTGCCACAAGAGCAGCAAGGTTGCGTGATGTGGCAGGAGAGCAAGCAACACTTTTAGAATTTGGCACAAGACGGGCGTTTAGTCCCCAAGCTTCGTTGTGGGCGGCGCGAGCGGCTTTGGCCGGTGGTTTAGATTCCACTTCCAATGTGTTAGCAGCGCTACAGCTGGGACAGAAGCCAAGTGGTACGATGGCACACGCTTTAGTGATGGCGCTGTCAGCAATCGAGGGATCCGAAGATCAGGCTTTTAGTACCTTTCATCAGTATTTTCCGGGTGCGCCCTTGTTGATAGATACCTACGATACAATTGCTGCTGCTCAGCGCTTAGCTGAAAAAGTAAATTCCGGAGAAATGAAATTAACGGGAGTGAGGTTGGACTCAGGAGATTTAGTTAGCTTGTCAAAACAGGTGCGATCGCTCCTTCCTAATGTGCCAATTTTTGCTAGTGGCGACTTGGATGAGTGGGAAATTGCCAGGCTCAAAGCAGAGGGGGCACAGATTGATGGTTATGGACTGGGGACGCGACTAGTTACAGGTTCACCTGTGAATGGAGTCTATAAACTCGTAGAAATAGATGGCATTCCAGTTATGAAACAGTCTAGTGGCAAAGTAACTTATCCAGGGCGTAAGCAGATTTTTCGCTCGTTTGTAGGAGGTAGGGTCAAAGCAGACAGGTTGGGACTATTGGGTGAAAGTCCCCTTGAAGAACAACCTTTGTTGCAGTTGGTAATGCAGGAAGGTCAATCGGTGCAATCACTAGAGACTTTGGCAGCAATTCGCCAACGTACTGCCGCCTCAGTTGCCAGTTTGCCACCGGAAACACGGCATTTAGCTCATCCTGTGGCCGTGCAAGTGGAAATTTCAGAAGGTTTACGGGTGTTGATTGAGGAAACCGAGAAACGAACCGCAAAGGTGCTGAGAATATAGAGGTAAATAATGATACTAAATCAGTAAAAGGTGAAAGTACTCCAATCATCCTCTATCCAGGCTTTTTTTATTGTGTCTTAATTACGAATTACGAATTAGTATGAGAATTGCTTTATTTGGTACTAGTGCCGATCCACCAACTGCTGGACATCAGTCCATTCTAAGATGGTTGTCTGAGCGTTATGATTGGGTAGCAGTTTGGGCAGCAGATAATCCATTTAAGTCGCATCAAACGCCTTTAGAACATCGCGCAGCAATGTTGCAATTGTTGATTGCGGATATCGATACACCACGGCACAATATTGCTTTAGAACAAAAATTGAGTAGCTTTAGAACACTGGAAACGGTAGAGAAAGCGAAAGTGAATTGGGGAGAGGACGCTGGGTTAACGTTGGTAGTTGGTTCAGATTTACTAAGTCAGTTACCGCGTTGGTATCGCGTTGAAGATTTGTTACAGCAAGTGCAACTACTAATTGTGCCGCGACCGGGATATGCGATAGATGAGTCTAGTTTGGAAACAGTGGAAAAGCTGGGAGGAAAAATTGCGATCGCTAGTCTGATCGGTTTAGATATTTCCTCAACAGCGTATCGCGAACATGGAGATCCTGAAGCCCTCACACCCCCTGTAATTGCCTATATTCATCAAGAACATTTGTACAAGTGCCAGGACGCAACCAAAAAAAGATTTCAACTCTGTTAAACCAACAACCTTTGGCCGATTTCAAGGTTGGGGTTGATAATGTAATTTTTTCTGTAGATACTGTACAAAATCGGCTGTTAGTTCTATTAGTAATGCGACAGCAAGAACCATTTTTAAATCATTGGAGTCTTCCCGGTACTTTGGTGCGTCCAGGAGAGTCTTTAGAGGATGCCGCCTATCGGATCATGGCGGAGAAAATTCGAGTAAAAAATCTATATTTAGAGCAACTATATACCTTTGGGGGGCCCAATCGCGATCCCAGGGAAGCAACCGATTGTTATGGTGTGCGTTATCTATCAGTTAGTTACTTTGCCCTTGTACGGTTTGAGGAAGCAGAATTAATTGCCGATCACGTTGCTGGTATAGCTTGGTATCCGGTGAAACAAGTGCCGCAATTAGCTTTTGATCATAATGAAATTCTGGCGTATGGGCATAGGCGTTTGCGAAATAAGTTGGAGTATAGTCCAGTAGCTTTTGAAGTTTTACCAGAAATGTTCACCTTAAATGATTTATATCAGTTATACGCCACAGTTTTAGGGGACAACTTTTCCGATTATTCTAATTTTCGGGCGCGTTTACTCAAGTTGGGTTTTTTGTGTGATACCAAAATAAAAGTATCACGGGGTGCTGGTCGTCCGGCTAGTTTATATAAGTTTGATGCCGAGGCTTTTGCTCCCTTAAAAGATAAACCTTTAGTGTTTATTTAATAACCGCTTCGCAGAGTCAAAAGTCCAAAATACAGAGTAACTATCTTGACTAATGACTAATGACTAATGACTAATGACTAATGACAAACAAAATGAAAATTGCGATCGCTCAAATTAATCCAATAATTGGTGATTTACCTGGAAATGCCCAAATAATTGGGGAAATGGCACAACAAGCAGCTGCAAAGGGTGTGCGTTTATTGTTGACACCAGAACTTTCTTTGTGTGGCTATCCCCCAAGGGATTTATTACTAAATCCTAGTTTTGTGGAGGCGATGGGTATCACCTTACAACAATTAGCTAGGGATTTACCGCCTAAATTAGCTGTGTTGGTGGGAACTGTTGAACAACATGCAAAAGCCCACGTTACTGGTGGTAAAACTTTATTTAATAGCATAGCTTTGTTAGAGAATGGTCAAGTCAAACAATTCTTTTATAAACGGCTTTTACCTACTTATGATGTCTTCGACGAAAACCGCTATTTTGAACCAGGGTTGCAAGCTAATTATTTCACTCTAGATAATATCCATATTGGCGTAACTATTTGCGAAGACTTGTGGAATGATGAAGAATTTTGGGGCAAACGTAGTTATGCTGTCAATCCAATTGCTGACTTAACAATTTTGGGTGTGGATTTAATTGTAAATTTGTCTGCGTCGCCTTATAGTGTGAGCAAGCAGCAGTTTCGAGAAACATTACTTAGGCATAGTTCGTTACGTTTTCAACAACCCATAATTTATGCTAATCAGGTTGGGGGAAATGATGATCTAATTTTCGATGGTCGTAGTTTTGCCTTGAATCGTCAAGGAGAAATTATCTGTCGCGCCCGTGGATTTGAAACAGATCTGGTAATAGTTGAATTTGATGAGGCGCAGCGAGATTTACAGTTAGATTCTGTAACTGCTGCGTATGAATCAGAAGATGACGAAATCTGGCAAGCTTTGGTTTTAGGAGTGCGAGATTACGCCCGCAAGTGTCGCTTTTCTAAAGTAGTGCTGGGTTTAAGTGGAGGGATTGACTCCGCATTAGTAGCAGCGATCGCAACTACTGCACTTGGTAAAGAAAATGTTCTGGGTGTTCTTATGCCTTCCCCTTATAGTTCTGAGCATTCGATTAGTGATGCTTTAGCTTTAAGTGAAAATTTGGGGATAAAGACTAATATTTTACCCATTGGCAATTTAATGCAAGGCTTTGATCAAACCTTAGCCAATTTGTTTGCAAATACTGAGTTTGGACTAGCAGAGGAGAATATACAATCCCGAATTCGGGGTAATTTATTAATGGCGATCGCTAATAAGTTCGGTTATCTCCTGCTATCTACTGGTAACAAGTCAGAAATGGCAGTCGGTTACTGTACCCTCTACGGCGATATGAATGGCGGTTTGGCAGTAATTGCTGACGTTCCCAAAACCCGTGTTTATTCACTTTGCCATTGGTTAAATCGCAATAGTGAGATGATTCCGCAGAATATTCTGACTAAAGCACCCAGCGCTGAACTCAAACCGGGTCAAGTGGATCAAGATTCTTTACCATCCTACGAAATTTTGGATGATATCTTGCAACGCCTGATTCACAACCACCAATCAGCAGCACAAATTGTTGCAGCCGGACATGATCCACTAATTGTAGATAGAGTAATTCAGATGGTTGCACGCGCTGAATTTAAACGGCGACAAGCACCACCCGGATTGAAAATCACTGATCGCGCTTTTGGTACAGGTTGGCGAATGCCTATTGCCAGTAACTGGGTTGCTGTCAAAAATGCTTACCAGACGAAAACAACTCCTAAATCTACTTTAGTCTGCTGGGATGGACAAGATACCCATCCGCGAATCAAGTAATAGTCATCCTCTATAATGTGTTTGCTATCAAGCTAATTAAAGCTGTCTTTACACTGACTACTCAACGAACTTTTTAACCATCCTCTAAGTGGGTTCCCAATGCCCAATGCCCAATCCCCAATGCCCCATGCCCCATACCCAATGCCCCATACCCAATGCCCAATGCCCCATACCCCGTTCTTAACGTGAGTTCGATAAACTTCTCCCTGCCTCCTGCTATACATAATGAGATATAACTTAATAAAGTCATGAAATTTTGATATTGCATAACAATAAGAAAATGTACTCATAGCATTTTTTTCATCAATAGACTTATCAGTAATAAAAATGTCTAGAAAGTTCATCAGATAAAAGTTTGAGGAATTATATAATTGGAGATAAATTTCTTCTTAAGAGATGTGAAGGAGTGAAACCGACAGCTAAATTCTTGATCCCCATAAAAGATTTACTCGCAATAAGTAATTCTCTATCATCAGCAGAATATTATTAAGTCTTGACTGACAAGGATTTTAGCTAATTAGAGCTTGAGCAAAATACCTAAAAGCAGCTTAATTCACATTAAGTAGATGGGTTTAGTGACCTTAAAATTGCAGGAATCATAGAACCTATTGATTTTCCCAAAACAAAGTTTTACCTTGCTATTGAGTGCGCTATTACACTGAATTGCAAAATATGGAAATTACTTCTATGATGATGACCGAATCTATACTCGCCGAAATGCAAGCTTGTAAACAAACCTGCATCGAATGCCAAACTACTTGCATTGATACCCTGAAATACTGCAAGAGTCAGGGTGGTAAACATTCAGACATGACTATGATGTCTATGATGCGCGACTGCGCCGAAATGTGCATGATGTGCGTCAATATGATTAATGATGGTTCTGAGTTTATGGGTAACACCTGTAGTTTGTGTGCCGAGATGTGCGATCGCACCGCAATGGCTTGTGAAAAGATGGGTAGCGATGTAACGGTGATGTTCTGTGCCGCTATTTGCCGCAAGTGTGCTGAATATTGCAAAACGATCGGGCTAAATTCTGCTTCCTATTTCCGCAGGTCAAGTTTGGTTAGCGAAGATACACTATAATACCTAGCTGAATTACCGCAGTTCAGGTATAACCAACTGATACCAACACCAAATAACTTACTAGTATTGGGTTCCTTTATTAACAGCAGACTGACAATTTTACTTGAATCCCTATTTTGCTGATTGCCTTTAGTGTTTCACCACCCAAAAACCAACTTTGTAGAATCTTCGTTTGGTGATGGTGTGGCAAACAAATAATCAAGAGTAGACTGTTGAGGTTTAAGCTTCAACAGTCTACTTTGTTAAAAGCCAACTAAATATTTGAGTGCAGTACCTCTGTATCACTAGGTAGCAGTAATACGGTTTGATTGCTTAATCACTCGTAGAGACAGGGAATGGGGAACTCGGGGCCCCCTTTGGGGATTAGGGGCGAAGGGGCAATGGGCAATGGGGAAGAAGTAATGAAGGTGTACTGAATTTTTTTCAAAAATCAAATAGGAATTCTATAGTATTATTGTCACTGAAAAAGTTAATTGACGGTTCTTTAGAGCGCGACTTGTCTAGTGAAACCAAATTCAAGATTTTTGTAGTCATTAACTGGGCTTGATTTAAAAACACATCGCTAATCGTCTATGCGATCGCAAACTGAGAGACGTCGTTACTACTCTTTCTCAAGAAATTGCATCAAACTAGAACTTATAAATTGATTGAGAGATTTTCAAGATGAGTAAAATACGTGCTGTTGTTGTTGACCCCAATGTATCAGGGCGTTTAGCACTGCGTGATGTAGATGCACCCACCCCTGCTGTGAATGAAGCGGTGATTCGGGTAGCCGCAATTTCCCTCAACCGAGGAGAAGTCAGACGTTCTACCACAGCTGAAGCAGGTTGGCGACCAGGTTGGGATTTGGCAGGTGTTGTAGAAACCCCTGCTGCTGATGGTTCTGGGCCTGCCGCCGGGACGCGAGTCGTCGGTTTACTCCGTTCTGGTGCATGGGGAGAATTAGTGTCAGTACCAACACACTCACTAGCAGAATTGCCCTCATCAGTCTCCTTTGCTCAAGCTGCCACATTACCCGTAGCTGGTTTAACTGCCTATCATGCCCTGCTCAAAGGTGGTTCACTTTTAGGTCGCTCAGTATTAATCACAGGTGCATCTGGTGGTGTAGGTCACTTTGCCATTCAATTAGCAAGGCTCAGTGGCGCACAGATAGTAGCACACATTCGGCGTCCAGAATACGAGACATTCGTCAAAGATGCTGGCGCTCATTTTGTAGTTACTGGTGAGGATATTTCATCAGCTAGCGAATACGGTTACTATCACCTAATTGTCGAGTCAGTTGGTGGAAATACCCTCGGAACAGCCCTCGGTTTGTTGGCAGAAGATGGGACGGTAGTTCTGTTTGGTACTTCAGGGGGAACAGAGGTAACATTCAATGCTCAAAGCTTCTATGGCACTGGTGGTGCAAGTTTGTATGGTCTAATTTTGTTCCACGAGTTGAGACGAGAATCGGCAGCAGTTGGACTAAAAAGGCTTTTGAGTTTAGTAGCAGCAGACCAATTGCGTCCCATTATTGATATTGAAGCTTCTTGGACAGAAATAGCTGATGTAGCGCAAAAACTACTTGACAGGCACTTTCCAGGCAAAGCGGTGTTGCACATCTCAAACTGAGCCTTGGCAACTTAAATATGCCGCTGGGTGTGCCAAAAGCCGATGCTCAGAATTTTCTAACAGAGAAAACACAGAGATGCGATCGCTCTCAGTGTTTAAATTGATTCATTCCAGGAACTATGGGGCATGGAGAAGAAGTAATAAAGATGTACTGAATTTTTTCCCCAAATCAAATATGATTCCTATATTTTAAAATTAAAGTTATTTTACTTAAAACTCATCAATTTATAATTAAGAACTGCTTTTTTTATTAACTCCCAGAGAAAAAGTTAGGAGTATCGATAATTTTAAATTTGATTAATACCATAATTAAAAAGGTATATGCAGTTGAAGAAACTAAACCCGTAAATAGTTCTTTTTTTAAGTTGCGTTCTTGGGGTTGTTTTTGGAAAACATCAATTGCACCTGCTTGCATTAAAAGAATACCAATAATATTAGATAACCAGTAACCGATGAGGACACAAGGCATAAGTAATTTAGGAGTAAAAAGACTACAAATATAACCAAATAAATAAGCAATTGGTAAGTTAAATATCAAGTCATTCCACCAGCATAATGGTGACAACAAATATCCGATAACTAAGAAAAATCCACCTCTAATCTTCTGCAATAGTGTTTTGGGCAAATTCTCTGTAGTCTGCGACAACAACTCTTGACTACTTTTTTCAATGTCAATCATAATAGTACGCTAATTTTATCGGTTTATCGTATTTTAAAATAAAAAATTAAAAAAGTCTATGAGTCTCTCAAGTTTGATTTAATAGGTTTGTCGTTTACGCTAGTAAAAATAGTTAATTGAGCTTAAAGGCCTATGGAAATATTTTGAGGTACGGTTATCTACTCAAGAAATCCCTCCTGCGATCGCTGTCTACCCAAGATAAGACACGGTAAATTAAATATGTAGCCTAACAAAGAGCCATTGCCAATCACAAACCCCTTGCTTGTTACGGGCTGGCGTCACCTACACACCACAACACTCCTACTAGCGTGAGGAGAAATCATAACCAATACCGTTTTCCAAACGACTGTATTATGCGTAAAAAACTACAACAAACCATCAAACCGCTGTTAAAAACTTTCTTTGTACTGAGCCTGGTGTTAGCTTTGGCCCTGAGTCACGCCGATGGAGCATTAGCTGCCCGTAGTGGTGGTCGCATTGGCGGTGGTTCCTTTAGAGCGCCTTCTAGCCGCACCTACACACCACGCACCTACGCGCCTCCTGGCGGGGGCTACGCTCCTTACCCCGGTGGTGGTTTTGGTGGTGGTTTTGGCTTTCCTTTTCTAATTCCCTTCTGGGGTATTGGAGGAGGGTTTGGCGGTCTGTTTAGCATTCTAATTTTCTTTGCGATCGCTAACTTCTTAGTCCAATCTTTCCGCCGCGTGTCTAATGGTGAAACAGAAGAAGTCGGCTATAGCAGCAACTCCCCTGTTTCTGTAACTCGTTTACAAGTGGGTTTGTTAGCTCAAGCTCGTGGCTTGCAAACAGAACTCAACCATATTGCCGAAACTGCTGATACCAACTCCCCAGAGGGGAGAGCAGAAATTCTGCAAGAAGCCAGTCTAGCTTTATTGCGCCATCCTGAATACTGTGTATATGCAGGTGGTGGAACCCAACAAGCCAGTTTAAATTCCGCTGAAGCTCAGTTCAACCGCCTATCACTGGGAGAACGCAGCAAATTTAGCGAAGAAACTCTTTCTAATGTCAACAACCAGCTAAAAGCAGCTAAGGCCAAAGATGCTTTACCTGCTGCTGGCGAACTCGACAATCCAACCCGTCTAATTACTGAAGGCCCTGGGGAATACATTATCGTCACATTATTAGCGGCGACATTAGGTAAGTATCAAATCCCAACAATTAACAGCGCTGATGATCTGCGTCAAGCTTTGCGGCAAATTGGTAGCATTCCTAGCGAAAAACTTCTAGCAATTGAAGTTCTTTGGACTCCGCAAGCTGAAGGTGATACCCTCACATCTGATGATGTGTTGGCAGAATATCCAGATTTAAGACTGGTTTAACCTCGACCTTTTTGCAAGTTTCTTGATACCACATAGAAAAATAAAGGCTGCCTTACTCAGGCAGCCTTTATTTTAGGTTATCCACCAATAAATAGAGTTCTAAGCATATTCCCTGATGTTGGGACTAGTGTTAATCTAAATGTATTCTGATAGTACTACGTAATCAAACGTTATTTGATTTGATTGCACTTCAATTTTAAGCAAAAATTCCATGATTAGCATTCCTAAACTGAGTAAGTTTGACTTTTTAGTTTTGATTGTTATTGTCATGATTGGTCTTATACATCTACCTTTTCCATTGGGAGGAGATCAATCACTTTTTACACTCGGTGCTTTGGAGATGCAACAAGGCAAGGTGCTCTATCGTGATTTTTGGGATTTGAAGCAACCGGGTATTTACTACTTTTATTTTTTAGCGGGAAGTTTATTTGGTTTTAATGAGATTGGCATTCATCTGTTTGAATTTATTTACATGATGCTTTTTTCTGTAATATTACTACTGACTCTAAAAAGCTATTTTCAGCATCAGGTAATTGCAAGTTTAGTACCTTTATTAACGGTTGGTGTTTACTACGTTGTTTCAAACCCTAGTCAACTTACTCAAGTAGAAGCTCTGATTGGTTTCCCTTTATTCCTTTGTCTTTGGCTGACCTATCAATCTTTTAAATGTGAAGGAAAGCAAAGGTTTTTCCAACTTTTAAGTTCAGGCTTGATTGGTGGAATTATCCTGTTATTTAAATTAATGTTTCTGTTGATATTGCTTTCTTTTTGGGGAACTTTATTGGTAAATTTTATATTTATAAAACGCCAGAGTTTTCAGAAAGCTTTTGTGAAAATTTGCTTGCCAATTTTTTTAGGAGTTATATTTCCTATTCTAGTTGTTATCAGCTACTTTGCTTGGTCAAATAGTTTATCAATTGTATATGAAACATTTTTTGTATATCCAGTACAGATTGTGGCTAATTCCAAATTTAGTATAATCAAGTTCCTTCGGGCAACAAGATGGTTTTTACAGGGTTTTTTCCCTTTAATTTTTATGGCTATTGTTGCAGTGTATGTATCATTACGTAAATCGAATAATTTATTAACTTGGCTACTTGTTATTTGGTGTATTTCTGGGATGGGTGTTATTTGTCTACAACGTCATTCATTATGGGATTATCATTATTTACTATTATTTGTACCTGTAGGGATTTTAGCAACTAAAGGATTAGATATATTATGGCAACCTTTAAAAGATTTGATTTCCCCAATAATTGCAACTTTGCTGCTATTTTTATTTTTCTTACCTTTATTTTTACAATTACAGTTTAAGAGTGTTGCTCTGGTTCAGAATAATTTTGCTTTAACCGAACAGACAAGATTTAAATATCAGTCCGTATTTAGAAAAGAGTATCCATCTCTTCATTCAGAGGTTGACTTTCTCTCTAAACCAGGCAATTTATCTGGTGATATTTTTATTATTGGTGATCCGTCTCTTTACTACTTATCAGGTCGAAATCAAGCAACATCACTAAATGGTTGGTCAGTTGAATTGTTTGTACCTCAGCAATGGACAGAACTTCTAAAAGAGTTAGATTCATCAAAGCCTGCTTATATATTTATTCATAATACTTATAAGTCTATGATTAAGGAAAAATCTCCAAAAATGCTGGAATTTCTTGAGCAAAAATATCGTATTGAACACCAAAGTAATCGCGGAACATGGTACATTTTAAATGTTAGCTAAATCTGTGGTTGATTGGAAAGAAATACTAAAGTTAAATTGTTTGCCGGGTAAATCTGAATTAAATTGCTAAATAGTCTCTCCGGCGGAAAGTACTACCCTAAAACCACAAATTCTCAACCCACCGTCTGACTCGTTCCAGCTACGGCTAGCGCTGCGACAAAGTTCCGAGCTGAAACTCCAAGAACCACCGCGTAATACGCGACGATGAGCATCGCCACCAACTTCCCAAGCTGTTCCATCTACAGGTGCATCGTTGTAATTGTTGTGCCACGAATCAGCGCACCATTCCCAAACTAGCCCGTGCATATCGTATAATCCAAAGGCGTTAGCTACCTCAAAACTGCCTACATTTGTCGTTTCTTTACGAAATTTGCTTTTTGACTCACCAGTGTAAGCATCGCTGCTACAGCTAACCAACTCAGAGGTAATCTTTTCGCCAAAGTGGAAGGATGTCGTAGTTCCCGCACGACAAGCGTATTCCCATTCAGCTTCACTGGGTAAACGATAGCTGCGTCCAGTTTTTTCTGACAGCCTGACACAGAATTCTACAGCTTCATGCCATGATACGTTTTCTACCGGTCTATCTAAACCTTTAAATTTAGATGGATTTGGATTTAAAGTTTGTTTAACTTTAGGTAAAGCTGCTATGGCTCTCCACTGTGCTTGAGTTACAGGAAATTTGCCCATAAAAAATGGTTCAACCCTAACTTGATGTTGGGGACGTTCGTCAGCATCTCCTTCATACTCTGGTGAACCCATCATGTATGTACCACCTGGAATCGATAACATTTCTAATGTGACGATCTTACTTAACTCTTCGGTAAAAAAGTTTGTATTTAGGCGATCGCGGCTAACTTCTCTACCAGCTGTGTCTACTGTCACTACATCAAATTCAAAAGTTTGTAAGGGTGGTAATGGTATAATTGCTTTTTCTGGTAGCTGCAATAATGTGGCTTGAGAAATTGCTACAATTTTTAACGCAGTTGGTGTAAAAGTAGATGTTGTAGACTTTAAATCATCTAAAACTGCTACTGCTGTTTGATACCTTTCACTTGGCAAGTGTTTTAACAATTTATCTAAAATTTTTCCTAAGTCGTCGCTAATAGTAATTCCTTTTTCCTGTAGACGTTCACGCCACAGCCATTTAACGTTCATAGGGTCATAAATAGGGTCATTAATTTGTCCGTAAGCATCCTGGAAGGGCAAACATTGAGTTAAAAGGCGCACGCAAGTTACACCCAAAGCATACAAATCACTGGCGTGACAAGCAAATCCAGCCATTTGTTCTGTTGGAGCATAACCGATGGTGTAAATTACCGTAGATGGTCTTGCTAAACTAGTTTGTGTTACTTGCTTGGCACCACCGAAGTCAATTAATACAGGTTTACCATCGCTTTCACGGCGGATAATATTTTCTGGTTTAATATCCCGATGGATAACATTATGAGAGTGAATAAAGTCGAGAATTGGCAATAAATCAGCTAAAAGTTCCCGAATTTGCGCCTCGCCATAAGTTTGTTGCTGAACTTCTCTTAAAAGAGTTTTCCCTTGAATAAATTCTTGCACGAGATACAAGCTAGAACCTTGTTCAAAGTAAGCAAGTAATCTTGGTATTTGGGTATGATTTTCTCCTAGTTCATACAACCGAAAAGCTTCTTCTTTAAAGAATTCCGCTGCTTTGGTACGTTGTCCTGTTCCCTGAACTTGAGGAAAAAATTGCTTGATCACGCAAGGAGCATTTAGTCTATCTGCATCTTCGGCTGCATAAGTTCTACTAAATCCACCTTCACCTAACAGTCTCAAGACACGGTAGCGGTTTCTGAGAAGTTTGCCAAAGTAACTTTGGCCGCAACTCACGCAAAATCTATTGCTGTCAGAGTTGAATGGATTTGAGCAATTGGGATTTTGGCAGATTTGCATAACGAGGGGAAAATAGCATCTTGTCCAAAGTTAGCCCCAATATTATCTAATTGAAAACAGTTATGTAGAGAAGCGAACACGGATATTTATCCATGTGCTTAAAACTCTCCTCAATACGAGGATTTAAAGATGAAGTAATTTTATTTATTTGTTTATCGGTACTGGGACATTTCTAAGTATGAGTAGATATAAATACATGAATTAATGTGACATATATAATAATATGCGAAACCTTTGATTCTGTCAATACGGAAGATATTTAGCTGAGAGTAAATACATATTAAAAATAGCTGATTTGCTTCCTGATTTATAATGGATATTACTACCTAGAAAGGTAGTCATGAGCAGCGATATATCCGATAAAATTTTATACGTTGTTGATATTTAATTAACTCACTAACAATACTTTTAAAAATCACAATTGCAAATAGAGCGAGCACCATTTTCCACAGTGTATACAAATAGATAGTCTATACAAACATATTACAGGTTGAGATAATTTCAATTTGTAATATGTTTATATTGCTTATTTTCTTTGACAGCAAAAATAATCTGATAAGAACTCTTCCAAGAAGATTATTTAGGTAATTAGACTGCTTTCCAACCCCTACTACTAAAAATTGTAGACAGCTGTTTTTCAAAGTAAGCGCGATAAAGTTCGCAACGCGGTTTAATGCGATCGCCCTCAAAACTGATCAAACCTAAACTGTCGAGCTTATAAGCCTCAATAGGATTAAGATAGATACTTTGCTTTGCCGTCACAATATCAGTATATATCTTTGCAAGATGTGGTTTGTCTTGCAGGATTGCCCAGTGTCGCCATAAATGATAACGGTAGATACCGCCATTGGTCATCGCCTCCTTTACCAGGTGTTCTAAAGACATTCCCTGACAGCACAGATGATATAAAGCAATTTGAATCAGTGCTGGATGACCCCCCACAAGGGACATCAGTTTAGTCGCCTCGTTCCCAGAATACCAGTTTAATCCGTGCCGTCTTGCTAAGTCTTCTACCTGTTGTTGAGTAAATTCTGGAAGACGGATTGGTAGTCCTATATTAAACGGGGAGCGGTTGATATCTAATGAGACATACACTTCTGTGGAGTAAACCACCACTAGTCTTAGCTTTTGCCAATTGGAATCTTGTCGTGCTTCCTCATACCACGAGCGCAACAAAGCAAAGAACTCCTGAGCAATATGAGGATGTTCAAAAAGGCAGTCAACTTCGTTTAAAACTAGAACCACTGGACTTTGACTCTGCTTGAGCAAACAGTTCTGGAAGTAAAGACTGCAACTCAACTTACAGCCAATTTCTTCATCCCATTGCTCATTCAGGTTGGGATCAATGCCTAGTTGTGTTGCAACTCGCCAGCAAATACAACGTAATAGCTTATTTAAGTCAGTCACATAGTCTGCATCAATCTGGTTGCAATTCAGGTTCACCGTGCGATATCCTTGCGTTTCTGCAAAGGCTAATAGCCGCAACACAAGAGAACTTTTACCCATTCCCCTTGGAGCTCGAATCCGAATCACGCAGCCTGGTTGCATCACCTCTCGATAGACTGGTTCCTCAATCGCGGGACGTTCAATATATAAGGGAGAATCTAGAGATATAGGGCCATCCGGGTATGCCCAAAGCTGTTCAAATTGCTCATGTTGTTCGTTAATAACTGAATTTACGGGTAAATACGGAACGAAATTTTGATTTCTTATGTTTAAACTCAGTGAGAGAGCTTTAGATGTTTCAGTTTTGTTCGATTCATTCAAGATGGCGTAGTCTTCTCTACGTAATTCTAAGTTAAAAGTGTCATAGCACAATCTCAGTGTTTTTTGATCTACACTTGTATTCAATGACCACAGTCGACTCAGTGTTTTGGTAGAAACATTCATGAGAGCAGCCAATTTCTCTAAAGTAAAATGCTCGCCCTTATTATCAGCTATCTCCATAGCTAATATTGCCGCTTGTAAGCGCTTCAGCCCTACAGGAGTCAGCACAAATCCCCGCCTTCGTGTGTTCTTAGGTGGTTTCATTTTGCTAATTATTTACCTGCTATCTTGATTAACTTTTTAACTGTCTTCTAATTTTTCCACATTTTGAATCAGTTATTCAACTGTTGTTAACTGCTTGTAAGCTGTTATTTAGCTTTCCAGTAAGTGGGTATAATTAAACAATAGACTCTTTATGGCTTGTAGTTAGCGATTTAGCGCTAATATGCCAAATACTGACTTTAATTTATTCATGCCTAGTATTTAAGAAATTATCTTGCGAATCTAATTATTCTATTAATAGACTGTTATTAAATATTCTTTAAATATCTACTTAACTCTCTTGATGGCATCCTCAACATGATCTTGAGCATTATAATACCCACTCTACAAGCGCTGAAGCATAAGTAAAATTTAATACTGCTTGGCGATCGCAGCCTAGAACCCTTGTAGAGCAAGGTTAATATCAAGAGTAAAATTTTACTTTCTAATTAAATAGCTAGTCAATACTACTGAAGCTACGCGAACAGTTACGAGTAATAATTACAAATTACGAATTAATAATGTTTTTTTTACTTTCTCCAGAAGCGCGAATCAATTCGGCTACAAAAGCAGCGATCGCAGATACTGAAATGAGCATGACGCTAAGAGCATTAATATCAGGCTTAACTCCTGTTCTGATCCGACTGAAAATTTCCATAGGTAAGGTGTTAGAACCGCTACCAGCAGTAAAACTGGCGATCAGAAAGTCATCTAAGCTGAGAACAAAAGCTAACAGACAACCGGCTATAATTCCGGGCATTAATTGAGGTAGCAATACTTTGATAAAGGCTTGGGTTGGTGTCGCTCCTAAATCAAGTGCTGCTTCTTCTAAGTGGGGATCTAAGTTGGTAAGTCGTGAAGAAACTACAAGTCCGATGTAGGCAAGACAAAACACCACATGAGCTGCCACTATTGTCCATATACTTAGGGGAATTGCAAATGCGGCTAGAACAACTAAAGTCGCCACTGCGATCGCAATATCGGGAATAATCAACGGTAGATAAGCAGTACCGCGATACAATTTTTTAAAAGGAAATTGATAACGTGCCAATCCCACAGCCATCGAGGTTCCCAGTACGGCTGAAATTCCCACTGCACAACCAGCAACTATCAAACTGTTTTTCAACGCTGATAAGATGCGATCGTCACTGAACAAATTGCCATACCACTCTAGGGTAAATCCTTGCCAATTTGCACTATAGGGTGACTGGTTAAAGCTATAAAAAGCTAGTACCAATATAGGCAAGTACATAAATACAAACATCAGCAATGAGAAAACCGCTTGCCAGGCAACATCCGGTTTTTTTAATGATGGAGATATATTCACGTTTATATATTCCTTAAACGAGATAGAAAGATATCATATTTAATATTATAAGTCAATTCTCCGACTTTTTTCTTGCTCTTATTAGTTAACTACTGGGCTAACCTGTGGAGAGAGGTAAAAAGAAGTTGGCTTTGATACTTTTATCGTTGTGTTTGAATTTCCGAAGACGAGGTTAATATTTCTTGTTAAAAACTTAGGTAGAACGTAAAGGATAAAATCCCAAGATAATTTCATTTTTTCGAGAATACATTGCTGTTTATCATTCATCCTGACCGACAATAAATCGGGAGCATCCCAGTTTTTTGCAAAGAAAGCGAAAATCAGTCAGGATAAGTAAGACGAGTGTATTTACTTAGCGATGACCCCAGAACAAAAACAAGCTCTTCAAGAACACATTCAAGCGATCGCTAAA
>NZ_JADEXR010000142.1 GCF_015206995.1 aff. Roholtiella sp. LEGE 12411 | reverse complement strand
GGCATGGGGCATGGGGCATGGGGAAGAAGTAATAAAGGTGTACTGAATTTTTTCCAAAAATAAAATGGGAATCCTATAGTTTAATTACGCATATCTATAAATAATGAATAATGAAGTATTGATTATGTCTAATGATGCAATTGCTCAACCTAAATTGTTGACTCACAAACCTAATCAGCCGTCCAACCCCAACCAGATTCTCTGTGTAGAAGAATTAAGTGTTTTGAACGATCGCTCTAACTGGAAGGGGCTAGTTCAACTGGCTGGACATCTAATTGTGATGGGATTTAGTGGCTATGTGTGGGCAACAAACTTTGGTAATTGGTTGCTGGCAATACCAGCACTGACAACCTACGGCTTTAGTTTGGCTGCTATGTTTGCACCTATGCACGAATGCGTTCACAGAACTGCTTTTGCTAACCATCGGTTAAGTGAAGTTGTGGCTTGGTGTTCAGGCTTGCTCTCATTTTATAACAGCACGTTCTATCGTCGTTATCACAAGTGGCATCACCGCTACACTCGGATTCCTGACAAAGACCCGGAACTGACTGATCTTAAGCCGAGTAACTTGGGTAAATACTTGTTGGTAATTAGCGGTTTACCCTGGTGGTTAGGAAAAATAAGTGGACATTTGCGGATTGCGCTCGGTCAACTTGAAGATTACCCGTTTATACCAGAAACAGCAAGAAATGAGGTTATTCGCTCCACGCGATCGCAATTAGCTATTTATACAAGTGCGATCGCTCTCTCAATTGCAGTAGCACAGCCTTGGTTTTGGCTCTATTGGCTGCTACCGCTCTTAGTAGGTCAGCCGATTCTGCGGTTTATCCTACTTGCAGAACATACAGGTTGTACTCTTGACGCTAATTTGCTCACAAATACACGCACAACCTTGACACTCTGGCCCGTGCGATTTTTAATGTGGAATATGCCATTTCATGCAGAGCACCATTTATACCCATCAATTCCTTTTTATGCTCTGCCTACAGCCCATCAGCAGTTGAGTTCGCATTTTACCCACATTGAACAAGGCTACATGAAAGTCAACTGGAATATTGTTGCTAAATCGGGACAATCGGCGTCATCACAAAACCTCTAGGCTATCTCTGGAAGTATGTCTGAACTAGTCGGCAAACAAAATTGCATATTGAAATTAAAAGATAAGGGTCAAGGATCATTTGCTTTCCCTGCTCCATTTATATCAAGTCCGCTTAATTACTTGTAATTCCAAATTCCCCGCGTCCCCGTGTCCTCGCGTCAGCCTTAACTATAAGTATTCAACCAGACATGATATTACTTAATATATATAAGTTCAGCAATTTGCTTGATTAAGTTACACTAATTGATAAATAGAATGGACATGGATTTATATGCGCTTGCCTATTGTTATTAGTGCGGGATTATTAATATTTCTGGGTTTAAACACGCCAGTAATGCCTAAATCCCCCGTACGGGTTGCACAATCATCAGAGATCACGAACTCCAAATCCAAGCAATTAACGACTAATCCTCAATTAAAACAATTAAGGATTAATCACCGATTATGGCGTCAGCAAAAAATTAATAATTATCGCTATACACTTAGTAACAGCTGCTTTTGTATTCCTGAAGCCAGAGGCCCAGTAGTCATTGAAGTACGTAACGGCAGAACGACTTCTATAACTTCTGTAAACACAGGTCAGCCAGTTGCCAATCCAGAGTTTTTCCAAACATACAACACAGTTCCTAAGCTCTTTCATTTGATTAGGAATACGATCAGCAATGGAAATGAACAATCCGAGCTTGCTGTGGAGTACAACCCGGAGCTTGGCTATCCAACCCAAATTAATATCGGTAATCTAGCTGCCGATGCTGGAATATTTACTACAATTGAGAATTTGCAAAAGATTCGCTAATTCCGATGCGTGATGCTTAATATCCCCAGACTGAAAGTTCCGGGGATATATTTTGAGCCTATCTAAAATCTGTTAATCTCTCTTCAAATACCTTATATAGCTTCAAAAACATCGAATATTGACTATTCCCACTCTAGGGGTATTAGTTGATCTCAAAAAATTGAAAGATTGTATATCTACTTTGAGAAGTAAATATTTAAGTCCGATTTCTACCTATAGATTTATGAATTCCTGACAAACAGTGTTTATAGTTAATTACTTAAGTGGAGAAACCACGTAATTGCGTATGTGAGGCTAATAATTATGTCAAATCAAATAACTGCATACCGAGTTGTTTGTCGTGTTATCTGAATTAGCAACAGGAGATTATTGCTGGTTGTACCGATTTTGATCTAATTAACAGCAATTTTGCTCTAAAAACTAGCAGCTTTACAGGGAACAATCACTTCTGAGTCACGAGGTAGCACTAGTAACTCCCTTAGGTTAAAAAAAATGCCATAAATATGGCATCAAAAGAGTTATTATGCTCGCGTAGAGCTATTTCTAAAGATATTATGGGCTTCTCAGATTCTGCACTTATTCTTTAACGATTGTCATATCAAGTCCGTTTAATCACTTGTCAAAAAATATCTTGTTTCATGCTGTAGCAAGATCCGTAACGTACGAAACTTAGTGGAGGAGAGACGCGCTCTGTGCGGCTTCCCATTCTTCACTCACCATAGCGTCTTTGCATAAGAAGGCTAGGGTAGCATCTCGGAGATTCTTCTTTTGTCGAAGATGCTAAATGTAGCTTGCTTTTTGCTCAAAATGAAAACTATTCAGCCTGACTTTATATCACACGTGATCTATAAAATTATCTGTTACAGCACCAAACCTTGCATACAGCACTTAGCATTTTCATGAATCATAAGTAGAGACGTTACATGTAGAGACGTTACATGTAACGTCTCTACAGGGTTTCGGGTTTTATTTATGTACTTCATGTACCTGAAATTTGCTGTATCTAGTTAGAAATTAATTAAATGGGGAGTCGTCAATCATTCAAGAGTAAACAATGAATTTGTTTTTGGATTAAACTGATTATTTCTTTTCCAATTGAAAGTGTACAAGTTAGTGGCTGTGATGCCTCGCGATTCTAGAGCTTTCGTGTCATCTTCCTCTTTGTATACCTGATGCTTTAGCTATATGCTTTGGATAAAACTAAATTCGGGAGGAAATTTCTGAAATCCTTTTTGTTAAACACAGAAAAGGGGGTGGGAGGAGGTTTTATTTAACTCGCTCAACGTAAGTGAGGACTTTGAGGGAGTTTGAGCTTTCTCCTCCGTTTCCTTTCTCAACGCATTGCCCACGTTTGAGATATGAGAAAGATAATAATTGCACATTGTGCGTACCCTTCTCGCCCCCTTCACTGATTATATAACATTGCCAAGTTTGATTGTTGCTACTGTTAGCAGCAGATGTTATCGTTTCACCATTTAGCACACTACAGACCTATATCTATAGGTAATTTTGTAATGTTTATGACTTCACTTTACTATTCCTCTTGACTTATTACCAAAGATAGTTATTTTTCTGCTTTGCACGATTTGCAATCAAGTTATATATATCTACCTGTTTTTGAGAATCTGTGCAGTATTCTTCGCAAATCAACAGGTGTGACATCAGATCACCTTACTTATCCACTCCAAACTAAAGGTGCAATGCTGTGAGCTTCTTACGCCATGAGAAAAACAATGTTTGGCATAGATTTAATGAACCTAATCCAGAGCAGCTACATTTAATTGAAGCTAATGAATTTCTCCCCCGTATCAGTAAATGGACAAACATTGGAGGAGGAGTTTTGCTTACTACCTTTGTAGGTGGAGTTACTCTTACATCTGTTTTGAATTACAACGTTACAGTCAAAGTGCCTGCAACTATTCGACCTATAGGAGAACTGCGAGTTGTTCAGTCTGCTATTACTGGAACTATTCAAAAGATTGAGGTTAAAGACAATCAGGTTGTAACCAAAGGAGAAGCTATTGCTTACATTGATGATTCTCGCCTGCGGAATCAAAAGAGCCAATTAGAAAACACGATTCAGCAGAGTCAATTACAACTAAGTCAAATTTATGCTCAGCTTGGTGAAATTAACGCTCAGATTGCAGCCCAGACAAACTTAATTAATCGCACAATTATAGCTGCACAAGCTGAGCTAGGTGGCACTCAACGCAACTATGAAGATCAGCAAATTAAAGCTACAGCTGATATGGCGCAAGTAGAAGCAGCCTTGACGTTAGCCAGAGTCCAACGAGACAGATTGCAGCGGGAAAAACTCTTAACAACAACTGTGCAAGAAGCAGAGACAGCTTTAAAGTTAGCCAGAGTCCAACGAGACAGATTGCAGCGGGAAAAAGTCTTAACGGCAACTGTGCAAGAAGCAGAAGCAGCTTTGAAGTTAGCTAGAGTACAAAGAGAGCGATTGCAGCCAATAGTAGCATCGGGAGCAATTTCTCGTACTTTGTTTGAGGAAAAAGAACAAGAGGTAAAATCTGCTGAAGCGAAGCTAGAACAAGCTAAAGCAAATGCTAAAAATCTTTTGGAAGAAAAAGCACAAGCGGTAAAATCTGCTGAAGCGAAGCTAGAACAGGCTAAAGAAAACGCTAAAAATCTTTTGGAAGAAAAAAACCAAGCCCTGAAAGTCGCGCAAACGAACCTAAAAAAGGCTAAAACTGCGATCAATCCTAGTAATGCTACTGTAACCGTAGCATCTGAAAAAATTAAGCAAGAACAGGCACAAGGTAAGGCTACCTTAGCTGCTTTGAAAAAAGAAAGAGAGACTCTGCTCCAGCAAGGTCTAGAATTTCAAAAGCAACTAGCTACCACTCGCAAAGAACTGCAACAAGTAGAAACTGACCTGAATCAAACTGTGATTAGAGCACCCATCGAAGGTACTGTGTTGCAACTAAGTCTTCGTAACCCTGGACAGGTAGTACAACCAAGCGAAAGTATTGCTCAGATTGCTCCTCTCAATGCTCCAGTGCTGATCAAGGCTCAAGTACCGGCTCAAGATATTGATAAGGTAAAAGCAGGTCAACAAGTCCAAATGCAAGTATCTGCTTGCCCCTATCCAGATTACGGTACTCTCAAAGGCACAGTTACAACGGTTGCACCAGACGCCCTACCAACTGGAAAAAATAGTGCATCTCCAGGCACACAGCAAGTCACACCGCCAGTTGCTACCTACGAGGTAAATATTGAGCCACAAACTCTACATGTGGGTAGAAGCGATCGCTTTTGCTATCTGAAGTCGGGAATGGAAGGTAGAGCAGATATTATTTCTCGCCGAGAAACAGTACTTCACTTCATTCTCAGAAAAGCAAGATTAATTACGGATTTTTAATCTCACAATTGGATTTTACCAAGAGGTGGGTAAAGGAAAATTCCATCCCTTTGATCCTTCTGCCTTACCCTGATCAATTGTTCTGCTGACTTTGTATACCAATTTGATAGGTTTGGTGACGATGTTTAATCTATTCCAACCCCATAAAAATTACCAGTGTGTTTTACAACTGAGTGAAGAAGACTGTGGAGCAGCTTGTCTAGCTTCTATTTCCAAACATTACGGACGGTTCTTAAGCATCAATCGTAGCCGAGAAGCAGTCGGGACTGGACAGTTAGGAACAACCATGTTGGGTTTAAAACGTGGCTCTGAGAATCTAGGTTTTAATGCCAGGGCAGTTAAAGCTTCGCCAGCTATCATAGACAGAATCAAAGAAGTTCAGCTGCCAGCTATCATACATTGGCAAGGCTATCACTGGGTTGTTTTATACGACAGACAAGGCAGTAAGTACGCGATCGCCGATCCCTCTGTAGGCATCCGTTATGTCAGCCGAGAAGAATTAGCCGAAGCTTGGAATGGGGTGATGCTATTACTGGAGCCAGATCCAGAGCGCTTTTTTGAGCAGCCTCAAGAACAAGCAAAGGGTGGCTTAGTCCGCTTTTTTAAGCGCATCTTGCCTTATCGTGGGCTGCTGACTCATGTTTTAATGATCAACGCCGTCTTGGGTTTACTCGCTCTGGGTACTCCCATTCTCATCCAACTGCTCACAGATGATGTCCTGGTGCGTGGAGATACCAAGTTACTCACTGTTATAGTGTCAGCCGTTGTGGTCATGACCTTATTTAGCAGTAGTCTGCAACTATTGCAAGCCACGATGATTGCTCACTTTGGTCAACGGCTGCAATTAGGACTAGTTTTAGAATTTGGGCGAAAAATTCTCCAATTACCCTTGAATTACTACGAAGCTCGTCGTAGTGGTGAAATCAGCAGCCGACTCCGAGATATAAATGACATCAACCAGTTAGTATCACAAGTTGTGGTTCTTTTACCCAGCCAGTTTTTTGTTGCAGTGGTTTCTTTTTGCTTCATGTTGTTTTATAGCTGGAAATTGACACTAGCAGTTGTCCTCGTCGGCGTTTTAATGACTCTATCCACGCTGCCTTTTTTACCCATCCTTCAACAAAAAACCCGCAATCTTTTGGTCTTAGGTGCGGAAAATCAAGGCGTTTTAGTAGAAACTTTTAAAGGCGCACAAGTTCTTAAAACTACAAACGCTGCTCCCCAATTCTGGGATGAATTTCAAAGTCGTTTTGGTCGCCTTGCTAATCTTACTTTCAGCACCATTCAAATCGGAATTATCAACAACACCATTGCTAGTTTTCTTTCCACCATCGGTGGTGTAATTTTACTTGGGCTGGGGAGCATCTTGGTGATTCAGGGAGAATTAAGCATTGGTCAAATGCTTGCTTTTAACGCCCTACAGATCAATGTTTTAAATTTAATTGACTCATTAGTTAACTTAACGGATGAATATTTTCGCTCCCAAACAGCAGTTTCTCGCCTGTTAGAGGTTATTGATGCTACACCCGAAGTTGTTGGAGGAAGTCAAAAGCCGATCGCACAAATTTCTAGTGATGCAGACATTCGTTGTTCTCATCTCACATTTCACCATGCTGGTAGGGTTGACTTATTAGGAGATTTTTCCATCAAACTTCCTGGAGGGAAGGTAATTGCTTTGATTGGAAAATCTGGCTGTGGTAAAAGCACCTTGGCCAAATTGTTAGCAGGTTTATATCAGCCAAACTCTGGTAATATCCGCATTGGTTTTTTTAATACGCAAGATATTTCTCTAGATTGCTTGCGACAACAAGTGGTTTATGTACCTCAAGAACCTCATTTCTGGAGTCGCTCAATTTTGGATAATTTCCGCTTAGGAACACCTTACATTTCCTTTGAAGAAATTGTCAAAGCTTGCTATATTGCTGATGCAGATAGCTTTATCAGCCAACTTCCTAATAATTATCAAACTGTTTTAGGAGAATTTGGCGCAAACCTCTCTGGTGGACAAAGACAAAGATTAGCGATCGCTAGAGGAATTCTCACTGATCCGCCTATATTGATTTTAGATGAAGCAACTGCGGGACTAGACCCAGTTAGTGAATCTCAAGTTTTAGATCGGCTATTGGAATACCGCAAAGGCAGAACCACAATTTTGATCACCCATCGCCCCAGCGTCATCAATCGCGCTGATTGGATCGTACTAATAGATAAAGGTCAGGTGAAAATACAAGGTACACTAGAGACTTTTCTCTCACAACAAGGAGAGCATTTAAAGTTTTTATAACTGTGAGAACTACTCTATAGGTAAGGATATCATGATCTAAAAATACCATATCCTAAAACTCCAAATAGCTCATAGCTCTATCTGAATAAAAACACAGAGCTTAGTTGCAGAGATTAAAATTAGCTTTGCAACTATTAATTAATAATATAAAATTATAAATAATAACTAAGAGGATATTTTAAAAGTTATCAGCGAATAGAATTCGCTACTACACAACCAAAGTCCACTCCGTGGATTAACACCAAATCAAGGGTTTGTTAACCTGCAAAGGCAGGTTTTGTCTCGTGTAGCCTGTAGCCAAGCCACTGCGTTGGGCAGGTTCCCAAGGCACTCCGTTGGGCGGCTATGCCGACTTGTTCGCGCAGCGTCTCCGACAGGAGAAGGAAGTGCCGCCGACTTGTAGCAAATTGCGCGCGATTTCTAATCGCCAGGATACAGGAAAATGGACTTTTAAAACATTCTCTAAGAGAATCAAAAAATAATAGACAAATTAAATATTCTAATCTAGCTTTCACTAATTTTAATAATTTATTTTGGCTATCACAATCTACAATAAATATATTTTTTTGTTTTAACTTCTATCTAGAGAATAATTTAAAAATTAGGATTCTTATTAATAATAAGAATATAGGTTTTTAACACCTATTTACGTAAGTGAGGTAATCAATATGTCTGTTAAATTCATTCAATCTGAGCTAATTATAGAGTTAGCTATAGAGCAACAACAGCATCTATCGGGGGGACGAAGAGGATATTTGGCAACAGTGTCAAGTCCCGATATTCTTGTTCGTGGTAATCTCACCACTAAAGAAGGTGAAAGTTTTCCGGTTGATATTGTCGGCATTAAACGTGATTCTTAGTTGATTTATAACCTTGTATACATTGCCAAATTTCATCAACCCGTTTTCTCGAAAAAAACGGGTTTTTTGGCTTCAATAAATGATTAAAAACTGTACTTAAGATAAATTAAACTAATGGCTTAACATCAAAATTCATGGATTAATATGCTGTCGTTAAAAATAAAATGGTTTAAATAAAATGTTGGAATTTTTTGGATCATATATACAGAAACTTCATGTAACTTTGGAGATGATCTTAAGTCAATCAAAAGCCATAAATTTAGTTTATTAATCTCTGACTTTAGGATAATTTAATTAATAAAAAATATCCTTATAAAAGAAAGCATAGGTATTAAATACCTACATACGTAAGTGAGGTAATCAACTATGTCATCTCAAATCATTACATCTGATTTGCTTTTGGATTTATCCGCAGAGGAACAACAGTTTCTATCTGGTGGATTCTACAAAAATGGCGAAGATGATGACGACGACAAGGACGACGATGAGGACAAATGCAAAAAGGCAAAGAGTCCTTCTAAAATCTTTGTAATCAAAGTCTTCAAAGTCAAAACCCCAAAATCCTATTGTAAACCGAAACCCCGCTGTCACTAAAACCTAATAATTGGCTAGTCTCGTGGTTTAAACTTTGCTATTAGTAGGGGAAGGAGAAGACTCATATAATTCACTCAAAATAAATCAGGTTTTGAGAGAGTCTAGAAAGTCTTCTATGTTTTTTAAGTCATTAAATTAACATCCCAAAGAGCAGAAAGTAAACTGCTAATGGCAACCTTTACATTCTGTTCTCCCTTTATTTCGGATGCAAATAGTTTTGACTGCTTGACAAGCAGGTTTTTACAGTACAACTCAAGGCAACAGAACAGGTCTAGTTCTGTAACGATAAAGGTCTTTTCCAGGATAGTGATGCTACTTGTAGCAATCCTATTGGATTTGTGAAAATTGTAAGACCTCAGAAACCCAGTTTTTAAAATAAACTGGGTTTTTAATAACTTTTAATTGAAATTAACAAAATTTAAATTAGTAAATCAAATTTAAATTACAATTTACAGATCCGTAGAATACAGTTAAGTGGTAAATAATCTGGGAAGTGTTGTCCAAAGCAGGATGTGAGAATAAAGTTAAATATAAGAGATGTTATTTATTATAATTACAAAAACTTTAATCATCAATTGGATAGAATTTATGTTAGCCAAAAGCTATAAATTTAGTCTTTAAATTTATAGCTTTTGGAGCATTTAATCTATAGATAACATGTTTATAAGTAGAACTATAGGTGTGTAACACCTATGTACCTAAAGTAAGGCTAACAATTATGTCAGTTATATCGGTTCAAATCACCAAATCCGAGCTTTTGCGAGAGCTATCCTTAGAGGAACAGCAGCTTTTATCTGGGGGAAAAGATTCTTACAAAGATAAAGACGACTACAAAGATGATTACAAAGGAGATAAATACGATAAAAAACGACGTTACCGCTGCTACTACTACTCTTGGTATCCATGCAAAAAATACTAAGTCGGTAAAATCTGTTTTTCTCTTACTTTAAACGCAAATAGTTTGAACTAATTTACCAGTGCATATTTTACAGCTAATAGTATTAGCTGTAAAATATGCATTTTGATATGCGTTTTTTTATATAATTTATTTGTGCTTATAAAATTACAGTTTAATTACTGAGAGTAAAATTATAGAATATTTAGAAAGCTGTAAAATAATCAATATTTTAGGAAGCGATCGCTTGTTGATGTAAGCAAAAAACAATTTAAGTTGCTCTATTCATAAGATTAGAATTTTTAGTGATAATCTAGAAAAATTTCCTTTAACTAAAGACTGAATTTTGTACTAAGTCAAAAGCTAGAGATTTAGCATGTTTGTTTCTAACTATAGGATAGTTTAATCTCTACAAAATATGTCTAGAACTAAAAGCGTAGGTATTACACACCTCAACTAAATTGGTTGTACAGATGTGTGTAACATCTATGTACTAAATTGAGGTAAATAATTATGTCAGATCAAGTCATAAAATCGGATTTGCTTGTGGAATTACCCAAAGAAGAACAGCAACTTCTATCTGGAGGAGGCTGGGGTCATAGAGGCTGGGGAGGTCGCCCTTGGGGCCGAGGTGGCTGGGGTCATGGAGGCTGGGGCGGTCGCCCTTGGGGCTGGGGTCATGGAGGCTGGGGTCGTCGCGGCTGGGGCTGGTAATAGCCAAAGCCCAAAGACTGGGTAGTCTCGTAGTTTAAATATTGTAATTAGCGGGGAGGAGATGACTTGCATAACTCGCTCAATGCAAATCAAGTTTTGAGAAAGTTTGTAGAGTCATTTTTGTTCTCTCAACACGTTTAATAAACTAACGGCTGAGAAACAAGAAAAGAAACCTCTATGGTTTAGTGTCTACTTTTCTACTCCCCGCACATTGATGAGGAAATGACTTTGGCTAATAGAAAAGTACATTTGCTAGTCAGAGTGTAAATATCCGATAGAATCATTCTTTCAATGTGCAACCTCCAAAGTTTTGAGTATGGGGGTTGTTTATTAGAAATTATGCCTCTAATGTTTTTGAATTTATTACCGCTAATCGCTCCCAAATCCAATCTTGTAAAATCGGATTTACTAACTCAGGAGCTTCATCTTGAGGACAATGTCCCACTCCTTCTAAGGGAATAAACTTCAGTACTTGCGGGAAGTTAGCTAATTCTCTCCCTAACTCAACTGGTTCCCAAGGGTCAGCTGTTCCCCACAAAAGAATCGCGGGACAAGGTAGTAATGGTAAAAGATCTTCTGGTAGGGGCCCTGTAGAATAACCAGTAAAGGCAAGAAACACAGCCACAGCGCCTGGTTCGGTTGCTGGTGACATGAGAATATCCACCAACTCATCTGTTACCACTTCCGCATTAGCATAGGCTTTTAATAGAATCTTCCGTACTGTTTTTGGTTTAGCAACTTGATTGAAAAAGAACTTGCCAACTGGTTTGATAGATAATAGGCGCTGCAACAGAGGCGCTCCAACACGACGATACCAAGGTAGAGTTTCCCGTTTGCGATCGTGCAATAGTCGTAGAGAACAATTAAGTAGAGCAACTCCTAAAACAATATCTGGATGGCTTACTGCGGCTTGCATAACTACAATACAGCCAATAGAATTTCCTACTAAAAAAGCTGGCTCACCCACTACTTCGCGACAAAAATCCGCTACTTGTTGTCCCCAGGTTTCCAATGTATATGCAATTTCTTCACCCGGTTGAGGCTTAGCTGAAGCACCAAAACCAATCAAATCAATAGCAAAAACACGGCAATTTTCTCCTAGGATAGGGATGTTTTTGCGCCAGTGCGACCAAGAAGCACCAAAACCATGTACTAAAACAACTGATGGCCCAGTATTTCCTTGGGTTTGATAGCAGATAGGGAAATCTTGCCAAACCCAGGTTTTTGTGGAAGCAAGTATTGTTTTTGAACTAGAGGTTGTCATAATAAATTTTATGAATACAATGCTATGAATAAATGTTATGTCATTCTGAGGTTTGGATTTTGCTACTAATTGTAATAGTTTGTATGTAGTAATACTATCTATTACTTATGCGTCAATAATTGCCTATGTCAATTCTGCAAAAACAATCCAAATGTCATTGTAAAAGCATCTTAGCAAATAGAAGATTACAATGAAGAACTGGACAAGGAAAATGGTTACGAGATTGGTGTTTGCACCCATGAGCCGATTGTAGATACTTAGCAAGGTCGCTGACTGTATGCTCATGCCAAGCAAAAATTTTGGCTATCTCTGGGATATTCCATCCTTGGGCATTCACCCTGCTCATGTACGCGCGTTAGCGTTTGCTACGAATTAGTGCTTGTGCGATTTATCTAGAAGAAACTGGCTTAATTAAATAAAAACAACTAGCGGTGTTGCGATCGCAGACAATTACTCAACAGCCAAATTTAATAGAAAGATCATCATATTTTTGATGAAATTAGCACTAGTAGTAGATTCAGTAGTTTCACAATTTACGACAGCAAAATTGGTTTATAAAATTATTGGATATCAAGCATCGTCTAACGGATGGTTTGCATCTGGAAACTGACGCTAAATTTAACAATATTTTGTTTGTTCCTAGTTCCTTCGAGCCAGAGAAGATGACTATACTAGAAGCAATTGGTACTCCTGTTGGGGGCTACGCACCAGATTTTGAACTGCCGGGAATAGATAATCAAGTACATCATCTCAGCCGTTATCTCAACAAGTTCCGTGCAATCGGCGTCGTTTTTATGTGCAACAACTGTCCTTATGTAGAGTTGTATCTAGATAGCCTAAAAAATATTCAAGCGGAATTTGCTCAAAGTGGCTTCACACTGATTGGCATGAATGGTAGTGATGGTAATCATGACCCCAGAGAAAGCTTTGAAAATATGAAAGCTTTTGCCGAGCGTTATAAATTGAACTTCCCCTATCTGTGGGATCCAACTCAAGATGTAACTCGCAGCTTTGGTGCGACAAAAACACCAATGGCCTTCTTAATAGATAGTGATGGTATAGTGCGCTACAAAGGTCAAGTTGCTGCTCATCGTCAAAATCCATTAGATAAGGCAGAGGATTATCTGAGAACCGCCATCGCCTCTCTGTTTAAAGGTCAAGAAATACATCTACCAGAAACAGAACCTAATGGTTCTTCATTGATCTGGCGTAACTAGACATAGATAGTCCCCGTAACTGCTATCTTAAATTGGAGGCAATTGCAACTTTTTTGATAAAGCGTAACTTCATGGGAACGAATTACCGACGGGTTTTACTCAAACTGAGCGGTGAAGCCTTAATGGGCAACATGGGCTATGGCATTGATCCAGAAGTGGTGAAAGAAATAGCCCAAGAAGTAGAAGAGGTGGTAGCCACTGGCGTTCAGATCGCCATCGTTGTTGGCGGCGGCAATATTTTTCGTGGCGTCAAAGCAGCGTCGGCGGGGATGGACAGGGCAACCGCTGACTACATAGGGATGATTGCCACGGTAATGAATGCCATGACGCTGCAAGATTCGCTGGAACGAATAGGAGTACAGACGCGGGTGCAAACCGCGATCGCTATGCAAGAATTAGCGGAACCGTACATACGTCGTCGTGCCATCCGTCATCTTGAAAAAGGACGGGTGGTAATTTTTGGTGCTGGATCTGGAAATCCCTTCTTTACTACAGATACTACTGCTGCCTTAAGAGCAGCAGAAATTGATGCTGAAGTGATTTTTAAAGCCACCAAGGTAGACGGAGTGTACGATGCTGACCCCCATATTCATCC
Organism: aff. Roholtiella sp. LEGE 12411; assembly: GCF_015206995.1. Classification (GTDB taxonomy): domain Bacteria; phylum Cyanobacteriota; class Cyanobacteriia; order Cyanobacteriales; family Nostocaceae; genus Komarekiella. The sequence continues at coordinate 841 of NZ_JADEXR010000142.1, read as the reverse complement.
TGACGCCAAACGTTTCACCAGCCTCACCTACGCGCACGTTTTGGCTAAAGATTTGCGGGTAATGGATAGTACTGCGATTGCCTTGTGTAAAGAAAATAATATCCCAATTCTTGTATTTGACTTAACGGTGAGAGGTAACATCCACCGAGCAGTCATGGGAGAATCCATCGGCACTGTTGTGGGAGGTTCTTGTGAAATTAGCTGAAGCTGAAAGTACGATGCAAAAAACCGTTGAGGCAACTCAGCGAGCTTTTAATACGATTCGCACTGGCCGGGCCAATGCGAGTCTACTAGATAAGGTATTAGTGGACTACTACGGTTCACCCACGTCCCTAAAATCACTGGCAAACATTAGCACGCCAGATGCCACGACAATCCTGATTCAGCCGTACGATCGCAACAGCTTGAATCTGGTCGAAAAAGCGATCTCTCTGTCGGATGTAGGATTAACCCCCAACAACGACGGTTCTGTAATTCGGCTGAATATTCCGCCCTTAACTAGCGATCGCCGTAAAGAATTGGTCAAAATGGCTGCCAAGTATGCTGAAGAGGGTCGTGTTGCTATTCGCAACATCCGTCGCGATGCCATAGACGCCATTCGCAAACAGGAAAAAAATACTGAAATTCCTGAAGATGAATCACGAGACTTGCAAGACAAACTGCAAAAATTAACAAACAAGTACACCGCCAGAATAGACGAATTGCTAGTAGAAAAAGAAAAAGACATCACAACCGTTTAAGTCCGCCCCGCCGGCTGGGCCATGGGGAAGAGTCAGTTGTCGGCCCCATACCCAATACCCCATGCCCCATGCCCCATACCCAATACCCCATGCCCCATGCC
>NZ_JADEXR010000141.1 GCF_015206995.1 aff. Roholtiella sp. LEGE 12411 | reverse complement strand
TGCCCAATGCCCAATGCCCCATTCCCCATTCCCCATTCCCCATTGCCATGAGTGTTACTCCTAAATCTGATATCAATTGGCAGCCAGCAACATCACCGCAAGCTAGCGCTGATGCTGCTCACAATTTTTTCGGTGAATTGGTACAAGAGACGCTAGCTTTAACTCGTCGCTTGTTTATTCAGTTGCAACGCCGTCCCTCATCTTTGGTTGCTGGAATTATTCAACCAGTGATGTGGTTGGTGCTATTTGGTGCTTTGTTCCAAAATGCTCCTAAGGGTATATTTGGCAATACAACAAATTATGGTCAGTTTTTGGCTGCTGGCATAATTGTTTTTACGGCATTTGCCGGGGCGCTAAATGCTGGTTTACCCGTGATGTTTGACCGAGAGTTCGGCTTTTTGAATCGTTTGCTGGTGGCTCCCCTAGCATCACGGTTCTCAATTGTCTTTGCTTCAGCAATCTTCATTATCAGCCAAAGTTTGTTACAAGCAGCCGTGATTGTAGTAGCAGCGGCGTTTTTAGGGGCTGGGCTACCGGATGCAGCTGGTTTGAGTGCGATCGCCCTAATTGTTTTTCTCCTGGCTTTGGGTGTGACAGCCATCTCCCTCGGCTTAGCTTTCGCCTTACCTGGTCACATTGAATTAATCGCGGTGATTTTTGTCTCTACTCTACCGCTGCTATTTGCTAGTACTGCTTTGGCTCCTTTATCGTTTATGCCCAAGTGGTTGCAGATTGTAGCTACTCTTAATCCCCTCAGCTACGCCATTGAACCAATTCGCTATCTCTATCTCCACAGTAATTGGGAATTGGGTAGTGTTGTGATGCAAGCTCCTTGGGGTAATCTTACCTTTGGCGGAGCATTGCTGGTTTTGCTTGGTTTTGCCCTTGTCGCCTTGCTGAGCATTCAACCCCAACTCCGGCGGACTCTTGCTTAAGATGGAAGCATGATTGCTTTAAAGCGTTTTTAAGGTCAAAACTCTATGAAAAAACCATTTTTATTAGTAACCAAGCTATTTGTAGCAATTGTGGCAGGAATTGGTTTTGTTTCCTTGTTCACAGTTCAACCTAGCTTGGCTCAACTCAATCAGGTGGATTCGTTTCCCGGCGGCGGTAATTCAGATCAAAATACAGATCCTTTTTCCCGCAACTCAGGTGATTTCAATATGTTTGACCTGATTCATCGGGCAAATTTCGGGACTATCAACTGGAATTCTGAACAACAGAACCAAGAATTAGATTCAGCAGCAGCAGAGTTTAAAAAAAGGCAACAACAACGAATTCAAGGTCAACAGCAGCAGCCTACCCAAAATTTGCCAATTATATTGCCGTCAGCTACACCACCTTCAAGCAACTGAATTCCAACTAAAAACCCCAACCACTCTAAGAGGTTGGGGTTGAAGTTAGGCTGATTAAAAAGAATGCTTAATTATCAGGTAAAAAACTACAGCCCAAGTGTAGCTAAAACATCCTGAGCATGGGTGCTTGTGTTAACACTAGCATCAACGTGGGTAATTTTACCGTTGGGATCAATTACATAGGTGACGCGCTTGGCATAACCGCCACCATCTACATCGAAAGCTTTGATCAGGGCTTTGTCGGTGTCTGCCAGTAGGGGAAAATTCAGATTATATTTTGCTGTGAATGCCTGATGAGCGGCTTCATCATCTGCGCTGACTCCCAGCACTACAACATCTTTACCTTGATATTCAGATTGGGCGTCCCGAAAACTACAGGCTTGTTTGGTGCAACCTGGCGTGTCATCTTTAGGGTAAAAATACAAAACGACCGTCTTTCCGGCAAAATCAGATAATGAGATCGTGTTGCCGTTAGTGTCTTTAGCGGTAAATGCAGGTGCATCCGTACCAACTGCTAGAGGCATAATAAACTTTTCCTGTTTCAGATTGTTGATGCACTTGAAATTTTACAATAATTTACAATAATTAAATATAATTGCTGTAAAACAGCATAACTATTTTCAGAAAAACAAGTTTTCTGAAACGAGGTAGCTAAAACAATAACAAACATATTCTTAAATCAATACTCAATTAAGGATTGGGAATTAAGAATTAGGTAAACCCTTTCCCAATACCCAGTCCCCAGTCCCCAGCCCCCAGTCTCCAATGCCTGTTGTTGATTCCCAAAACCCAAAAACTTTTGTTTACCCTCGTAGCACAGTAGAAAGAGCCGAGCGATCGCTAGTGTGTTCACCCTTCAATGTATATTTATTTGAAGTCATGGGACACCAGAGTGTGTCATTGAATGCGATCGCTCTAGAAAATGGCATCAAGCAGGGCTACAGTAAACGCTCTTTATCAGAATTAGCGTGTGACAACGCCTTGGGGTGGTTGATTCAAGTAGGTGTGCTGCGGCGAGAAGTTGATGGACAGGGGATTACAGATAGTTTTCGCCTTACTCCCCTAGGTCGCCAGTTAGTAGAACAACATCAAGGAAAAAATTGGCGTACTCCCTCTTGGAGCGATCGCTTATACAATGCTGTAGTTCGTTGGTTTAGATTACCATTTTAGAATTGATCAAGTGAAGGTTAGGATAAGGGAGTAAAAGGGAACAATATATACGGAAGCGTCAACCCTCTTCATGAAATCTTTACTGTTAACCATGATTCGTGAGGTGTGATCGAGGGTTACAGAAGATAGCTGAGGTGACAAGGATCTGAATGCCTTCAATTTTGTCTCTGAAACCTTCCCTAACTTTTTAACTTTGGCGAGCGGATTGTCATATTACCGTTCACTCCTTTTATTTAAATGCTTAGTTTGAAAAACTGATAGTGACCTATGAAATCAATTATGGTAGTGGGGACAACATCCCATGCAGGGAAATCACTCTTAACTACAGCTATTTGTCGCATTCTGTCGCGGCGTGGCTGGCGAGTCGCTCCCTTTAAAGGTCAAAATATGGCTTTAAATGCTTATGTTACTGCCAGTGGTGGAGAAATTGGCTACGCCCAGGCGGTACAAGCTTGGGCGGCTGGAGTCGTCCCTTGGGTAGAAATGAACCCAATTCTACTCAAACCTCAAGGAGATATGACTTCCCAAGTAATCATCAAAGGCAGACCTGTAGGTAAAGTCAGCGCAGCCGATTACTACGAGCAATATTTTGAACTAGGCTGGCGCACAATTGAAGAATCGCTACAGCATTTGGGAACAGAATTTGATTTACTGGTTTGTGAAGGTGCAGGTAGTCCAGCAGAAATCAACCTTAAGCACCGCGATTTAACTAATATGCGGGTGGCAAAACATTTGAATGCGCCAACCATACTAGTGGTTGATATTGACCGGGGTGGTGCTTTTGCCCACGTAGTAGGAACCTTAGAATTACTGGAACCAGACGAACGTGCTTTAATTCAGGGTGTGGTAATTAACAAGTTCCGAGGACAGCGATCGCTCCTAGAACCGGGGATAAAATGGTTAGAAGCACGCACAGGTATCCCCGTTGTTGGTGTCATACCATATTTGGAACATGTGTTTCCAGCGGAGGACTCTCTCGATCTGCTGGAACGTCAATCCAATAAAGTCCAAACTGACCTCAACATCGCTGTCATCCGCTTACCGAGAATTGCCAACTTTACTGACTTTGACCCACTAGAATCAGAACCTACAGTCTCCGTTAAATACTTGAGTCCAAAGCAAGATTTAGGACACCCAGATGCCGTAATTATACCCGGAACAAAGACCACAATTGCTGACTTGCTATTACTGCAAAGAAGCGGAATGGCAGAAGCAATACAAAACTATGCAGCTTCTGGTGGGACAGTTTTGGGCATTTGCGGCGGCTTCCAAATGCTGGGTCAAATCATTGCCGACCCAGAGGGAATAGAGGGACAAGCTGGTAGATTTCAAGCGTTAAATCTATTACCAATCAGAACCGTAATTACAGGACAAAAAATAGCCCGCCAACGTCAGGTAAGCTCAAATTATCCGCAAACGGGCTTGCCAGTAACCGGGTTTGAAATCCACCAAGGGCGATCGCGCATAGAACAGCAGGCAGATGCCCAAGCCTTCCAACCTTTATTTGATGATGTTAATTTAGGGTTAGTGGATAGTTGTCAATCAGTTTGGGGTACTTATCTCCACGGGCTTTTTGACAATGGCCCTTGGCGACGTGCTTGGTTAAATCGTCTCCGTCAACAGCGGGGTTTGAAATCTTTGCCTACGGGTGTTTCTAACTACCGGGAACAGAGAGAGCATATTTTGGATTCTTTAGCAACTGAAGTTGAAAGCCATTTAGACTTAAGTCCGTTTTTGTCTTAAGCTAGATTCCGCAAAATTGCACATTTTTTCGTTAAGAGCGTCATTAGTCTTTTGTCTTTTGTAAATCCAAATGACTAATCACAAGGGACAATCTTTACGAGTCAAGACACAAGTTAAATACGTAACAGCTTAGCGAGGCTGGTGTTTGATGATTGTTCGCGTCCGCTTTTTACCAGATGATGTCACAGTAGATGCTGAAGTTGGAGAAGCCCTATTAGATGTAGCAGATCGGGCTGGGGTGTCTATTCCCACTGGTTGTCTAATGGGGTCGTGTCATGCTTGCACGGTAGAATTAGAGGGTGGCGATATCATCCGTGCTTGTATCACAGCAGTCCCACCACGCCAGGAATTAACGATTAATCTGTTTAGCGATCCAACTTGGTAATGTCGCCCCTGCTATTGAGTGGCGATCGCACCTTTTGAGAAAATGAATGGCAAAGAAAGTCCCAGACATGAATCTACACCACTAGAGTTTTTCAGCGGTCTTGCAAAGACGTAGACATCCCTACCATAGTTAGTTTGATTTAGCCTTTAAAGCGTATTCTTTAAACCTTTCCAAATCAGCTTGAATCGTGGATTCAACTATCCGTCCCAAAAATAAGTTATCCATAATTTTGCCAATAATACCGGGGATGGCATAGGAAATGGTCATTTTGACAATGCTAGTACTGTGGCGATCGTAAAAGCGAATCGCTCCCTGATTCGGCAAACCATCAATCGATTCCCATTGGATAATTTGGTTGGGGATAACTTTGAGAATGCGAGATTTCCAGTTAAATTCTAAATTGCCAGTCTTCAGTTTCCAAAGAGATATATCTGGATTATCTGGCGGAATTTTCACCGAATCAATCCACTTCATCCATAGGGGCATTTGCTCTAAGTCAGACCAAAGGCTCCATACTAAATCTATAGGAGCTTCTACTTCTACCTGTACAGTGTGCTCTAACCAATCTGACATTCTCTTTCCTTGTTCCTTCTGTTCTCTACGAAATGCTACGCGAATATGCCCTTGGCAATTTGTTATTTCTTCAAGGTCTCTAAAATCGCTTTTGCTGCACGCCGTCCAGAAATCGTCGCTCCTTCCATACTATCGATGTAGTCTTGTTGCGTATAACTCCCTGCCAAGAAGAAGTTATTCACTGGTGTCTTTTGGTGAGGACGGTATAAATCCATACCTGGCGCTTCTCGATAGAGAGACTGAGCGAGTTTTACCACGCTGTACCAAGTCATATTTAGCTCTTGCGACGAGGGAAAAAGTTCATGTACTTGCTTAAGTACATGCTGGGCGATCGTCTCATTACTTTGTTTAATAAAAGGATCTCCCGGTGTCAGCACTAGTTGCAATAATGACCCCTGTCCTTGGCGATAATAATCAGCAGGACTGGTCAAAGCCAGGTCGGCAAAACAAGAAAAGTCAGCATCGGCTGTATACAACAAATTATCTATCCCAGCTGCCTGATTTAGTTGTTTGCGCTGCTCTCCATCGTACAGTTCCGTCACCCAACCATCAAATCTTAACTGCACTGTTGCTACAGGCACAGCATCTAATTTGTAAATATTGTCAAATTCTGACCACTTACGCCACTCTTGGGGTAGGACGCGCTGAATTCCTGGCAGATCACAGGCACAGACATAGGCATCAGCAGTTATGGTTTCTACAGTATCACCTTCGGCAACTACTATGCCCGTGACATGGGTTTGTTCCCCTGTGTCGGTAAACTGAATTTTCCGCACTTGCCGACGTGTGTAAACTTTAGTGCCTCTGACTTCTAGATATTTCAGGATGGGCTTATGCAAGTAATCATAGGGAGAGCCTTCCAGCATTCGCAGTACAGAGGCTTCAGTTCTGGTTGCAAACAACTGGAATATTGTTAACATACAACGGGCAGAAATATTGTCGCAATCAATAAATCCCAGAGCGTAGGCAATGGGGTTCCATAAGCGTTTGATACTACCGTTGCTCCCGCCATGACTACGGAACCAGTCGGCAAAACTGATTTTATCTAGTTTGCGGATGATTTTCATCGCTCCGTCAAAGTCCACTAAGCCACGAACTATCGGACTAGTACCTAAAGCGATCGCATTTTGCAATTTATCTTGCAATGAAAGTTGAGAAGTAGTGAAAAATGCCTTTAACCCATTCAAAGGCGCACCAGTCAGGAAGCGAAAATCTAACGCACCAGTGCGTCCTCCTTTGTTGATAAAAGTGTGGCGATGTTCTTTGAGGCGTAAGTTTTTGAGCGCCCCCACTTTCTTCATCAGGTCAAACAGCTGATAGTAGCACCCAAAAAATACGTGCAACCCCATTTCAACATGATTCCCATCTCCATCAATCCAACTGCCGGCTTTACCACCGACAAACGGACGAGACTCAAAAATCTGTACTTCACAGCCAGCATCAGCTAAATCCACTGCGGTCGCTAGTCCAGCTAGTCCCGCACCTATGATTGCAACGCGCATTCCGTTGTTCCTTTTCAGCTTCTTCACAGATTGTAACTGGGTTGGTGTCGGAATTTGCTACTTAATATCAAGTCTACTAGCATATCAAGGCATGGTCATTTCGATACTAAAACCCTTTGATAACTCCTTTTCGTTCTAGCAATTGACCAGACGCGAGAAACATCGCGTCTGTATCAGTCAGACGAACTTTTGCCTATAAAAACACACTCAAAACAGGTGTTATGGCTATTTCTTTTTTAGGAAAGCAGTGATTTTGTACACCCTGAAAACACATTATTACTTACTTCCATCTTTGCTGTCGTCGGAGACAGGCAAACTTCTAATCAGTTCACGAATAACATCGGTTGCGGGTCTACCTGTTTGCTGGCAATATTTTTCCAGTTTTTCCGCTTCCTGTGTTGCCAGATTGACAGTTATACGTTTTACGGCCCATTTTTTATTTGTCATTATCATGCTATTTGATGTATGTTAAGGTCGTCAGAAGAGGTCTAACTAAAGATGAAAACGATCAGATTATCAGAGTTTGTCTCGGGGAACAAGTAATAGTATTAATATTAAAGTTGTTCCGTTTGTCAAAGTATTCATCATTTCCTAATTTAAAAACTACAGCTTATTTGTTATTTTTATCACCAGAGAAAGAGTGCATACTTGCTCTTGAAGATAATAACCCTAGTAACAAGATGAGTAAAGCCTGACAACTAAATTTTATAAGTTAATTTGAGATACATACTATTAACTCAATTAATATTTCCAAAATTATTCTTCATCAAAAGCATTTAACCTTCTCTCTCGCTCAAGCTGGCCAAAAACCATTGGACAGAACATCTGCCAAAAAACCTGAAAGTATAGCTTTAGAATCATTCTCATGCTTAATGATTGACTTCTAGCTTGCAATGATACACATAAATGGTCATCAATCATTTCAAAATAGACAAACAAGCGATCGCTCTATAGCGAAGGTGATTGGTGTAAGTGTCTGACCAGCGACATCGACTAGAGGTCAGGGCTGGTGTACTATTTTCTCATCACCTCTGCATTTGCACAAATAATATTTTATTTAAGACTTTTGCTCTAATTCCCCGTAAAGATACTTTTAATTTTTAAACTATTCTTTCTCCTCTCCCTAACGATACAATTTATTTTAAGTCTAATAAATTGTCTGTTTATTTTGCAAATCTCTGGTTAAAAACTTGCTTTAATCGGACTTATCATAGTATTCGTCGATTGAGAACTTTGTAAATACTTTCTAGCTCATTCCTATCCTAGATATTCGACATTTTTATAATTTGTTATGTCTAATGTTGGCTTGAAAATACTGCCGATAAACTTTTACTATGCAATTTACTTTTAGTGGCAAAGCTACCTATAAAAAGTACTGCATATTTCAATATTTTCGGGAGTTTGTTTATTATAACTATTATTTAAGTACTTTAAATAATCTTCATTAAAAGGCGAAAATTTCTTATTTATCTTACTTTATAAAGTCATTACAAAGAAAGAGATATTCATCTCGAATTCTGCTTAACAATATTGATATATATTAAGATGCTGACATCAAAAATTCATGAAACAAAAGATTCAGATATCTAATTACATTAGCTAAATTTAAACAAACTAACCTTTGAAGTCTTTTTTAAAAAACTCAGTATATATCTATACTATAAAATACCGTAGAAATTGTTGAAAAAATATGGGTACATGGATACTTTATGAAATTAAGATAAAGTCAACTAAGGTATGAAATAAGCACTATTAAAGCGAGCGGCTATTGCTCACAAGACCCAGCTAGTTGCAATCTGATATGATGACCAAAACTAGACGAATTTATAGTATAAAATTATTCAATATATTGGCTAAATACGTACTAAAAGGCCTGAAGATTATCTAGGAATATTTCTTCAGGCCTTTATTAAAAACCACAAACTGCAATTTGTCTAAATTCTAAGTTCATCTCGTGGTTATTATGTGGAGAATTATTCAAATTGAAGTTGGGGCATCAGTTGGAGAGTGCCGACGCCTAAATCTTTGGGTGAAAGCGATCGCGCTTCAAACAAAGCCATCATATCTTTCAATTGGGGATTGCCGCGAGAAGCTCCTGTTAGCCCCTTAGCAATGATTAAGCCACAATAGCCTTTAGTATTTTTACACCGTTGATTCCACTTTTTCCGAGCTTCTACATGAGTTGGATCATCATCTAAAAATTCACCAAACAAGAATAATTCGCCATTTTGAGTTTGTAATAAACCCAGGTCGTAACGATTATCATCAAAGGGGTCAGCACCGGGATTAAAGCAAATTGCTTTCAGTCCACCAGCTGTCTCAAGATTTTCAATTACAGTTTTAGCTTTCGGACGGGAAGTTTGAATTAAAATCACCGGCAACCCATCACCGACTTGTTTGATCTCACCAGCTTTATGGTAATTAGCTCCCTTATGCAAGTACTCCAACATTTCCCATGACACCACACCCAGACTGAGGAATGAATCTTCTGGTATCAAATCATCTCGTAATGAGCAGAACGTTGACGAGTCAGAGTCCCCAATTTCCTGAGCCTCGTCACCAAAGCCAGCCATCTCCTCTAATTCTGCTGCCATCTGCGGCATAGTAGAGACAGTCACAGAGACTGATTTAGTTGATTCTTCTGACTGCGGGGTAGAAATCCGATAACGACGGCTAAGAGTGGGGAAGGTATCGTCATGAAGCTGACGGCGATGATCGCGAATAAAGCGGCTCAAGCTTTCTAAAGCAACTAAAACTACAAGTGCTTCTTCGTCATATAAAACAGACCGTAGTCCTTCTAAAGGATGGATATTGCCGAAGGTAGGGTCAATTTCTGATAATGGCAAATCCGCTAAATCACCAACTTCGTCTTCATCTTCGTCAGTATCCTCAGCGCTCTCAAAGGTTAGAAACAAGCAATCTTGCTTGAGAAAAGCTTCTTCTAAATGCTGGGTTGATTCGTCATCTCTTAAAACTGCTGCGCGAAAACGCTTTAGTGAATTTTCGGAGCGGTAAAACAAAATGCCATATTCCATCCCCAGCATTCCCATCACTGAGGCGTAGAGTGTACCAACATCCCACTTATTGATCTCGATTGACAAAATTTGCTGTTCTTCCAAAAATTCCCAAGGAGCTGCTTGCCAAATTGCAAAAGCCTTATCTCGCAAGGTTTGTGCATACTGTGGAGGCAAATCAGGAATTTGGCTATCGAGGATATCCGAAAACCCACGAAATAGTTCATCAATCAAAGGTAATTCGGGTACGTAGTCAATGGCGATATCCAAATCTTGCAACACCCCGCGCAGGTAAAATTGGATCTCGCGGTCTCGCACGACAATTCTTTGGGGTCTAGCGGGTTTTGCTGGGCTGTGAGGATGCTCCATTGCTCGCATTAAAGTGCGAACAATTGCTTCCGGCCCAATGTCTGGAGCTATCACGTCCATTCCTCGAACAATACCTTGCGAGCCATCCACCCAAAGAATGCATTCGCCATTTGCCTCCGAGTCCCTCGGTTGGGTTGGTGATGATGATAACGGACGGCGATCGCCCTCCCATACAGAAGGAATTTGAGTTAATTTTTTCAACCGACGACTGGTAGAGCGATTAAAACTTGTCATAGAGTAAGTTAATCAAAAGAAGCAATAGTTCGTAAATTTTGGGGAATGGCTAGCCTCGGATGAAATGTTCTTGGCTGCTCCTGAAGGGTGGTTGCTGCTCAGGCTGCTCCAAGGCTTGAACTCCGAAAATACCGAATCTCTCAATTCTAGAATAAAAATCTTTGGCTGCTTTTGACGGAGTGTTTACAATTTGGCATCTTGCGCCGTCAATATCGCTAGAATGAATACAAAAACACCAAAAGCAACCCAGAGGTGACAAAAAGCCTACAAAGGGTGCTAATTAGATCACTTAAGGAGTTGAAAAAGCAGATGATACAAGCAACTCAGCCTCAACAACGTGGAATTCAGTTGAGCGAAGCAGCATTGCGCCAGGTGAAGTCACTCCAGGACAGGCAAGGCAAAGACTTATGCTTACGGGTAGGAGTACGTCAAGGTGGCTGCTCTGGGATGTCTTACATGATGGACTTTGAAGACGCTAGCAGGATCACCCCTCAGGATGAAGTTTTTGACTATGAGGGCTTCAAAATTGTTTGCGATCGCAAAAGTCTATTATACCTCTATGGCTTAATGCTCGATTATAACGATGCCATGATTGGAGGTGGCTTTCAATTTACTAACCCCAACGCAAACCAAACTTGTGGTTGCGGGAAGTCGTTTGGTGTGTAATATTGTCATTTGTCCCTTGTCCTTTGTCATCTCTTACAAAGTTGAGCCAGTGGCTTGGGCTGGTTCCCCGACTGGTGCGAACTGGCGTCTGAGTGCTGTAAGCCGGCACTCAGACTTTGCGCTTTGTTGTTTGTATTTGGCTAATGACCAAGGACTAATAACTAATGACTAATTTAGTATGACTCAAACAGTTGAATCCCTGTTTGATACAGGTTTAGAACGTTATAAAGCTGGAGAAACAGCAGATTCTTTAATCCCTGTGTTTAAAGAAGTTTGCGATCGCGCCCCCAAAACTAGTTCGGCTTGGATTTGTTTGTCCTGGTTGTACCTGCTCGATAACAAACCCAGCTTGGCTTATAAAGCTGCACATAAAGCAGTAAAGTTAAATCCACAAGATCCACAAGCCAGAGTTAATCTAGCTCTAGCAATGCTGGAAACAGGTCAAAAAGGATTGCGAGAACATATTGATTTTGCCCAACAGTTAATTTTTGTTAACCCAGAATGGCAGGATGAAATCAAAAACAGTATTGAAGATGGTTTAAGTAGAAAACCAGATTGGCAGGGTCTGGCAAAAGTCAAAAAGTGGCTGTTTGAAGAATAATTGAGAATTGGGAATAGGGAATTGAAATTGTATTTCATTTCCTATTTCTCATTGCCGAACCTAATTTTTTATAGAAGTTGAAAATGAAAGAAAAATTGTTAAACTGGCTAAACCTGGTTTTAGTCGCAGATGTTTTTCTAGTTTTGTTTGGCTTTGGTTGGTTAATGATAGCGGCGATTGGTGATGCCGCTGGTGTAAATCTGGGTCTGGATTTATGGCATCAACTCTGGCAGCCTGTATTTAACCCAGCTATTGGCATCCTTATGGGTGGTGCTATTCTCAGCGGTATTCTCAGTTGGGTTTCTCGAAAATTTCTCTCTAGTCAATAAGTCAACAGTTAATAACTCTGAGATATTAACTATGTGCTGTGTTTAACAATTTCTGCCAGTGCTGGTTGCAAATTAGGATACTGGTATTTAAATCCATTGCTAAGAGTGCGCTTTGGCAGGACTTTTTGACCCTCTAAAACTACTATTGCGCCATCCCCCAAAAGTGCTTCGATGGCAAAAGCAGGGACGGGTAACCAGGAAGGACGATTAATCACTTGCCCCAAAGTTTGGCTTAAATCTGTCATCCGAACAGGGCTAGGAGCAGTAGCATTATATACGCCTTCCATTTCAGGTTTAGTTAAAGCTTGCAGAATTAATTTAACTAAATCGTCTATGTGAATCCATGAGAACCATTGCTGACCACTACCAATAGGGCCACCAGCAAAAAGTTTGAAAGGCGTAATCATTTTGCCTAAAGCACCACCATCGCCTAGGACAATACCAAAACGTAAAATTACTAGTCGCACACCAGCCTCTTTGACTTTTTGCGCTTCTGCTTCCCAAGCTTGGCAGACTTGGGCGAGAAAATCGTTACCAGAAGGGCTGTTTTCATCAAAGGTTGCGGTTTCACTAGTGCCATAGTAGCCAATAGCTGAAGCATTGACCAACACACCAGGCTTAGGATTGGTATTGGCTATTGCTTCCACTATTTTTTGTGTACCTAGTTTACGGCTATTGAGGATTGCCTGTTTGCGTTCCGGTGTCCAGCGTCCTTCTCCGATGGGTTCTCCTGCTAGATTAACTACACCATCACAACCAGTAAACGCACTTTGCCAAGAACCAGATGCAGTTGGTGTATGAGCAACAATTTCTAAATTGGGGAATGCATTAGATGGAAAAACTTTGTGGGCAAAAGCAGTGTTCCGCGTTAACACTAGTATTTGATGACCTTCCCCGTGGAGTCGTTGTACTAAACGACTACCGACAAATCCTGTGGCTCCAGTAATTGCTATTTTCATAATCCACTTCCACCAAACCCTTATTTTACTAGCTATTAGCTATGGCGCGTTAGTTGTTAGTGGTTAAATCTAAGATTCCAGGTTCTGTAATCAGCGAGATTCCAGACTACGCGGTAGGTCTACTGCAAGGACTGAAAAATTGAGATCCTACCAAATTTTGGATTATGCTGGGAGGCTTCTCTGGGAATTAGGTAAAAGCTGACAAAATTAACTAGTTAAACCGCGTCTACCTTGAAAACCATAGTTTTTTGGAATTAGAGTAAAGCTCAGAACTCAAGCCACAAGAGAATAATACACTCTTCTTAAAAACTCCAGGTTTCAAAATAGACGGGGTTTAATTATATCTATCTTATTTTCCGTGAACTATTATACGATGGACGCAGTGTTGCATGGTGTTATGGCTCGCTATACTTGTTCATTTATTGTTTCTGTTCCGGTTAACCATCTTCAGCCGTTACTTGTAGAACTTTTACAAGACTGTGAGTTGGATATTCAATACTACACGCCCGATTACATCATGGCTCGTGAGATTCCTGGTAGTATTTCCTTTTCCAAGTTAGTCAAAGTGGAAGTATTAGTTGATAAATCAACAGCTACCGAAGCCGAAACTCGGATGAGTATTGTGATTAAAAACGAGGAATTGCCACTCCAATTGGATAATCATTGCCGACAAATGTTTGAATTCATCAAGCAGGCGATTGAAAATAGCCGCCATTGGCATTTGATCGAAAGTCTTGCAGGATAATGATCATAACTATTAGTGTTTATGGTAAAGGCGATCGCAGCGTCTAGCTGGAGACAAAATTAGCCGCTGCGATCGCCTAAGTTCAACATCAAACAAATTCAAGTATGTTGTCAATCCTCTATATCCTCAGTCATACCGGGGTTTATTAGTGTAATATCATACTCACTAGAATCCGTTTGCCCCGAACGCTGAGTATTTTTTAATAAGTAATAAATAGCACGTACTTGGGGGCCAAAAACGATCTCGTCTTCATTTTTTAGATCGTGAGCTGGCATCTTGCGCCCGTTAATCATCAAACCGTTAGAACTAGGTTTCCCTTTAGCATCGCCATCTACAATCCGGTAATAATAGTTAGGACTATTATGCTCTCTTGGCAATCTCACTAATGTAGCATGACGGCGGGAGACAAACTGCGACATCAAACGGATGTTGCACTCGCGGTCTCTACCTATAGAATAGACGGGCTGCTCGAGAGAAAATTCTTTGCGACCTTGATCATCTTCAATAATCAGTAGATGGCTTTCATTGGTTTCTGCTGCCATTGACAAATCGTTGCTAAAATCGGTTGAACTGTGAGTAATCAAGATTTGTTTAGTATAGTTTCCTGCCATTTTCATACACTATAGTCAAATGGCACTAATCTAAATCAGCCTTGAAATTGCATATTACCTTGAAAGAGTAGAACAGCTGTGTTCTACTCCAGTGGCTAAGATATTTCTGGGAGCAGTCTCAATACCTAACGAACGACTCAGTTTAACCTGTAGATGGAAATAACTAAAATTTGTGGAAATCTTACCGATACGTTTTTGCTAACATTCATTAACAAATACACTCTTTGAGAGAGGGCGTATCAACCAATGCACGAAGGAAAATCCCTCGCGCACCATTCATGTCCCGGCTCATCACTTGCCCATCAGATGGA
>NZ_JADEXR010000140.1 GCF_015206995.1 aff. Roholtiella sp. LEGE 12411 | reverse complement strand
AACGGGTTCATTTCTTTGAACAAGATATTAATTCCCGTCCTTTTGAAATTTGCGATCGCTTGTGGGTGAAAAATCACCTTGAAGAAGATGAGGAAAAACTACGGGTTTCAAGATAGACGTGGTTTATATCGATCTATTTCAGTAATCTAGATCACTTCTGACCTCCTGCACCTATATATTGCCTCAAAATCTGGTCACGGCTTGATAAATTAGACTGCGGCAGTTGGTTAGGCTGCTGTATAGAATTGCCATATATAGACTGTGGCGGTTGTACAGGCTGCTGTACAGAATTGCCTCTCACAGGGTTTATGGGTGTAACCACACTTTGGCTGGGAATCTGGTTAGAGTAGGGTGCAATATTAGTTGGTGCAGGAGAGATTGGTATTGCAGGTGCTACATTGGGCAAGACTTGACCACTATTTAAATTACTGTAGGGATTTTGCGGTAAGTTTGTACCTGTTGACGTGTAGCTAGTTCCAGCACTTAACCCAGTTCTTGGTAGATAATTCTGACTGGATAGGGTGTTAGTGGGTAGCATTAGCGTTGTACTTTCATTAGAAACTCCCCCCAAGGGATTTGTCTGAGTTGAAACTTTACCATTGAAGCTAGATAGTTTCTGGTTTGTAGATTGGTTAAGCGCTGCTTGCAAAGGACTGATGAAAACAGGATTTTGCTCCTTATTGGTTTGATTAGTTAATCCAATTCCCAAGTTAGAAGAGGATTTTAGCGCTGCTGTTTGCTCAGACGCCGCAGTTAAAGACTTAACCTCTAGAAATTGATTTTTACTATTAGATGCCTTTGGACGCAATAAATTTTCTGCTTGGAGCACAAAGGGATTTGTCACATTTTGTATCGCTGGGCTACTAACTATCCCCAAGCTGGGATTGGATTTAACGTCACTAGCATCAGACTTTTGTTTGTTAATTACATCATCTAATAAACCTTTACCCTTCTTTGCCTCAGTATTTCCCTTGTGGGTATTTGCCGTTACTAAAACAGTTCCTTGCTTAAAGTCATTAAACAGAACTGGCAAGTTATCAATATCCGCTGCAATGGCTCTCTCTTCTGCTGACAGAGAGGAGTCAGCAGGCTTTTGTGAAGCGACTTGCTTATTTAGCTTGCGAGTCAAAACATCTGGATTTGACCAGTATTCCCAAGTTCCTAGCCCGACCACAGATAAAAAAATTGCTGTTCCCCAAAAACCAGGTCGCCCTAGATTCCATAATCTGGCTTTGAGATAGCGTAAGTAAGCGGGAGGATAATGAGTACGTGGCATGGCTTAAGTAATTGAAATTTACTTGAAATCAGCAAAAAAATTTACAGAAGCTGAAAATCGCAACCGAAGTTGGATAGTGATCTCATCCTAGCTTTTGAATAAGTTATTAGTCATTCTCAATATACATGTAGTAGTCAAAAATTTACTTTTCACCTTTTAGAGTAATTTGGTAAGGTTTTTATTTGTGAAATCAGCATTGGGTAACTTCAATTTTTACTCAATACGGCAAGTGTGCGATCGCCAAGCTAGTTAGAGTAATTCACTTGCATTTAACTAGGTTGGAAATTGCTAGGAGTAACTCCTCTGGCGCTACAGGTTTGGCGATGTGCTGTTGAAACCCGGCTGCAAGTGTCTGCTGCTGATCAATTTCGCTTGCATAAGCAGTCAGGGCGATCGCGGGAATCTGTTGTCTTCCTTGTTTTGCCTCTAAAGCTCGCACCTCTTGTATTAGCATATAGCCGTTCATTTCTGGCATCCCGATATCGCTGAGCAAGATATCTGGCTTGGACTGTGCAAAAGCTTGTAATGCTTCATCGGCCGATGCTACTGCGGTTACGAGCGCACCAAACTGTTCGAGTACAAAGCTGAAAAAGTCACGAGTGTCAGCATTGTCATCTACAAGCAGGATTTGTATACCGGTGAGGGGAGCAGAAGCATTAACGGTAGTTAAGGCGGTGGGCGTTCCATCCTTGATGATTGCGCCATCTTTGAGCAAGGGTAGCCTAACTGTAAAGATGGCTCCTTGCTGCTCACCTGGACTTTGGGCCCACACTGTTCCGCCGTGCATCTCGACTAAGTGACGGACGAGCGCTAAGCCTAACCCCAACCCACCAAATTTTCTGGTTGTCGTACTGTCGCCTTGATAAAAATAGTCGAACACATGAGGAAGAAAGTTAGGGTTGATACCCTTACCATTGTCACTCACGGTAATCTGAGCTTGAGCCTCAATGCACTCCAATCGCACATTTACTTGTCCCCCACCAGGTGTAAACTTAACGGCATTCGATAGTAGGTTCCAGAGGACTTGCTGTAAGCGAGCGGAATCACCCAAAACTTGCCCAATAGAAGGGTCTAGCATCGTCTCAATCTGAATCGTTTTCGCCTCAGCTGCCAAGCGCACTGTTTCCATTGCGGCTTCAATGGTGGATGCTAGATTGACTGATGTCATGTTGAGATTGATTTTCCCTTGCAGGATACGAGAAACATCCAATAAGTCTTCAATCAGTTGAGCTTGCAATTTGGCATTGCGCTCAATGGTTTCAAGTGCTTTCTTAACTGCTGTCTCATCCAATTTACGACTCTGCAATAGTCTTGACCAACCTAAAATCGGATTTAGTGGCGATCGCAATTCATGGGATAATACTGCTAGAAATTCATCTTTAATTCGGTTGGCTGCCTCTGCTTCTGCTCGTGCTGTTTGCTCAAGTTGCAGGAGGCGATCGCGCTCTGACTCGGTTCGCTTGCGATCTGTAATATCGGTTAGCATGGCGATCGCACCTAAGAATTCACCCTGTTCACTCCAAATTGCTCTAGCAGAAATTAGTGTCCAG
Source organism: aff. Roholtiella sp. LEGE 12411 (assembly GCF_015206995.1). Classification (GTDB taxonomy): domain Bacteria; phylum Cyanobacteriota; class Cyanobacteriia; order Cyanobacteriales; family Nostocaceae; genus Komarekiella. Next base: position 12,256 of record NZ_JADEXR010000140.1, on the reverse strand, counting down.
ATATACGAACCATCCTTGCAGCGCAATTTACCTTCTTTGAGATCATTCCCTTGTTGCTTGAGCCACTCTAGTTTCTGTTGGGCAGCTATACCATCAGCCTGATCCATAAAATCAAATATGGAACGGCCGAACATCTCTTCTGCCGTATAGCCCAACATCTCAAACATCCGCTGGTTTACAAACTCTGTTCGTGTCTGAGAATCGATCATCCAGATTCCCTCATAAGAAGTATCAACAATTCTGCGATACCTAGCTTCACTCTTTTGTAGGGACTCCTCTGCTCGCTGGCGTTCACAACGCTCCTGGGCTTCCCGCAATGCCCGTTGTACCGAGGGAACCAACCGCCCTAGTCGCTGCTTCAACACATAATCGGTTGCACCATTCTTCAGGGCTTCGATCGCCAATTCTTCACCCAACGCCCCAGATACAAAGATAAAAGGAACATCTGGACAACGATTGCGAGCAATTTCTAGAGCAGAAATTCCATCAAATGATGGCAGGGCATAATCAGCAAGAATTAAATCAAAAGCCTTTGTTTCCAGTGCAGCCAAAAAGTCAGCGCTGGTTTCGACACGTAGGAGTTTGCAATCAATTCCTCCTTCTGTTAACATCGCTTCGGTAAGCTCTGCATCCAACAGACTGTCTTCCAAAAGTAGGAAACGCAGGACACTCATCACTTGCTCTCCTGCTGACGATGAGGTACAGGAGGTAGAGCACCAAGGGGTGGCTGATTGATCACTGCCCAAAACAGTCCCACACCCCTAATAGCATCGACAAATTCATGATAATCTACAGGCTTGACGACATAGGCATTGACACCTAAATCGTAACATCGAGATAAATCTGGTTCCTCGCGGGAAGAGGTCAGTACCACGATAGGAATCACTCGCATTTTGGGGTCAGATTTGAGTTGTGCCAGCACCTCTAATCCATCGATTTTAGGTAATTTCAAATCGAGCAGCACCACAACAGGATACCCCTCCATTCGTAACCGAAACAAGCCCCGGCGGTAGAGATAATCCAATGCTTCCTCACCATCACGTACTACCACTACTTCGTTGGCAAGATGGTTTTCCGAAAGGGCAGCCAGGATTAATTCTGCATCATTGGCACTGTCTTCAATCAGCAGAATTCGCTTGAGTTCCTTCATTCACTCTCCTTGTTGAACAACTTAGGCAGTGAGAAATAAAAGGTGGCTCCGTTGTCAACCACACTCTCTGCCCAAACTCGACCATTATGTCGATGGATAATCCGCTGCACATTTGCCAATCCTACACCCGTGCCTTCAAATTCTGGGTCGCTATGTAGGCGTTGAAATACGCCAAACAATTTGTGGACATATTGCATATTAAAACCAACGCCGTTATCTTGCACAAAAAAGATAACTTCGTTTTCATGGTTGATACTTCCAATAGTGATTTCTGCTAGGGTGCGAGTCAGAGTATATTTAATTGCATTGCCAATCAGGTTGCAGAGAACGAGGCGCAGCATAGAAGGGTCGCCCTGCACCTCTGGTAATGGCGCAATATGCCATTCGATTGTGCGTCCTATTGTCTCTGTGACTAAATCGCGTTTCACTTCTCGCACCAGTTGATCCATATTCAGGGTAATAGAGCGCATCTCCGTGCGTCCCATCCGGGAAAATGTCAGCAATTCATCGATTAAGATACCTGCCTCTTTAGCGGTTTGGGCGATTATCCGTAAATAGCGCTGACTCGTTTCATCTAAGCTGGTTGAATTCAGCCGCTTTTGCAGCAATTCCACAAATCCGGCTATGTGGCGAAACGGTGCTCGCAAGTCGTGAGAGACTGAATAGGAAAAGGATTCGAGTTCCTGGTTAGCAACTTCCAGTTGGGTAGTGCGCTCTTTGATTCCTTGCTCCAAAATTTCATTGAGTTGTTGGATGTTGGCTTCAGCTTGCTTGCGATCGCTAATATCAACACACGAGCCGATATAGCCAAGAAACTCCCCTGTTGGTGCGAACCTAGGTACACCAGTATCAAAAAGCCAGCGATATTCGCCATCAAAGCGTCTGAGGCGATATTCCATTTCAAAATGTTGTCGGGCATCAAAGGCATTGGTGTATGTATCTAAGCAACGCTGCAAATCATCGGGATGAACGCTTTCAGCCCACCCGTTGCCCATCTCTTGCTCTAGAGTCCGCCCGGAAAAATTTAACCAGGATTGATTGAAGTAGTTACAAAGCTTGTCAGTACCAGACATCCAAACCAGTACGGGAGCGGTATCTGTCATCTGGCGAAAGCGTGCTTCACTTTCACGCAACGCTGCTTCTGCTTGCTTGCGATCGCTTATATCAGCAACCAATCCCAGCATCCGCACTGCTTCCCCTTGAGCATTATGATAAATATGCCCACGTGCCCAGATCCAGCGTAATTCTCCGTCGGCACGGCGAATACGGCACTCCAAATCCCACACCTCATTATTAATTAGCGCAGCCTGAAATTGGGCATCAACCAAAGGGCGCTCCTCTGGAAGTACGTGTTCTAAAAACATTTCGTAAGTCCATTCGGGTAGAAGAGACTCATAGCCAAAGATTTGGTCATGGCGGAGGGAACGGTGAGCAGTCTGGTTTGTCAAATCTAGATCCCAGTCGCCCAATTCTGCGGTTTGCAATGTAAAGCTCAGCCGCTCCTTACTCTCGCGCAACTCCTCCTCTGCCAGTTTGCGCTCAGTGATTTCGCGAAAGAAAATTCCTAAACCCTCTTCTGAAGGGTAGGCATGAATCTCAAGCCACACATCATAATTGGGCGGTGAGTGGTAGCGATGTTCAAAGTGGACGGGAACTTGCTCTGCCATCGCCCAGCGATATTGGCGCTCTACGTTAGTGCCAACTGATGCAGGCCACTCCTCCCAGTGAGTCTTCCCGATGACCTCAGTTCGTAGTTTGCCGTTGAGCCGCTCAGCTTCTTTATTTTGATATATAGTCCGCCAATTTTGGTCAAGGGCAATGAATGCATCAGTCATCCTCTCCAGAATGTAACTGATTTGCTTATAAGCTGACTCAGCTTCTTGTTGTGCCGCCTCGCTAACAACTCGCAATGCCTGTTCACGAAGGGTTGCGGCTTGTCGCATCCGAGCCATGTTTAAAGTTGCTTCAACTCGCGTTAGCAATTCCTGAGCAGAAAAAGGCTTGATTAGATAATCATCGGCTCCAGCTTTTAGCCCTTCAATGCGAGACTCTTCCCCAGCACGAGCCGAAAGCAAAATAATGGGTAGTTCTCTCGTTTGTGGATTCGCCCGGAGTTGACGCAACAACTCGAAACCATCGAGTCCTGGCATCATCACGTCACTCAAAATCAGATCAGGTTGTTGTGTCTGAGCCGCATCCAGAGCCGCGATCCCATCAGCAACTGCCTGAACTTCATAACGTTGGTTCAATAGTCGCTTTACGTAGTCACGCATATCGGCGTTATCGTCAGCCAAGAGAATTCGTGCAGATTCTTGCAGAGGTGAAGAATTAATAATTTGTTCCTCTACTCCCTCGCTCCCCTTCTCTCCCTCCTCTTTAGGGAGCAACCAGTGCAGGGCTTCTTGAACATACGGGGCCGCTCCTGTTGCGGTTGAGACTACAGTGTTGTGTTTAGTGTAGCTGGCGCGTAGCGCATCGCTCGGAAGATGGGCAAATCCTGTTGGTAGCGACACGGTGAACCAAGTTCCTTGATCTACAACACTATTGACTTGAATATTACCTCCATGCAGTTTCACTAACTCCTGAACCAGCGATAACCCTATCCCTGAACCTTCATAAGTCCGTCCCCGCGCACCCTGCACTTGATAAAATCGCTCAAACAAATGGGGAAGTTCGGCTACTGAAATACCAATGCCTGTATCCCGGACTTCTAACTCAACATGGTCTTCTGCCCAACGGAGGGTGACTTCAATTTCACCTTCAAAGGTAAACTTGAAGGCATTGGAAAGTAGATTCAGGACAATCTTCTCCCACATTTCGCGGTCTACATACACTCTTTCAGGCAGAGGTGGACAGTTGACTATAAGTCGTAGTCCGGCTTGTTCAATGGCGGAGCGAAAGACGCTCGCTAACTCCGCTGTTAACATTGCCAAGTCTGTTGGTTCGTAAACTACTTGCGATCGCCCGGCTTCAATGCGGGAAAAATCAAGGAGAGTATTAACCAGCTTGAGCAAACGTAATCCATTACGCTGCACCATCTCCAATTTTTCGCGCTCCCCTGGCTGGAGTCCTGAATCGTTAGCTAAAGTCTCTGCTAATGGCCCCAGCATTAGGGTTAGCGGCGTGCGAAATTCGTGACTGATATTACTAAAAAAAGCAGTTTTAGCCTGATCAAGTTCTGCTAGGGCTTCTGCTCGTTTGCGTTCCTCTTGGTAGGCATGGGCATTAGCGATCGCTGTGGCAACGTTGCTAGCAACTAGCTCAAAAAAGCCTCGATATTCATGATCAAACTCCAGGTGAGGACTAATACCAAGGACAAGCAACCCCGCTAACTGCTCTTTTTGAACTGCTTGGGCGATCGGCAAAACCATCGCTGATCGCGGTGACTCTTCCCAGGCTCCACCTGGTAGCTCACCAAATAGGTGCGTTAACTGATTAATAACTACTGCTTGTGCAGTTTTGCTCACCTGTGCCATCTGCCAGGGGTCGGTTTTCTGAGTTAAGTCAACCTGTTGAGGACTGGCAGGTATACCCGCTTCCAGCCCTACTGTTTCCACAAGGTGAGCTTCGCGATCATTTTCTATTAAGTACAGCAAGGCAAAAGGAAGATCGTAAGGATTTTTTGCCAGAGTTGCGCTAGCAATGCGACAGGTCTTTTCAACCGACTTGGCTTCCACAGTACTAGCAGCCAGTTCCCGTAACGTGTCCAGACGCCGCTCACCAATCACCCGTCGAGTGGTTTCAGTGACTGCGGTAAACACTCCTCCCACTTCTCCTGTTTCTAAGAAGATGGGGCTATAAGAGTAGGTAAAGTAGGCTTCCTCGATATAGCCGTACCGATCAACCAACAGCAACATGTCATCAGACCAGGTTGCCTGTGCGGTTGTTAACACACTTTCAAGCTGCACGCCAATTATATCCCAAATCTCAGCCCAAATTTCTTTACCAGGGCGTCCTAGTGCGTGTGGATGCTTAGTACCCAAAATCGGTCGCCAAGCATCGTTGTAAAGCAACACTAATTCCTTGCTCCACCAGATCACCATTGGAAAGCGAGAATTCAGGCAGATGCTGAGGGCGATTCGCAGGCTTGATGACCAGGTTTCAACAGCACCGAGTGGTAATTGCGACCAGTCGAGCGATCGCATGAGCGTTCCCATCTCGCCACCTCTAGCAAAGAAATCGTTTGTCATTTGTCATTCTCTCTCCCTGTTTCCTCTGCTCCCTTTCTCCCCCTCTTTTTCAACTCGCTCTCGTGTCAACCGATCAATAGCATCACCCAAGGCGGTAGTGAGACTTTTGCGGGTTTGAGCGTGGTTATCTTGCTCCGTTTTCAAAGCTTGCACCAAGCGATCGCGTTCTTTGATAACGGCAATGACTTTAACTTGCAAGTCATCTATAGATTTTAATGGTTCTATTTCTTGTTGAATAGCTGTTACTGCTGTACCATCAGCAAATCTCTGTTCCTCTCTACCCTGGATTTTTTGAAGCTCTGCTTTCAGGGATGCGATCGCCTGTTGTGACATTTGAGCATCTGTCCGGCGTTGTTCTGCTTCTGTATTGTAAAGTTTACGCCATTTTTGGGCACTTTCCCAAGCCGTATCGCGATCGCGCTGCTGTTCTGCTAGTTGTTGTTTGAGGGTCTGAATTTCCGTCAACCATTGTTGTGTTAAGTCTTGACTCATAAAAAGTTATTTGTGTTATTTCGATTTACCTGCTCCGATAAAGACTGATAGGCTACTGGTGGAGCCAGAGAAAGAGATTTTCAACTTTATATACCACTCTTAATATTGTCTATGACATTTATTCGCTATTCCCTTTTAATCGCTAAATCAGCTGCAACTGTATTTATCAGGACTTACGCAAGTGTCACAAAAATCTCAATTTTTTGTTTGTAGTGAGGACTTTAGTCCTCAAAATAAGGACTAAAGTCCTTACTACGAACTTCAAATAATATGCCAGTTGCGTAAGTCCTGTTTATGACGAATCATCGTTTTGTCCGCTTTTTTCGCCACCTTAACGGTCGCACACTCAAGAAAACTTTTGCTAGGACAACTGAAAGACGACTTTTAGGACTTGCCTCGGAAATTGCCTTTAATGCTATGTTATCGCTGTTTCCAGCTATTCTTACTCTCCTCACAGCCATTGGTTTATTTGAAGAATCCTTGCAAGACACCTTTAAGCAACTGGCGGTGCAACTAAGTCAAGTTCTACCCGAAGAAGCACTACTTCTAATTCGTGATTTTGCCACCACAGAAATTACTGACCCCAAAAATGGTGGTTTGTTTTCTTTAAGCTTTGCGATCGCACTTTGGACTGCGTCTGGAGCAGTAAGTACGGCTATGACTGCTTTCGATCAAATTCATCAAATTCCTCCAGAAACGACGCGCCCCTTTTGGAAAGCCAAACTCGTCTCTTTGGCATTAACAGTCGGTACTATTTTACTTTTAGTGTTGGCTTCTTTTTTAGTCTTTATTAGCGACCTGCTTTTGAGCCTAGTGGTGCGTGAAAATGGCTATTTGGTCTTTTTATTGCATATTTGGCAACTGTTACGCTGGCCTTTAGCTTTAGGTATTGTTGCTGCCGCTTTTAGCTTTGTCTATCGCTATGGCCCCAGCACATGGAACTCAGGGACACCGATTATGCCCGGAGCAATTTTAGCAGCTGTTTTCTGGGCAATTTTGTCTGCCCTATTTCGGCTTTATGTGGCGAATTTTGGCAACTATAATAAAGTCTATGGGGCAGTGGGGACTGTGATAGTGTTAATGCTATGGTTGTGGATGAGCGCTGCTGTTCTATTAGTAGGCGACCAGTTAAACGTGAATGTTGGCGAAGATATGCGCCTGAAAACGCGATCGCGTAGCGTCCCCTAGAGAAGGTATTGCAATCTAGCGAAGAATATTAAAGAGAAATATACTCATAATTCCCTGTGTAAACTGTTAAAAGATCTCAGTAGGGGAGTAGAATATCTAACGATTCAATACAAATAAGCGATCGACCCAATGTCGGAATCTCCTCCTCAGTTTTCAATGATTTCACCTGATGCTAAAGCACCAACCTTGAAGCGCCTCCGTCAAATGAGCCGACTCCTGGATAATATGATTATGATTCCTGGAACGCAGGTTGGTATTGGTCTAGATCCACTTATAGGGCTTATACCCATTGGTGGTGATTTTTTGGGAATCATGCTTTCTAGCTACATTATCCTAGAAGCAGCACGGCTGGGTGCGTCTAGAGCCACTTTGGGTAGAATGTTTTTGAATGTAATCATTGATGGCTTAGTAGGCGCTATCCCAGTGTTGGGAGACTTTTTTGATTTTGCCTGGACAGCTAACACTCATAATCTTAGGCTATTGGAAGAACACTTAAAGTTTCCTAGCGAGAAAAGGCGTGCAGATAGGTGGTTCATTTTTGCCGTTTTGGTTGGATTATTGCTGATCGCTATTGTCTTAGTAGCATTACCTGTGATACTAATTAGAATTCTATTGAACGCCTTCGCTGGCACTTAAATTAGTTATTGATAGAATGAAAGATTGGTGGCAAGCCACTTTTCCTAAAGGGCGGCAAAGTCTAATTATTACTGATGCTAAAGGGTATCCTGTACAAATCGCTTATGGCGAAAAAGGTATAGGTAAACCGTTAATTTTATTACATGGCATGGGTAGCTGGAGCTACAATTGGCGCAACAGTATCGCACCATTATCTAAATATTTTCGGGTGATTTGTTTTGATGCCAAAGGCTATGGATTTTCAGAAAAATCATTGTCTCGCCGAGAAGATAACGGTCATCAAGTTATTGAGTTAGAGAGAATTATTCAAGTATTATGTGATGAACCTCCAGTGATTGTGGCAGAATCTTTAGGCGCATTAGTTGCCCTTGCCCTTGCTCAAGAAAATACCCAATTAATTGGGCGATTAGTAGTAATCAATGCACCTATTTTTGCTGAACGTTTACCCCATTGGGCTATGGATTTGATTGCCCAAGCGCCTTTGGAAATAGTGCAAACAATTGACTATTTGCGTTTGGCATATTTCTTAGCACCTTTAGTTAGAGAAATTATGGCAATAGAAAGGCGTGGGGTACTATTTGATCCATCAATTCTGACACAGGAAGATGTCTACTGGATAACTTACCCGTTTATTGAGCTACCTGGCACTCTTGTGAAAGTCGCGGAAGAATTACAAATAGCGGCGCGAGAAATTAAAAATTTCCAAGAGAACAAACCAAATATGCTTAGTAAAGTTCAAAGTAACCTGGATGCTATTAGGTGTCCTACACTAATTTTGTGGGGCGAGCAAGATAGTTGGTTTCCCGTGAGTCATGGTGAGAAATTGCATCAACGCCTTCTTAATTCCAGGTTACAAATTCTCCCTAATTGCTGTCATGATGCCTCAACTGGAGCTTTTAAGGTAGTAAATGCAGCAATTATTGAGTTTTTGCAAGATACTGGTTTTTGTTAACAGAATGCCCTAAATAGGGTCATTTTTTGTTTGTGACAAAAGGATTTTCAATCTTTAGTCTAGCAATCCCTTGAAAATCATTAGCATTTCTTGTGACCAAAAATGTGTCTTTATGTAGTGCAGTAGCAGCAATAATTGCATCAGGAAGCTTAATTTTATACTGTCGTTTCAATTGAATTGTCTGCTCTTCAATCTCTCTTAATAAAGGAACTGAATAAAATTCGGATAGTAAATCTTTGATCGCTTGCTCTTCTTCTTTTTCTAAGCCTACAAAACTTAGTAATTCCATGCGGATAATCGGTGAGATCAGAACTTCGTGTAAATTGAGAAATTGTTCTGTAAAAAATGAATTAACTATTGGTTCATCCGCAAGATAATAAATAAAAATATTTGTATCATAAACGTACCTCATCCGTCCCACTCCTGACGTAAAGCATCTAAATGAGCCAGCATGGCTTCTTTTTTATGCTTCAAAAGCTCTTTAGCTTGAGAAACTTTTTTATAGTCTTTTTCCCAATCTAACAGCATTGATTCTGGTATATCTACTGTAATTGAATTTTCATCTTGATATATAAGATAATGTTTTGGTATTTTAATTATTGGCACAGTTAGATTCTCTTGTTTCTAAGATTTATTGGTTTGATTATAACGGATTTGTTTTAATTCTTATCAAACTTGATGACTTCAAGCCGCACACTCGTGACTTCTAGTCATGGCGTACACCCGATATAAGCCCCAGGGATAGCCGTTTCTACGTCTAAAGATACAAGTTTATTTAATTTTGAGAAATTAATCAAAGATTAATGAGATATTAAGTTGAAAAACTAATTCAGATAGAAACTTATGGCAACCGAGCAAGAGCTTCAATCTCTTTTTAATACCTTAGATAGCGATCAAGACGGCAAAATATCCATTAATGATCTTTTTTTAAGTCCTGGCTTAAGTGCAATCATTTCATCAGAAACAAATACCACTAGTCCCCAGGAATTGCTAGTAAATTATGATTCAGACGAAGACGGTAGTATTACCTTTGAAGAGTTAAAGGAAGCAGTTGAGAAAGCAAATAATTTAAACTAGTAACCCAATCTCTAACACCCAATACCCAATACCCAAAAATCCCTCTCTAGCCCACGCTTTGAGGGATTTGCAATTTTCATGGTCATTGGTGACTCGCTAGAAATGGTCGGGATGGGGCATCGCCACGACCTTAAACGGACAGGGAGCGACTATCAGACTACAACGGTAGCAAGTTGCTGTGAACTTTGACATACCTCCTCGTCCTGAAGGAGCGAGGATTCCTTGACACTTCACTGGGATGCGCCACTAAGTGGTCTTATCGTCCCTCCATGTCCGTTTATAGTCTCCCAATGCCCTATGGCGACTTGTTTCTATTGTAGCAGCAAAAGCCGTCCTAGAAGGACGGGGCTTGTATCCCATTATTTTGGTCAAGAATCACCGAGGCTTTAGCCCGGTGAGCATGTCAAGCCAGAAAACATAGTGAATTTAACTATTTGCTGAGGGAAGATTATCTAGAAGCCGTTTACGAATTAGCACCAGTTGTTGTTGAGTGTTAATTGGGCTGCGTGGTGCTGGTAGCTCTGTATTCGGCCAGTTAGGTAAATTATTGCAGGGACATAACAAAGCTGGCATCCCGACGTTTCGTGCGACTACTGGCATAGTACAGCGGCTGCAAGGCAGCATATCCCATGCTGGCGTCAACAGTTCAGCAATGGTTTCTTGCGTACCCTCCAGGTAACAATCACCTGATTCTGGTGAAAGAATTTTTTGCCAACATTCTTCAAATTCTTGACTATACCGATCGCCTTCTAGCACTGATTGAGGCAAAAAGCTTGCCTGACCATTACCCGTGATAACTTTTTTACCTAACTGAAACCAGTAGGCAAGATATTCTCTAACTTCTTGTTTGGTTGCCATATTACAATTTTAGATTTGAGATTTGAGATTTTGGATTAATTTGAATCAAGAGTTAAGAATCCTGACTCCTCACTACTCCGGCTTCTTCTATATTGGGCAATGGCGAACCTAGAACGCTGAGATTGAGAACATGACCGCCAGTGACTAAATAAACTGCTTCACTAAGTAAACCTAACTGGCGCACTAGAGAACCCAGGCGATCGCGGAACGTCCTACCAATCGGATAAGCTGGCACTACACCCCAACCCGTTTCTTCTGCTACAAATAGCATATCAGCAGCCACCAGCTGCACCGTCTCTAACAACTCTGCAACGACGTTTTCCCAACTCAGGTCGTCTTGTTCCAAAAAATTAGCTACCCAAGTTCCCAAAGAATCAACCAAAAGGCACGTATTCGGCTTTGCATCAGCCAGGGTAGCAGACAATTCTATAGGTACAGATAGCGTTACCCAGTTTTGAGGGCGACGATTTTGGTGTTTTTGAATGCGTTTGTGCCACTCTTGGTCATCTGGATTGTCATTAGCTGTTGCTATATAAACAACTACTTTCCCCGACTGCATCGCTAGAGTTTCCGCCCACTCACTTTTACCAGATCGTGCTGGCCCTGTGACTAAGATGACTTTACCCAAAGTTTTTTCCTTAGTATCTTAGAAAAGATAACTATGGTAATAATTTATCACCAAAGTTTTTAGTTTATGGGTGAAATTTTTGGTAATAAATAACTTTTAGGAGATAAAATTAGCACCAGCACAGCATTTTTAATGCAACAAATGGCAAAAGCCGAAATCCCAACAACCCCATTCATAATTATTTAACACCATCGGGGACAGCAAATTTCAGGTTATCTTTTATGAAAACAGGCTTAAAACGCATTGAGGCAACTCTACACGATATAGGGACTCGCGGCACTGCCTCCGCCGCCCAAACAGGTGATTCGACAAAGCGGCCTTTCTCTTTTAGGATCAGCGTCGGTGCAAATGAACCTACGGGAAGCACACAGACTTCATCTGAAGGGGACGAGGAACTAAAGCTACAAGGGCAAACAGTTAATCTTGATGTAGATACCGATCAGGACTATTCTGCCGAACCAAATTTATTTCCCCAGCATGAATCTGTGCAGACCTTTCAAGCACAAGAGGACGGTGAAAGAACACCGAGCCTACCTAAGTTTAAAACTCCTAGTTTAAGTAGTCATCGCCACGGAGCCAATCCAGCCTTGGCGATGAATCTATTACAAGAAATTCAGCAAACTGTCGCTGGTTGGCAAATTGAATTGCAAAAAATATTACAGCAAATTCAAAATATTTATTTAGAAGGCCCAATTGTGAATGGCTGGTTAGAGTCTAATATTCAAGAACCAGAACAAGGAGGAACTGCAACACTGCGCCATGCAGAAGTTGACCGCCTCATGGACTACGTGGAAGAAATTTGCTCAACTGGCAATAAAGTATCTTATCAATCATCTAGTACTGGCTATCGCCTCTGTGGCGTGGATAATTCTGGTAAAGTCTGGTCGCGTCCATGTCCACCGGATCAGGTTCCCACTGTCAGCATGGCGATCGCCCGTTATCAAAAGTTACGTCAACTATTGGGGCGCAAGCAATATCTAGAAACCCGTCTCAGCCAATTAGCCCAAACGCTCGTGGTTTTACACGGTCACATGCAACAAACATAAAAATCATGTTTACAAGGGGATGGGGGATTGGGCATGGGG
>NZ_JADEXR010000139.1 GCF_015206995.1 aff. Roholtiella sp. LEGE 12411 | reverse complement strand
GCCCCCATGCCCCATCCACCATAATTAACCCTGTATCTTCAGTCTTTCCTGTAAAGCATCGCGTGCATGTTCTCGGTCGTCAAAATGAATTTTTTCTGTGCCGAGAATTTGATAGTCTTCGTGTCCTTTACCAGCGAGTAAGACCCCATCACCGGGCTGTGCTTGTAAAATGGCAGTACGAATGGCAGTAGCGCGATCGCCATTTACAATAGGCTTTACTGTTTCGGGAATTCCTGCCAAAATATCTTGCAAAATCTGTTCTGGGTTTTCAGTGCGGGGATTATCTGATGTCACCACCGCTACATCAGCTAGATCAGCGGCAATTTTACCCATTTTTGGGCGTTTAGTGCGATCGCGATCGCCTCCACAGCCAAACACGCAAATTATCTTCCCAGGTATAAACGGACGTGCGGCTTTGAGCAAATTCTCCAAACTATCCGGCGTATGGGCATAATCTACAATCACACTAATATCTTGCTCAGGAATAATTTGCACTCGTTCCATTCGTCCGGGAACTCCCGGAAACTCAGGTATCACAGATACGAGTAACTCCAAATCTAGTCCTAAGTGTAAAACTGCTCCTACCGCTGCCAATAAATTTTCTAAATTGTATTGCCCAACCAAGGGAGAACGAAAAGCCACATCACCCTTTGGTGTATGCAAAATACCGCTAACACCACTCGGCTCGTAACTTAAGTCACTCATCCACAAATCAGCACTATTGTCGTTGACACTGTAACTCCAAACTTGATCTGCATTCAACGACGCAATTAATCGCTTACCGTAGGTGTCATCAGCGTTAATTATCGCCCGTCCCTTGAGATAATCAGGACTAAACAACAACGCTTTGGCAGCAAAGTAATCTTCCATATCGCTGTGATAGTCTAAATGGTCTAGGGTGAGATTGCTAAACACCCCCACCTCAAACTGACAACCCAAAACTCGACCTTGCGCCAAAGCGTGAGAACTGACTTCCATCACCCCAAATTCACTACCAGCCTTTACAGCTTCCGCTAACTGCTGTTGTAATTCCACCGCAAACGGCGTAGTGTGAACAGCAGTCTGCTCAAAACCAGTCCAACGAGTGTAAAGAGTTCCCATCAAAGCTGTAGATAAATTGGCTTTGGTAAGCAGATATTCAATTAAATGAGTGGTTGTAGTTTTGCCATTAGTACCAGTTACACCTACCAGCTTGAGTTTTTGCCCTGGATAACCGTAAAAAGCACTAGCTATCTGAGCACAAGCTTTAGTCATATCGGTAGCACTGATGACCAAAGCCTCAGCCGTAGGAGGACTTTTCTGGACAGCTTCGGGAGAAATAATTGCTGCCACTGCACCCGATGCGATCGCACTTGGCCAAAATTCCCCACCATCTACCCGCGTTCCTGGCATCCCAATAAACAAATCTCCCCCACTGCAAGCATGAGAATTAGTCTTCAATCCCCTAACTTCCACATCCTCCAAAGCAGGATGGCTAGTCAATTGCTCAACACTGTCTACCGCTGCAAGTAATTCCCGCAATTTCATCTTGTGAACCTCGTCAGATGCTTGTCTTGCGATTATTCTGCATTATTTTTTTTCTAATTGGATAAATACTTACGCAACATTTGCTCCAACTGCTGCACACTAGCACGCGGAGAAGGACGCGGCAAAGGTTCCTCACTCAATCCTCCCTCCGCGCCCTTGGCGTCTCTGCGGTTCGATAAATAAAGTACCGGCACTTCATACTGATACGCACCAAACCAATCTTCACGAGTCGTAATATCCCGAATTTCCAACTCAAAACTGAGATTTTTAATTTGTTCTAATTTTTCCTGCAAGCCTTCACACAAATGACATCCGGGTTTACTATATAAAATTAATCGCATTTGCTTTAACTAATTTTGAGATTGATTGATCGCATCTCTACAAGTCATGATAGGCGTAAATTGGATAGCTGTATCTTCCACGCCTCAGTCTTAAAAATTTAAAATTGGTGATTAATTTTTAGTTAAATTGCCTCAAAATAGAGTCATCGCCAAGGAGACGCGATCGCTATGACTCAAGTCAAATCGCAAATTACATTACAAGAATTTATCGCTCTACCTGAAGGGGATATCACCTACGAATTAGTTGATGGCCAAGCAAAACCTAAAATGTCACCAAAAAGATTTCACTCACGATTAACCCTTGCTCTTAGTGTACTCCTAACCCAGTGGGTGCAAAATCGTGGTGAGGTTGGTATCGAGTGGGCTGTTACTTTAAAACGTAAGGGTCGGGACTGGGTAACAGTACCAGACTTACTTTATATCTCCTACTCTCGGCTTCAGAGTGATGTAATCGCCGACGAAGCTTGTCCCATACCTCCAGATTTAGCGATCGAAATTATCTCTTTTGACCAAAGCTTTGGAGAAATGAGCGCAAAAGCTACAGATTATCTCGATGCAGGAGTAATGAGAGTTTGGGTTGTGGATGCAAGAGCGAAAACAGTAACTATTTTTTATCCTGATGCACGGCCTCAAACAAAAAGTGGTGTAGATAGTTTAGAAGATTCTCTGCTCGAAGGGCTGCAAATTACACCCCTACAAATTTTTCAACAAGCAGGAATTCCTTAGAATTTTTCCAAAGCGATAAGGTGTTACGCAAATAAATTTGTATATTTCGCGCTGAGGTTGTCAAGAGTCAAAAGTCCACATTCAAAGGCTAGCTTGGACTTTTGACTCTTGACCTTGGACAGTCTAAGCGTGAGAATATTTGATCTAGACGCGCATCAGTTTATTAAATTACATTTGGTGGAGTCGTAACAATTTGACGACAAACTTTATCCCCTTTATACAACTAGGAGGTTTTTCTTTCACTTTCAAAAGGCGATCGCTAATTATAGGATTCCTATTTGATTTTTGAAATAACTGCGTACACCTCTAACTCCCTTTTTTCCCATTTCCCATTCCCTATCCCCTATTCCCCATTCCCCGGCTCTACAAGTCAGTTCACGAATCAAATCGGATTACTATAAGTTAAGCCTGTAATGCCTTAAACCACTTATTCAAAACTGTGTTGATGGTTTGTTTAATTTGATGATTGCGGTTCCACTTTTGGAATGCTATTTCATACTCTTCACCTTTAGTTTGAAAAGTATTCCAGGCATCAAACCCTACTGGAAGTCCGCTGAATAGCAGAATATACAACGACCATACAAGACCTCCGCTCGTGAGCAAATCGAGCAGCATCAAAAAACCATTGACAATTGTATAATTGCCGAGACGCTTCTTAAATTTTCTGATGCGGAAAACGTCAAAGGCTTTTCGCTTTTGCACTTGGCCCTGTTGTACTATCCAGTCACGTTCTGCCAGTTTTAAAGACTCTGGAGAAATTTCCAACTCAGTTGCGATTTCCAAAAGATGCTCGTAAGAAAATTCTGTGTCTTTGTCATCTGCTTGACGGGCGATCGCCAATTGCAGAATTTGCTGCACATCTTCTTGGCTATAAGAACGGATGCTGTTAGGTTCAAACGCCGTCATATTCTTTCTCTTAATCTTACTTTTAATTGAGATTTGCTACCCGACAGATGTTACCAAGCCAGACCGCCATCAGCAGCCTTATCTCCATTATCCCTACATTAGCAAATCTGGAGAGTGCTGTAGGTGTGAATTTCTCAAATTGCTAAAAAGTGCTAAGTGGGGAAAGTTGCAGTAAGTCTAAAATCTAAAATCCAAAATCCAAAATTGGTTGACCCTTAACCCCTCTATCTCCTTTCACTAAGTGCATTGAGGTTGTTGAAAGGCATAGATATCTTGAATGACCTGTACCCAACCGTTGGCGACAGATTCAAGAATGCGATCGCCTTTTTCTTTAGTCGCAGTTGTGGCGTCGCCAATCACTCCACTTTTACTAATATCCCGTGTCACCCAAGCTATAGGTAGCTTACCTTCCCAACTGAGCAAAGTACTCTGTGATTGCTCTGGCGGATACTCTGCAACCGCTCTATCCAGCTTTACTTGTTCTGGCAAAATCGACAGCATGATGCTAGTTTCTGCATCTCCGGCGTGCATTCCTAGGGCTGCTTCTTTCGGAGTTAATAAATCTTTAGTAATATTAGGCACACGCCAAGTAAACAGCGGAAACACTAAAAAGTCATCATACATAACGTGTAAATCCCGCGCTGCCATTTGCATGACTTGGGGTTGTCCGCCGTGGGAGTTCATTAACACCAGTTTTCTAAACCCAGCACGATAGATACTTTCTCCCACTTCCATAATGATTGCCGTGAGAGTTGCTGTACTCAAGCTAATCGTACCGGGAAAGTGTAAGTGTTCGTTAGACTTGCCATAATAAAGCGTTGGTAAGGCATAGGCAGGAATTCGAGAGTCCAGCTTTTCCATGGCTTTTCCCAGGACTGCCACACCAATAGCAGCATCTACAATTAACGGTAGATGGGGGCCATGTTGTTCAATTGCCCCTACTGGTTGGATGATCACCACATTTTCCTTATCTGGCATTGACTGAATGTCAGTCCAAGTGAGGTAGGAAAAAAAGCGTTCTGGAGGAATGAAACTGTGCATATTACTTGGATTACTCCATTTTTATCTTAACGGGATTGATACAAGAAACAAAATTGTGGGCAAACTAACTTCAGCCAGGAAATTTACTTTTTGCTCATATTTTGCGCTTAGCCCTGGCGACAATCGCTGAATGCAAGATATGAGTCGCTAAACTGCCCAATTGAAGCGATGAATCTTTCTGGCTTGTCATATTCCAAAAAGTTACCACTGCGCCTTGTACTGGTCGTACCCTTTTTGATCCAAATCTTCGCTGCTGTGGGACTAGTGGGGTATCTCTCGTTTAAAAATGGGCAGAAGGCAGTTAATGACCTTGCTAATCAGTTGATGAGTAAAACCGGTAGCATAGTTGATGAACACCTTGATACTTATTTGGCAACTCCGCATCAAATTAATCAAATCAACATTGACGCTATCGAACAGGGACTACTCAACTTACAAGACTTGCAAAGTACAGGGCGTTACTTTTGGAAACAAGCGCAGGTATTCAAAAATGTTAGCTACGTTGGCTATAACCTGCAAACTTATCAAGGGGCGGGTGCAGGTCGTTGGCTAAAAGATCAGGGGGTTGTGATTAATGAAGATTCTGCAAAGAAAAACTACACTTACGTGACTGATAGCCAGGGAAATCGTACTAAATTGCTAGAAGTCGTAAATTATGATCCCCTAATCGATGAATGGTATGCCGAAACAGTCAAGGTAGGCAAACCCATCTGGAGTCGAATTTACACAGCAGAAGGATTTGAAGGATATGTTGCGGCTTCGGCAAATCATCCTATCTACGACAAGACCCATAAAATAGTTGGTGTCCTTGGTGTTGATTTACTGCTGTCGAATATCAGCGATTTTCTAGCCAACTTAAAAGTTAGCCCAAGCGCAAAAATTTTTATCATCGAACGTGATGGGTTATTAATAGCTAATTCCAGCCTTCAAAAGCCATTTACAGTAATAAATGGTAAAACGCAACGCTTAAACGCACTAAACAGTAGTGATCCCATAATTCAAGCAACAGCAAAGTATTTGCAGCAAAAATTTAGCGACTTTAACGCAATAACAGATAGCCATGAATTGAATTTTGAGTTCAAAGGCGATCGCGAATTTGTCCACGTCATAAATTGGCGAGACGAGTTTGGTTTGGACTGGTTAGTAATTGTCGTTCTACCAGAAAGTGACTTCATGGCACAAATCAACGTCAATAACCAAACAACTATCTTATTGTGTCTTGGTGCATTAGAAGTCGCAACAGTTTTAGGAATCTATACATCTTGTTGGATCACCAAGCCTATGTGGGAGTTAAGTAAAGCGAGTAGGGCGATCGCATCTGGGAATCTAGACCAAGCAGTAGAAGTTTCGGATATCAAAGAACTCAGCATCCTCGCCCAATCCTTTAACCAAATGGCAGGACAATTGCGGGAGTCTTTCACTGCCTTAGAAAAGACCAATCAAGATTTAGAAAAGCGAGTTGAAGAACGTACTGTAGAACTGAAAGCAGCAAAAGAAACTGCCGATGTTGCTAATCAAGCAAAAAGCGAATTTCTCGCAAATATGAGCCATGAACTCCGCACTCCCCTCAACGGAATTCTCGGCTACGCCCAAATTCTGCAACGCGATCAAATCGCTACTCCCAAACAAAAAAAAGGATTGAGTATTATTCAACAATGTGGCTATCACCTACTGACATTAATTAATGACATCTTAGATATTTCAAAAATCGAAGCCAAAAAACTCGATATTTACACCAACGATTTTCATTTAGAAAACTTTCTTCGGGGAGTGATAGACATCTTTATTATTAAAGCAGAGCAAAAAACAATCAACTTTAAATATGAAATACTTAATCAACTACCCATAGCTATCAATACAGATGAAAAACGTTTACGACAAGTATTGATTAACCTTTTAGGTAATGCTATTAAATTTACACATCGAGGAGAAGTATCGTTTAAAGTAGGAGTTATAGAAAATGAAACCTCTTCAATAGAAAATCATAAAGCAAATGTTAAATATTGGAAAATTCGCTTCCAAATTGAAGACTCTGGTGTTGGGATGACTCCTGAAGAATTAACTAAAATATTCTTACCTTTTGAGCAAGTAGGCGATAGCAAAAATAAATATGAAGGTACAGGTTTGGGATTGGCAATCAGTCGTCAAATCATAGAAATGATGGGAGGTAATATCCAAGTCGAAAGTACACCAAATAAAGGGAGCAAGTTTTGGTTTGACTTAAATCTACCAGAAGCTACTGATTGGATATCACCACAATCTGGGTTTAAGCAAAATTTGATTTCTTACCAAGGTAGACAACAGATAATTTTAGTTGTTGATGAGCGTTGGGAAAATCGCTCTGTAATTGTCAATCTACTTGAGCCTATTGGTTTTAAAGTCATTGAAGCACAAAATGGAAAAGAGGGTTTGGAGAAGGCTCAAGAATTCCAACCAGATCTAATTATTACCGATTTAGCAATGCCTATAATGAATGGCTTAAAAATGACACAACATTTACGCTCTCAATGTGAATTTAAGAATACCGTAATTATTGCATCTTCTGCAAGTGTATTTAGCTTTAATCGTCAGCAGAGCCTAGAGGCAGGTTGTAATGATTTTCTACCCAAGCCTGTGCAAACTAACGATTTGTTTGACAAAATACAGAATTATTTAAATTTAATATGGATTAATGAAGCTGAGAGTATATATTCTCTAGAAAAAATAATATTTCCACCTAAAGAAAAGCTTGTTAATTTATATAAGTTTGCTAAAAATGGTTGTATCCAGGATATCCAAGAAGAAGCAATATATATTAAAAGCTTAGACTCAAAATATACAGTTTTTGCTAATAAGATATTAGAATTAGCAGAAGAATTAGATGATGAAAAAATTGTCAACTTAATAAAAAATGAATTAGCTTAGCTTCAAAAATGAATAATTGTCAAAGAGATTTAATTTTGATTGTTGACGATATTCCAAATAATCTCAAGGTTTTATTCGATATTTTAAATAAATCTGGCTTTAAAGTTTCTATTGCTAAGAGCGGTGAAGGTGCATTAGAAAAGGCACAAGAGATATTACCAAACTTAATTTTATTAGATGTAATGATGCCAGGAATTGATGGATTTGAAACCTGCCGGCGTTTGAAAACTAATCAAAAGACTAAAGACATTCCAGTAATTTTTATGACTGCGCTTTCTGAAACTGTGGAAAAAGTTAAAGGGTTGCATGTAGGTGCAGTTGACTATATTACTAAGCCTATTGAACATGAAGAGGTTTTAGCCAGGATAAATGTCCATTTAGATTTGCGTAAAATGCAGTTGAAGCTAGTACAAAAAGAAAAAATGTCTTCCTTGGGACAATTGGTAGCAGGGATTGCCCATGAAATCAACAATCCAGTAAATTTTATTTATGGCAACTTAATTTATGCTCAAAACTATATTGAAAACTTGTTAAAATTACTAAATTTATACGAAGTCTATACGCCAGTATCTATCCAAGAAATTCAAGAGTTTTCAAATGTAATTGAACTTGATTTCATCAAGAAAGATTTGCCTAAACTTTTAGCATCAATGATGGTGGGTTCTGACCGCATTCAAGAAATTGTGCGATCGCTCCGAATTTTCTCACGTTTGGATGAAGCGGAAATCAAAAAAGTTGATTTACATGTAGGTATTGATAGTACTTTAATGATTTTGCATAGTCGCCTGAGAGCTACACAAGAACGTCGAGCTATTGAAGTGATTAAAGAGTATGGCGATTTAGTACCTATAGAGTGCTATGCAGGGCAACTAAATCAAGTATTTATGAATATATTATCTAATGCTATTGATGCAATTGATGAGAAGATTAATAATCAGCAAGTAGTGAATTTTGAGAAATCAGAAGTAGATAAATTAATTATCTTACCTTCCTTATCTACTCAATTATCAACTTCCGATTCTATATTCCTTAAACGTAAAATCGAATTTACACCTCAAATCCAAATTCGTACAGAATTAACTGAAGACAAAAAACTTATATTAATTAAAATTACTGACAATGGTATAGGAATATCCCAGGAAATTCAACAGCGTATATTTGAACAATTTTTTACCACTAAAGACGTGGGTAAAGGCACTGGTTTAGGATTAGCGATCGCTCATCAAATTATTGTGGAAAAGCATAGAGGAACCCTAGAAGTAAAGTCAGTTCTGGGACATGGCTCACAGTTTACAATTGCCATTCCAATTTATTGAAAACGACGGGAAACTCCATCCCCATCTGTCTGTAGAGGGATAGTCGCCCCGTCGCTTGGGGCATAGGGCTGGTAGCTTCTTCCCCATTCCCCATGCCCCATGCCCCATACCATGTAAAGACTCTAAGTATATCCGGTCTGATCCAGATGCAGCAGGGGATAATAACGAAAGAATCAGCAGTAACAAGGACGTAAGCCAATGGCTGAAGAAAACGGATCAATTCGTACCCTATCGGTTGATATTGGCGGTAGTGGTGTCAAAGCTATAGTTTTGGATATCACAGGAACTCCTTTAACTGAAAGAGTGCGTTTAGAGACACCTCAACCTGCTACACCTGAAGTTGTCATGAATGCAATTATCGTGTTGGCAACTGCACAAGGTGAATTTCATCGCGTTTCGGTAGGTTTTCCTGGTGTGGTGCGGTGTGGTGTCACAGAAACAGCGGTAAACTTACATCCAGATTGGATTGGGTTTAATTTTGAAACAGCATTGTCCAATCACTTACATAAGCCTGTGCGGGTGATTAATGATGCCGATATGCAAGGATTTGGGGCGATCGCAGGTAAAGGCGTAGAATTGGTGATTACTCTGGGAACAGGGTTCGGTTCGGCTCTGTTTCTGGATGGTAAATTAGTGCCGAATATGGAAATGGGTCATCATCAGTTTCGCAAAGCAGAGACTTATGAGCAACAACTAAGGCGTGCAGAGTTAGAAAAAATTGGTGAGAAAAGATGGAACAGGCGTTTAGAAAAAGCGATCGCATCCTTGCAACATCTGTTCAATTATGATTACCTTTACATCGGCGGTGGTGAAGCTGTAAGAGTAAATATCCAATTACCGTTAAATGTGAAACTTATCCCCAATATCGCTGGTTTATTAGGTGGTATTGCTTTGTGGCGAGAGGAGAATAAATGAAAGGGGTTAAGGGTCAAAAGTCAAGAGTACAAACGCGATTATACTCTTACGATAAGCCGCTCTCCGAGCGTCTACGCGTCTGTACAATAGTCAGTATTTATTCCTCTTGTACTCCCCCACTCCCCCGACATCTCTACCTTGTGCGTAAGTCTAACGACGGATGCATCTACCCTTAATCAAACTTTACATAAAAGAAGAGGTAAGGGTGATTAACCATGCAATTGAAGCCAATTAATCAGCAGGTAGTAGCCGTAGTTGGGGCTTCCAGCGGTATCGGAAGGGACACAGCGGTGAAGTTTGCCCAACGTGGGGCAAAGATAGTAGTTGCAGCACGCAGCGAATCAGGATTGAAATCCTTAGTAGAGGAAATCCAAGGCTTTGGCGGTGATGCAATGTATATTGTCGCCGATGTCAGTGACTTTCAGCAGGTAAAAGCGATCGCAGACAAAGCCGTAGCAAAATATGGACGACTGGATACTTGGGTTCATGCTGCCGCCACAGGTATACTTGCGCCTTTCGAGAAAATTACACCAGAGGAATTTGAGCGAGTTGTTGATGTCACTTTGATGGGACAGGTGTATGGTGCAATGGCAGCACTACCTTATCTAAAACAAGAGGGACGCGGGGCATTAATTCATATTTCCTCAATGGAGGGTAGGCGCAGTCTGCCATTGCAAAGTCCTTATTCTACTGCCAAGCACGGTTTAGAAGGTTTCTTAGAAGCGTTGCGCGTCGAGTTGGAACACGAAAAGTGGCCTATCAGCGTCACCTCAATATTGCCTTCAGTGATTAACACACCTTTCTACAATAAAGTTCGCACCAAGCTAGGAGTGAAACCAACGGGGATACCGCCGTATTACGATCCTAGTTTAGTTGCTGATGCCATTCTCTACGTTGCCGAACACCCCACGCGTGATTTTATCGTTGGGGATGTAGGCAAAGTGTTAGATGTGCTGCAACGCGTCTCACCGTCTCTAGTAGACTCAGTGCTAGTGGCGATCGGCTTTGCAGGACAGCGTACTAATGAGCCGAAATCAGAGGATGCACCAGACAATGTTTTTGAACCGATAAACGGCTATAACCGCGTTGAGGGAGACTTTATAAACCTGACAGTGCCAAGCTTCTTAGATTGGTGGGATATGAATCCAACCTGGAAGTGGGGAGCGATCGGCTTGGCGGCGTTGGGGATAGCCACGTTTGTTGGTGGGTGGCGTGACGGGAAGAATGTTTGATGCAGTAACAGGCAGTAAGAGTACAACAAGAATAGGTGGTCATTATTCTCTACTCGCTTTAGTAATTAGCGGGACTAAGATTGAAGATTAAATAAGGCAGCGTGCTGTTTAATAAGTCATCAAGAAGACATGATATTATTTCTTCAAAGGTTGCACACTAACTATCTGCTCACATTGATTGACAGTTATTCGCCCTAGTCCAAACTGCTCAATAACTGCTGCATTCGTCGTTAAATGTGTACTAATTTCAGCGACCCGATACTGACTTTCATGTGAGGCTAAAGCCGCTGGTAACAATAACTGATCGGCTAAGTGTTCATCTACAGGTGCGCCGGTTTGATGAAATTCAAGTAGTTGCTGACAAGCAATTTCCGCAACAGTTTCCGCTGATAACCGCAAACGCCCAAACCCACCAAACCCAGTCAAGCTGTTCTGATACTCAGCAGTTAAGAAAATACCCGCCCCCGGTGCCACACCTTTTTCTCGCAAAGCCTGTACAGTAACTTTCAAGTGCGCTTCCCTTAACAAATTCTCAGCACGATTCGCCATCCGTTGCGGAATATGCGAAGGCAGTTCCGTCACCACTGCTAGTCCCCGTACCTGCTTTAAATTTCCCCGTTCTAGCAAGTTGATCCCATTTAGTTTGCTACCACCACTCACCCGCATCTCTACCTCTCCACCACCTTGGGGATACCACCCCCAAGCGCCTAACTTGACTTTAGCTTGTACTCCCATACGCTGCAATATCGGCAGATAGACTTGCTCAATGTAAGTCACTGTCGGACTAAAGATGACATGAGTTCCCCCCCGTAGCGTTACCTGAGAATCACCACTTGCTAGCGCTAAAGGTAAAAGGATAGTCTGTAAAACTAGAGCGATCGCACCAGCAGAACCACCAGTAAGTGCTTCACTCACATCAAAAGTATAAGTTCCAGCTTGTACAGAACTACCGGGAATGAATTCCACTAGCATTGAACCTAAAGCATCACCTCGTAGCTGGGCATTACAAATTCTTGCCGCAGCGCGAACTGCTGTTAAATGCTGGGCTGCTAGTCCTGGCTTTTTGCGTCCGGCGCGAATGCCTGTAATACGTATAGGTTCGCCAGTAATGGCGGCTAAACTTAGGGAAGTGCGGAGAACTTGTCCGCCTCCCTCTCCATAGGAACCGTCAATGTCAATCATGCGCGATTTTGGGATGATGGAGCTACTGGCGTGCTCTATAAACCATTGAGCGAAGTAGTGTGATTTTGGGTTTTACCCACGGCTATTGAATCAAACTACAAGAGGTTACATACAATAAATACAGAAAATTATCATCTGTGTATCTATTAGCTTTTCAATGTTGCACTAATTATGAATTTTTAATTGCAGAGCCTTGCTTTTGCCAGGATTCATTAACCCATAAGGGTCAACCATTTCCTTAAATTTTAATTGCTCAGGATCAATAACTTTTCTTCCCCCATCTTCAATAATATACGTGTGAGGATTAGCAATAAACACACCCTGCGCTTCATGGTAGCGGATAATTTCGTTGAGGCGTTCCTCTGTGGTATATCGCACAAGTTGTAAAGCACCAGGAATTACAGCACCGTTCACCCGAAAAAATTCTAAATGCATCATCACCTCATCACCAAAATAGTGATACAAATGCTCTACCAGTTGCAAGCTTTGATTAGCAGGGAACATACTTTGCAAATAGGTAATTGAAGTATCTACCGTCCGGGCGTGTAAGGTAGTATGGTTCCAGGTAAATTCTGCTAAATGTGTGCCTTTTGCTGCTTCCTGGGCTGGTTTTTGATAAGTAATCTTGCCACCATATTGCTGTACCAAACCAGGTAATAATTCTAAACTAGATTCGGCAAGCATCAAGAATACTGGGTGAGTACCTTTAGGAATGTAATCTTCAAGGGCGTGAAAATATTGTGAAATCTGGGATGCAAAGACAGAAATCAACTTCTTAATCATGCCATCAGCATTGCCAAGCGCCTGACCAAAATTTACCGCCGCCATAAAGTCGTCAAATGTGACAATAACTTCTGCCCAAGGATAAGCTGGCCCCAAGGGAATTTCTAATTCGGTGATAATGCCATTAATACCCCAAGCATGATTTACCTTTTGCACATCGTCCCCCCGCAGTTCGATAACACGGGGTTCATCTTCTACAGTCACGACTCGCAATGCTAAGATATTGCCGCGATCGCCTAGTAATCCGTATTGTACAGACCCAACGCCCCCACTGCCACCAGCAATAAATCCGCCAATTGTTGCTGTGCGGTACGTCGAAGGTGCCATCCGCATTTCCCAGCCTATTTCCCGCGCTTTTTTATCCAAAGCAGCCAATTTTACCCCAGCTTCAACCCGCGCCACTCCTGGTTTCACCCAAGGAATCTCGTGCATCCGTGTCATGTCCAGAATCACGCCACCGTGCAACGGTACACATTGCCCATAATTTCCAGTTCCTGCACCCCGCACAGTCACGGGTACACGATGTCTAGCACAGGCGGCTGCAACTTTTAAAACTTCCTGTTCATTGGCGGGACGCACTACAATATCCCCGACTTTTCCCTCTAGTTTTGGTACTAATACTGGGCTAAAGGTGTGGTAATCCTGGGATAATTTTGATACTTGGGTAGGGTCTGTAATGATTTCTATGCCTTCTAGAGCATTAATCAGGGCATTTAAGTTGGTTGTCGTCATCAGCTCATATCCTTTTTTTACGCTGAGGAAAGTGCCGAGAAACGCTCAATAATTAACTTTCTGCGTTCCTTTGTCTTGAAAAGTTTCCTAGATCGGGCTAACCCTCCTCCAGAACTTTTCGCTGCGTTAACCTTTGCGTTCCTCTGCGTTTGAAAACCTTAATTTTCTTTTTTAATAGCATTTTCATGCCACTTACTTAATATAGAGTCAGATATGGCACTCAAGTGTTTTTTCTATTAGTTCTTTTTTTTAGTTGCATCTGGTTGATAACCATAATTTACTAGTAATCGGCTAAGGTTTTAGTCACTGTGTTGGGATGGGCGATGAGACACTGGGGATCTTTTTGGAAGATTGCTGCTATCGTAATTTTGGGAATTCCCTGCGCTATGACGTTCACTGCATTCATGCCATAACTCATGAAGAAATCTACTGCACACCTCATCAACAATTAAGTGCAACCGGGAACTTGGAACCCACCCATTTTGACGCTGATATCTAAACCGTGGTCTTTGTAAATACCAGTGGCAATAGCCTGATCAAATCCGCCGTGTTCTGCTTTTACTATCTACTTTGTGCCAAATGTGACTTTATTTAACCGAGAATAGTAGTTAGTATTTAGTAATTATTGCTACAGGGAGCAATGATACTGCTACTAATGCAGACACAAACGTATTGAATAAAGTTGCAGCGGATAAGGCGATGAATTGCTGTTGATGAAAGTAGTAACAGATTTATAAAACAATAGAATGCTTTCTCCTATCTGCTGTTTTAGCTGAATCTAAATGTACATTCTAGAATCAACTTTTGATTCACTAGCGAGTATGGCTGAATTTCCAAAGCGCGTTGAAAAGCTTGGATAGCTTTACCATACTCTCCTAACGCCGCATAACACAAACCCATACCGTGAAGTGCGCCAAAATGTATTGAATTTAACTGCACAGCTTTCTGACAATCAGAGAGAGATTTTCGATAATTACCAATGCTGTAATAGAGAAAAGCCCGACGATTCCAAGCTTCGGCAAAATCGGGCTGGTCTTTAATTAGCTCTGTAAGAGTTGCTTCAGCTTCAGTAATTTCCCCTGCATCAAGTAGCTTTTGACTGTGATCGATCCTTTCTAGCCCATATATTCCCTTTTGCTGAAACCAGATCCGCCAGATTTTTCTAGTTGCCTGCTCGCGGACTATGACATCGGGATTTTTCAACTCTTCAAGTAAGGAATTGATAGATAAAGAATCCATGAATTTCAAATTGGGTGATTTATCTTTACTATCAACTTTCTCACAAATTTCTCACAAAATATATCTCCTCAGCCATTTTTAAAGTCATCTTTAAATTCTCTTGCATTCATTGCTAATGAGGTACTTAATGTGTTATTTTTTATATTTACCAATGCTATTAATATGGTTCTACCGATCCCCTTATGGAGATTTAACACTAAAGTGCCAAGATAATAGGCAGCGCAATCGAAAGTTTGCGAAATTACGAAAGCCATAACCTAGCCTTTTAATCAGCTTCAACTTATTGTTA
>NZ_JADEXR010000001.1 GCF_015206995.1 aff. Roholtiella sp. LEGE 12411 | reverse complement strand
AGAGACAGGGCATAGGGGATGGGGCATGGGGAATAGCCTTTTACTATGCTTGAAGTTGTGAAAGCTAAGCTGATGGGATGTCAAGACTTGAAATAGCTGCGAGCTTGCACTTGTTCAACGAAAGACTCTATCCATTGCAAATATTGCAAACCAGCAACTACTGCTGTGTCGCTATGATCTGCTCCTGGAACTAAAAATAGCCTTTTCGGTTCAGGAGCAGCAGCATAAAGTTTTTGGCTCATGAAAGAGGGTACAGTGGAATCGTTAGCGCCATGAATGAATAAAACAGGCATTTTCAATTTGGGCAATTTTTTAATGGATTCAAACCGCTGTGTCAGGATTAAATCGACGGGAAACATCCAAAACAGGTTTCGATAAGCCACTAAGTCCCGGATGGAGGTAAAAGAGCTTTCCACAATTAATCCAGCAGCCTCTGAGTGTTTGACTGCTAAATCAATGGCTATTGCACCCCCCAGCGAATGTCCATAAATAAAAATTTGGCTGGGTGGAATCTTTTGCTGCTGTACCAAGTAATTCCAAGCGGTGGCTGCATCTTGATAAACCCGCATTTCATTGGGAAAGCTCCCTTCACTCCGACCATAACCCCGGTAATCAATCAGCAACACCGAAAACCCTAGTTGATGAAATCGGTTGGCATGAGCTATATTTGCGCCAATATTGATACCATTCCCGTGCAGGTACAGTAACACCTTGGCATTGGGTTGGTTAGCAGTGATCCACCAACCGTGGATACGTTCGACTTTGCCTGTTTTAACTGGTACAGATAACCAAACCTCTTTATAAGGGAGATTAAAAAACTCTGGTGTCTTTTCAATGACAGCATAAGGAAAGAATATGAAGCGAGGTTGCTGCACAAAAAGCAATAGACAGACCGCACAGTAGGCGATCGCTCCAACTATCCCTACCCGAAGTACGAGTCTGGATAATACTTGTATTAGAAGTAGCAGCTTGTTGGTGATCATGCACTATGTTTTTTAGATTTTGAGGTATTTATACACACAATATTTACACGCAGACTATTGGCTTTAATGTTTTCAAATCAACATTAAATTGATTATCAAAAAAATTGGCACCAATTCAATTAACTAGTGAATTTACGTATGCATGTTTAAGTAGTTTCAGTCTTTAATAGTAAAGATTAACCGATACTAGGAGAAGATTGTGAAGCTCTTAAATGAGACTCAATTAGAGCAGCTAAAGGAAATAAGTATACAATTACGACAAGTAAGACAAGAAAAATCTATACAAATAGAAGAAATAGCTGCTCAAATACTTATTCGCCCAGCTATTTTGCTAGCTTTAGAAGAACAACGATTTGAAGAATTGCCTGAGCTTGTTTTTGTGCAAGGATTCATCCGTCGCTACGGAGATGCTTTAGGTCTGGATGGGAATGCTTTAACACACACTCTTATAACCAAAATTCTCCGTCCAGATTCCAATCATGATAGTAACAAATTAGACAATAAAATAGCTAAACACATACCGATTTTTGGTATTTACATCCTATTATTAGTAGCTGCATCTATCGGACTCTTTTATACAGTTAATCCACAATTTATAGCTGAATCCCTGGCTCAGAAGCAAAAGCCACCCTCTCGATTCAGCAGTTCTCAAGACGCTCTTTAACATAGACAACTGATAGAGATGTTGCAGCCGGTCAAGTAGTCTCAATGCGTGGACTTGCAGCCGTAGGACATACGGTCAAGATGCGCGGCTTCGGGTAAATTCATTGGAATCCCCGCGAAGCAAGACTCCTCACACCTAAAGGTGTGAGGAGTGTCAAGGGTTTATATTTATTTGGTATCAGTTAGGGTCTTTTTTGGCTGACCCCATGTTATTAGTATTTAATGATCCCCGATTTTTGGATTCCAGTGAGATTCCTTAATTATTTCTTTAGATTTACTTTCGTGACGATTTATCAAGGTTTATGAATCTTCGTTTTTTTGGGGGTAATCGAGGCTCCTAAGATTTCTGATATCCAAACTTCAAAGTTGCGTATTGGATGAGAGCGAAGGGCAGCATCTGGATGAACAATTGGTTCGACTAAAATGGTAAACATCCCTAGGCGATTACCTGCTATAACATCAGTAAATAAGCGATCGCCTACCATTCCTACTTGATGCACTGGTAGATTCATGGACTTAAGTGCTGCCCTGATTTTGCGTCGAGAGGGTTTAGCTGCACCTAAGTAGTAAGGTAAGTTGAGAGAGCGGGCAATTCTACCAATTCGCGCTTCACTCAGATTGTTGCTCACCAAGCACAGTGCTGTACAGGGACGGATTTGCTCCACCCACTGCTGTAATTCTGGTGACGCTATCCCCACTCTCATTGGCACTAGAGTTTCATCTACATCTAATACCAATCCTTTCAACCCATATCGTTGAATAATGTCTGGCGTCAGATTCAATACTGAACCTTCTAATATCAAGTCAGGCTGTAAGAGATTGTTCCAGATCATAGTCAACAGTCAGGCTTAAAATGCAAATAAGATTGCTATCTTCAGAAGAACACATTCTGAGTACTTTTGTTAGTACTATTTAACTTTTATCTAAATACTATGCTAGTACTAATGAGCTTGTAGGGTGGGCATTACGATGTCCACCCTACTGTAGTTTATTTATATAATTAGAAATTCCCAATTAAAAATTTAAAAATGTTACATTTTCATTTTTAATTTTGAGATAAGTCGCCGCGGCGGCTTCCCTACGGGTTCTCCGTATCCTTTCAGGGAAGCAAGCTACGCAGAGCGTCCAGTAGGGAAAGAGTACCACCGTTGGTGCAGCCCGCCGCAATATCTGAATTTGGGGGGTTTTTAATCTTATTCGACTTCATTAAAAAGATGTTCTTCTAACAGTGGTTGCACTTGATGAAACTCTTCTGGAGATAGCAATTCGGGTTGACCTGTTTTTGATATCCGTGCAAAAAACAGTAGTGGATCAAGTGGTGTATAAATTGCATACTCTTGGTCTTCATAATAAAAGCTAGAGAGTAGCTGTAATTGCTCCGGCTCTAAATCTTCCCCTTCGTCTTCGATTTCTAAGGTAAAGAGTTCTGATTCTTCAACTGGAGGTAAATCACCTGCAACCGTTAGAGCGTAGGCTGTGTTTTTAAGTATCAGGTTTTGCTCAGATAGTACAGCTTGGGCTGTATCAAAAATTTGCTCAATTATGGCATCATCTTCTACTAGAAGCGCTTCTTCTTCCTCTTCCTCACCTTGCCAAGCAAAAATTTCTACAGGTGAGTCTACAGGAAGAAGTAAAACGTATTCTTGCCCGTCTACTGCAAGGGAATGCTCGATATAACATTCGAGCGATCGCCCTCTTTCATCGGTCAAAGTGATTGAACCCGCATGAGCGTGGTCATTTTCTTCAGGAAATTTAGAGGAAAACATAGCCGAAATGTGAAACTTTAATAAATACCAGCAACTGTCAAAATCGCTTAGCTGCTGAATGACAGATAATGCCAATCAGATAGCTTTAGATGTAGATAAAACTGCTGGGTAATCTTTTCAGAATATCATGTTAAAAGGTATCAATACTCAACAGCTACCACCGATGCTGCGGGAACTGGCTCGCCTAGCGTCCAGCCATTGTTGCAAAATCAAAGAAGCCGCCTTTCTGTCAATCAAACCTTTATGGCGTGATGGAGAGAGGTTTTCAGCGATCAGCATTTGCTCTGCTTGATATGAAGTTAATCGCTCATCCACATATTCCACAGGCAGTTTTAGAGCCTTAGCTAGCCTTGTGGCGAACTTCTGAACGTGACGCGCTTGAAATCCTAATGAGCCATCCATTGAATAGGGTAAGCCAATTACCAGGACTTGCACTTCACGTTCATCGATTATTTGTCGCATTTGATCTACATCCCGGTCAAAAGATGTACGCTCAATAGTGGTGATACCTGTGGCAATTAAACCCGTGCGATCGCACCCAGCTACGCCAACACGTTTGCTACCAACATCTAATCCCAAGGCTGAAATAAACGATTTTTGTTGCTCTTGGGGGATCACATCAATTCTCCTGCTGTGCATCTGCTGACTCCGGCTGGCTAGATGCTTCCATGCTACTGTTGTTACCCGAAAAATTAAGAGGTTCTGACTTAGCTGGCACCGATCTTTCAGATGATGGCGACTTTCCTGGCTGTACCCATGACATACCGCCCGGTATTGGTTTGCGTGCCGGTTGCAGACCTTGTAGCATCTCGCTCCACTGAATTCCTTCTAGGGAGACAAATTTAGACTCTCGTAGCTTGTGCCACACTGAGCGAGACATGATTAGTGTATGTTCTATACGTTTTGCCCCAATTCGCTCCAAATACTCTTCTCGCTCTGGCTGATAGTCTGAGGAAGCTAGTTGCAAACCTTGTTGGGGAAAATCTTGAGCTATACGAGCTAGTTGAGACAACAATTCTGGATACAGCCAGGTATAAGCAGGATGAACTGTCAGTATTGCTGCATGTGGGGCCCCGCCCTTGCGATCCAGTTGTACCTGAAAATGACCAATCGCTGCTTTGCGTTGTGGTTCAAACACGTAGCCACTCACTACTTCTGTTTTGGTCAGCCACTGCTTGACAGCATCAGTTAAAACGCCGAATAAACTAGTTTTAAAATCGCGGGTGTTGCGATCAAAGACTTGACGTACCAGAGGTGGCATTGATGCCGTATCTAGTTGATAAAGTAACTGGGCATCGGCATTACTTACTGGCAAGAGGTTAGGTAAGTCTGGCTCTCCTTGGGCCAATTCAGCCAGCAATTCTGGTTCAATTTCCCAGTATGTCATTTCCGCTAGGCGCTGAAATCCATTTTGTCGGTACAGTGCCAACGCCTCTATGTCATTGACGTTAACTTCCAGTAGCCAAGTGCGAGCTTCCAGAATCGATTCAAAGCAATGGCGTAAAAGTTGCGAGCCGATTCCTTGTTTATCAGCTCCACGTTCCAGCATCACTCGATCAATCCGCCAAGTGGTGCGTGTCCGGTTAAAGGGTGACACTTGAATCATCCCTAGAAGCATCCGCCCTTGTTCTGCTACATAGGCACAGAAGCGATACTGAAGCGGGTTAGGAAACCAACTCAAAAATTTGAGTAATCCATACCAGCGGCGTAACTGTTGCATCTGGCTGATGACAAAACGAGCTCCCTGGGGAGTGAGGGCTGCGAATGACTCTTGATTTAGGCGCTCAATTCCATCCAGATCCCGGTATTGGACTGGTCTGATGAGCACGCTGAGATTTCGAGGAAGTAATGAAGTCATTTTGATTCGAGCCGCCATTTAGCCTTAACTAACTGCTCTTTTAAGGCACTGCTGCCATCATTTTAATGGCTTTGTGCTCCTTGCTATTGTTCCAAAAGAGTGATTTTCGTAACTCAATACTTAAAAAAGCAGACCTTGTGGGAACACTATAGATGTTAACCCAACAATATCTGCTTTTATTTTATTTGAATTTTGGTTAAAAATTGTATAGATTATGAAACTTGCCGAGAAACTAGCTTTTCAAAATTGGCTTGGGTTTGATGGAGTAGTTGCTGGCGACTATCTTCAAGTGTCTGCTTCAGGGTTGGAACCAGGTTGCGAGCGTGCAGAGTCATGTGAAGTTGCAGGTGGGCGACGTATTCACTGATATCTTCGTTTGGTGCAACTGTGCCCGTTAAGAAATTTGATTCCATTGCCACTGTGTACTCCTTTTTTAATCCTGTGCCGTGTCTTTACATCACTACTACTTATCATGTTGTTTAGTTTATCTTGTTAATTTGCAATGAAGTTTAACGGTTGTTCGCAATTACAGTTTATCAATTCGTAAATTCGCATCAATCAGAACAGAGAGCGCACTTTGAGCAAACGTTGCTCCATTGGGTGATTGTTCGATGGTTGCCATCAAACTGGCTCCTCCAATCAGCAGAAGATATTGCTGCGAAAAGGATTCGGGATTTTTAATGCCAGCCTCATCTGCCAAACTCATAATAATTTGTCGAATCGACTCACGTAAATCAACTGAAACCTGATGCGCCTTATGAGAGCTATTGGCAATTTCCAAAACAGCATTGATGAACGGACAACCCCGAAAATTGGGACTTGAGTACCACTCACGCAACACATCAAACGTAGCTAATAAGCGTTCTTTAGGTGTATTGCCTCGCTCTGACACCGCAGCTTCAAACCATCGCAGCCACTGAAGTGCGCGATACTTCATCACTTCTTCAATTAACAAGTCTTTGGACGGAAACCAACGATAAAGCGTTCTTTTGGCGACGCCCGATGCTGCAATAACTTCATTAATGCCCACATGCTGAATTCCCTTCTGGTAGAAGAGTTCAGAAGCCGTTTCTAAAATTTGTTGCCGAGCGGGACTCAATTGGCCAGTCATAGTTTAAACGAGTAGACAAAGTTGTCTCCTTTGAAATACAATAACACCAACTTTAAGTAGACAGTCTTGTCTCCCTCTTCACACATTCGAGGTAACAACCAATGAAATTTACCATTCACACGATTGATACCGCCCCTGAAGACTCCAAAGCAACGTTAGTTCATGTACAACAAACGTTTGGGTTTATTCCAAATTTAGAAGGAATTTTTGCTCAAGCACCTGCATTGCTCAAAGGTTCCATGGCGCTATGGGATTTGTTTGCTACAACAAGTTTCAGTCCAATTGAACAGCAAATCATTTATTTAACGGCAAATTATGAACACGAGTGTCACTATTGCATGGCAGCTCACTCCGGCTTAGCAAAGATGATTGGCATGTCTGCTGACGATATTCAAGCCCTACGCGATGGAACACCACTGAAAAATCCAAAATTGCAAGCATTGCGCCATTTTACACAACGAATGATTCAAGCACGGGGTTGGATTGAAGATAGTGAAATTGAGGAGTTTTTAGCAGTTGGTTATGGTAAACACCAAGTACTAGAAGTTATTCTTGGCATAGCAGTTAAAGTAATGCACAACTATACAAATCACATTGCTAAAACGCCTCTCGATAAACCGTTTCAGCCGTATATTTGGTCAAAACCTGTAGTCACGTAGAGAGTATTTGACCGAATTATAGTGATGGTTTTGCTTGTGAAATTTATAAGTAGTCCCATGAAATGCAAAGCACGTTTACACTCTGCATATCATAGGTAGTTTTTGAGATATAAGGCTTCATCTACAAACAGTTCATCTGATTGGGCATCTCGGAAACAAAAGTTACACAAAACGCTATTGTAAAGACTTTTTCCCAACTAAAGATGAACAGTATTGGCTCCTAAGAGCGTTGGTGTTTATAAGCTACGGCAATCTATAGGATGCCCCAAAAATGCAGGAAGCCTTGACCAGAGAAAACTTCAAGTAGAACAGCGGATAAAAAACCAATCATTGCAAAACGACCGTTCCAATTTTCGCTTTGAGGGGTGAATCCCCAACGCAATGCATTGGGGTCTTCTGAAACCAAAGGCGTAGTCTTTTTGGTGCCTGTCATAACTAACACTCCAAGTTTTTGTGTTTTAACAGTTACATCTGTTATGTAAATAAATGTAACAGAGTTTTAAATAAATGCAACATAAACTTAGGGGTTCCGTAAATATAACTGTTCTCACTTCGTTGCAATACAACCGAAACCCCTCCCCGCAAGCGGGAAGGGGTGAAAGTGAAAGTGTGCTGAATTCAAACGAGAACCGCTATAAACCTGGTTTCCGGTATCTGGTGCATAAGTTCTGATTAATTGCTCTAAAGAATTTACATCATAGTGAGCAAATTGCTGAGAGTCAGCGTCAGGAGGAGCACCGGAACCGTTAAGCGATTTTGTCGATGGTTTCCCGTAAATTTTGATTTGTGGGGTGAAGGCTAGCTACAAACTACCTCAAGCTTTTGTTAAGAAGATTTTTTACCATCTGTGACAATCTGGGAGAGAAGGTTTCCTGTGAAATCTAGCAACTGATCCAGCAACAAGCCAATGATACCGATGTAAAGTATTATCTCGATAATGTAATCAGTATTGCCAGCTTTATAAGCATCCCAGGCGAGAAAGCCAAGTCCTCTTGTTCCTGTTAGCATTTCTGTAGCAATAACTGTAAACCATGCTACCCAAATGCCAACTTTCAAAGCATGAAATATATGAAAGATAGCTACTCGAAAGTTATTGCCCTGTCTGCGAAAATGTTGTATACCTATTGCCGTATTAATAATCACCGTCCAGAGTGTCCCAATAAAAATTACGCTCACAGCTGCCGGTTCTATCTCTTTAAATGCTATGAGTGCAATGGGTAACAAGGCTATAGGAGGGATGCTATGTGGTATCTGAAATAACCGCCTAAATATCTGATAAATCGGGTCATTTATACCTATTAAATATCCAGTAAAACTACCTAAAACAGCGGCTGGAATGTAGCCTATAAATAATCTTTGTAGGCTAGCTAAAAAGTCTAAGAATATATTATTCTCCATGCCTCAGTTCTCATTTATATTATCTGGGGAACACTGCGGCAATAACACACAATAGCAAATCGAAAAGTGACTTGAATTACACTTTTTTCCTTTCTACTACAAGTTTATCTATGCCATCTCCTCCTTGGAGATTCCTCCACAAATTTAGGTATTTTTCCAATGAGGCAGGAGTAGTCTGAAGAAGCCAGGACTTACGCAAGTGTCATATTTTTAACGCCAGAGGTTGTCCAGAGTCAAAGGTCAAAAGTCCAAAAAACCTTGATTCTTGAACGCCACTTGCTTCAAGTCGGCAGAGCCGCAAGGGCGCAGTGGCTCCCCTTGACCCTTGACCCTTGACTCTTATACCAGAAGCCTTGTGTGCCAGTTGCGTAAGTCCTAGAAGCGTTAACAATACGCTTAACTAAAATTTATCAGATAAGTGAACCCTGATTAGAAAATTAAATAAAGTTTCAATAATTCACTTACTGGACACTTTTAGGAAGTGTGAATGTGCGAAAGTTTTACTAATAAGAATTGGCAAAATCTGTTTCGAGGAATACAGATAATATATAGTAATCCCATTTGATTAGTGAATTGATTCGTAGAGACAGGGAATGGAGAATAGGGAATAGGGAATAGGGAACAGGAAAAAAGGGAGTTAGAGGTGTACGCAGTTTTTTCACTTAATCAAATAGGAATCCTATAGAAATCCAGTTTGATGTTTGAAAAAGACTCAGGGAGAATACTGAGGGGTGTACAAGTCTTACAGCAAAACAATTAAGCCGCAATGCGGATTTAGAGATTGTTCAACAAGCGATCGCATCGCAGATTACAAAGTAGCAGAAAACCTTTCACAGCAATATTTAAGTGGGAATTTTGGAATTTGACGTTTCCTAAATGTTGACGCGATCGCCCTAAAGCTTGAAACTTTTAGATCACAACTCCAAAATTTTAGCTTTGAACTAGGATATCAAGTTTTATACTCACATATCCCAGATCAAAGCTTTAAATTTCAACTTCTTTTATATGGCTAACCATGTTTACGGCTGGGCTTTCCAAGAGTTACTAGTGAACCTACACTTTATGCCAAGAATTGTAGATATTTAGCCTGACTCTCAAATTTTTACCTTCCTATTTCCCCGTCTCCAGTTGCTCTCGTTGTTTACCATACTCCCGTAGTTGCTTCAAGAGGTTTTCTTGAGATGATTTGGAGGTAGACTGACTGGGGATTAGTTCAGGAATTGTGCCAGCATTCTGAAAAGTAGCAGATGGATCAGTTGTGTAGACGCGTGAGGGCTGGTTATGAGACATTGCTTGTTGGGTTGGGACTGGACTCTTAATCGCAGCATTTGTGTCAACATCAGCTGTTACCGAATCTAAAATACCAGCAATCTGCCGTTGTTGCTGCGTTGTCGCCTGCTGGGTTGGTGCTGTCTTAATTACAGTATTTGGTTGATTCACAGCAGCTTTTATCGAGTCTAGGGTAGTAGCAACCTGCGCTTGCTGCTGCATCTGCTGGGTAGAAGACACCAAGCCACTTAAACCATTCACCAGTTGTCGGAGATTTTGCCGGAAAGCAGGATCACCTGTCAACTCATCCAAATCAGATGTAATTTTTTGGGTGTTTTCAAATGTTACCCGTGCTGAATCTAAGGTTTGTTGCAGTAGCACTACATTATTTGGATCGTTTAAGGTTTTTGTAGCATCACGTAAGTTAGCTGACGCTTGGGCTGCATTTGTCGAGAGAGTTTCTAAGTTTTGCAGTAATTGTCCTTGGGTCAACCGATTTACAGTAGGTGATAAGCTACTAACTGTAACGCGCAGTTGGTTGCTGGTTTCGGTGATGTTGTTCAAAGCGCCAACCAGGGAGGAACGGTTTGTGGTTAGCAAATTATCTAGATTGTTCAGCAAACGATTCGCTTGATTTGCAGTTGCACCAAATTGATCTACTGTTTTAGCCGTGGATGTGCTGAGTTTATTTGACGCCCGTTGCACAGAATTAGCAGTAGCTGAAAACGTGCCTAGTTGCTGCCTTAGGCTTTTAGTCAAAGCTTGGAGATCCTCACTTAGTTCAGCAAAATTGGACGCTGCTCCTGTAGTGGTTTCCAAAACTCTATTGACGTTGTTATAAAATTTGGGGTTAGTGTATGTAGTAGCTAGGTCAGTTGAGCTGCGAATCAAGTCATCAACACTGATGCCAATCTGACCTTGTAATCGAGAACCATTACAGACGATAAGGCTGGAATCGCAATTTTTCTCTAGGGGTTTAGCCAGAACAACCCCAGGCGGTAGCGTTGTTTTTGGTGTAATGTCAATAATGCTTTCGCTAATCAGTCCGCTTTGATTAGCTTCCACCGATGCATTACGCGGGATGATTAGGTCAGTTTGAGCGATTTCAATCTCTACTTCAACGGCATTTGGTTTTGGTTGAACCCTAGAAATGTTGCCTACTTTGACGCCACGATAGCGAACCGGCGCTCCTCTTTGCATCCCGCCAGCATTGGTAAATTCCACGATAGCTTTGTACGAACTTTGAGCAGCAGTGAATCTGTTCAACCACAAAAATATTAATCCAAATACCCCCAGTCCTAACAGGAGTAGCAATCCTACAGAACCTTCTCTAAATGTTCGCATAGACGCGAAGCGGCTTGTCATTAGACCTCGCATTTTTTTTCTCCACCCAATAATTAGTCCTAAGCGCTGAGTGAAAATAATTTTACTCAGAACTCAGTACTCATCACTCAG
Organism: aff. Roholtiella sp. LEGE 12411; assembly: GCF_015206995.1. Classification (GTDB taxonomy): domain Bacteria; phylum Cyanobacteriota; class Cyanobacteriia; order Cyanobacteriales; family Nostocaceae; genus Komarekiella. The sequence continues at coordinate 187,257 of NZ_JADEXR010000001.1, read as the reverse complement.
AACTGATTAGCCGACTACCTGAATCGGCCCGTGTACACTTCCACTGATGAATTGTCTAATCAATGGATGTTCTGTGCTATCTATTTCACTCACTGTACCTTGCCACTGGATTTTACCTTCATAGAGAAACACAACTCTGTCAGATGTACGGCGTATAGTACTGTCTTGGTGCGTAACAACAGCATAAGTACCACAAACTCCTTGGGCGCTTTGCAAATAGCGGATTAAATCTTCAATCACTGTTGAAGCAATTGGATCAAGTCCGGCTGTTGGTTCATCGTATAGTAAAACTTCTGGAGTGTCCGAGGGACTATCAGGGTTAGACATAATTGCACGGGCAAAACTTACCCGTTTTCGCATTCCCCCCGAAAGTTCGGCTGGGTAAAGATTGCTGATTCCCGCCAAACCTACCATCTCCAATTTTTCTTTTACCAGTTCTTGAATACGCGATCGCCTTAGTTTTGAATTTTGATAAAGTAAAAATCCCACATTCTCTTCTACCGTTAACGAATCAAATAATGCCGCCTGCTGAAACACCATACCAATACCAATCAGGTCGCTACCATCCTCAATCAAGCCGCCTCGCCGTACCCCTTGCACATAAATTTCTCCTTCATCAGGAGCCAGTAACCCCGCGATTATCCGTAAAACCGTGGATTTACCAGTCCCAGAAGGGCCAATTATCCCCAGTGCTTCTCCTCGGTAAATGGTCAAATCCACGTTATCTAAAACTTTATGGCTACCAAAGGACTTAGAAACACCTTTTAGTTCAATTAATGGTTCAGTCATTGGTTATAAATCAGTGGTCAAGGGTTAAGGGTCAAGGGTCAAGGGTCAAGGGTCAAAATAAGTTACTGTGGACTTTTAAGTTTTGACTCTGGACTCTGTAAAGCGGCAAACATGCAAGATAGTGATGTCATTGTTATTGGTAGTGGTATCGGCGGGTTATGTGCTGCTGGGTTACTTGCTCGTTATGGGAAGCGAGTTATTGTGTATGAAAGCCACACAATTGCTGGAGGTGCTGCCCATAGCTTTAAACGGCGCGGATTTGAGTTTGATTCTGGCCCCTCCTTTTATTGTGGTCTGACTGATACCCAGAGTTTGAATCCGCTAAAACAAGTTTTGGATGTTCTCGGCGAATCCATTCAAGTTATATCCTATGATCCCTTGGGACATTACCACTTTCCTGAAAGTACTTTTGCAGTTTATAGTAATGCTGAGCGTTACCGAGAACAAGTAACTAAGATTACGCCTCAAGGTGCTAAGGAACTCCAACGGTTTGAAGAACGCTTGTTAGGTTTATATAAGGCGATGAAAGGCATTCCTACCCTGGCTCTGAGAGCAGATTGGCAGGTAATTCTGGTATTGCTGAGCCGTTACCTGCCATCTTTGGGGAAAATTTTACCTAATTTGCCGCTTATCCAAGCTTCTGTAGGCGATGTGATGGATGCAACAGTGCAAGATACTTGGGTGCGGCGGCTCATCGACCTGGAATGCTTTCTGCTTTCTGGCTTAAAGGCACACGGTACGATCGCCCCAGAGGTAGCTTTTATGTTAGGAGAACGCTCCCGTGCTGGAGTTGAGTATCCTGTGGGTGGTAGTGGCGCAATTGTCAAGGCTTTAGTGCGAGGATTAGAACGCTGGGGTGGTGAGTTGCGGACGGGATGCCACGTCGAGCAAATTTTGGTGGAATCTGGTAAAGCTGTGGGTGTCAAGTTGCAAAAAGGTGAAGTTATCAAAGCGCCTGTGGTGATTTCCAATGCAACGATTTGGGATACCTACAATCACCTGTTGCGTCCTGAAGATTTACCCGCATCTTACCGCCAAGTTGCTTTAAATACACCAGCAGTTGAAAGTTTTATACATTTGCATTTAGGCATCCGGGCGGCTGGATTAGAAAATTTAACCGGACATCATGTGGTAATTCACGATTCTAGTCGGGATATCACTACACCAGGTAATACATGCATGATCTCGATTCCCAGTGTCTGGGATGCGACTCTTGCACCAGATGGACATCACGTGGTTCATGCCTATACCCTGGAACCATACACCGGATGGGAACGCAATAATAGCTATGAACAGAAGAAGCAGGAGAAAGCACAATCTTTATATCGCGCCTTAGAGCGAATTATCCCAGATATTCGCGATCGCATCGTCTTGGAACTCATCGGTACACCGCTGACTCATGCCCATTATCTACGACGCTATCAGGGAACTTATGGCCCTGCCATTTCAGCAAGTAAAGGAATGTTTCCTAGTACGCACACACCAATCCAAGGATTGTACCGCGTCGGTGACAGCACTATGCCGGGAATTGGTGTTCCAGCAGTGGCGGCTTCTGGTATTTTGTGTGCTAATAGTTTAGTGCAACCACAGCAGACAGCAGAGTTATTAGATAATTTGAGAGGTTAATTTTATCTGACTTTCCACATCCCGTGAAAAGTCAGAACAGCTTACTAGTCCCAGAGTGTCTTTATAGATTTTTTTTGCCTGACAATTGCAATTACTGGCTGTACATCATTATCTATTTCCCCTGCTTTCTGTAGCTCAGAAATTGCTTGTGTTACTTTTTTGAAAAGCCTACCCCTACCTTGTCTAAAGTCACGGATAAGATCCTTTTTCTGACTGCCGAATTCAAGAATAATAGTGTTTGCTTTTTTACGTCTACCTTCTTGAAGTTTAATTTCTTTACCCTTCTCTTCCTTCTGGCCAGATTTCCTTGATTCTAGGTCGATTAACTCCAGGATTTCCCCCTCTTTAATCCCTAATCCGTTAGCAAGAACTATTCCAGCGCCACCTTGTTGAATAGAGATGTATTTGCTGTGACAACCCTTGAGTGCCACCTTGTTGTCTCCCAATTCAACTAAGTCCAGCATCTCCCATTCTTTGATGTAATCAACCCAGGTAATGTTGCCATCTGGATGTACGCTGAGGTACTGTTCTTTAAGAGGAGCTTTCAAGGCAAATTTGCCATTTTCTAGAGTAATTAACTTGAAGGTTTCCCAGATACTATTTTGAAAACTATTCGCTAACAATGAACCACCGCCACCATTTTCCGCTACTAAATACTGTCCGTTAGTAGCCTTAAAGGCTACCAATCGGAATGGATAGCTTGTAGGTAGCTTTGAAGAAATTACTAGGTCGGGTTTTTTCGGTTCTACTTTGGGATATTTCTTAAGCGTTTGTGTTTGCTCGCTTTCTGTTGTGGATTGCTTCGGGCCAACTACAAGTGTAGCTAAGATTGAACCACCTCCTACCCCTTGAGTTTCAACTGTCCTTTCACTACCCGCAAAAGCGGCAATCAGCCCTTGTCCGTTTGCATGGGTAAGGATAATTTGATTACTCTCAGAAGCTGGATCTAAATCAACAATGGGGTTGCCATTATTAAAATAGATCGCTTTGACTCCCGCAAAAATAGGGTGGGAACTATTAATGGTTTGATTCCCACTAATGCCGTTATATTCGCCCACAAGTTTGAAACCAAAGGCATTGAGAAAAGTATTCCAACGATCGGCTTCCTGTTGCTGGCCACCCGAACCTGTTCCTGCACCCAGATAAACGTTACCCCCGGCTTTGACATAATCAATTAACACCTGATTATCAGCCGAGTCTCCACAGAGAAAGATGCCATCAAAGGTTAACAAAGTCGGCAGATCAATTTTAATATTGTTGCCAACAGTCCATGTGTAACCTGCTTTAGTCAAAGTCTCTGCTAACACAGATTCGGTCAACCCAAAGTTAGTGGAGTAGGCATGGAATTTGCCTTTGCTACGCCCCCCAGTAAACCATTTAGCAATGTTGGTGACAAAAGTCGCCGTGTCAGGCGCTTGTTTAAACCCACCATTGCTTAAAGTCCATTCGTCACAGTTGACAACAATCTTACCGAATTGGCCATTATTTAATGGCTCTAAGGGATTATTCATAATGACTAATTTGCTACGTTTTCAGGGATTGTAATTTGATACAATTCGATACACAGGACAGAAGTTTACTTCATTTTTTTGAGAAATGCTATCTTTGTATATCTTTTTTATAAAAATCATATAATTGTTACAATACAATAGGAAATTGCTAATTTAAAACTGACTATCAACCACCAATCAACGCGCTCCGTGCAAATCAAAAATATTACTTTTATAAATGTTTTAGGACTTACGCAACTGGCACACAAGGCTTCTGGTATAAGGGTCAAGGGTCAAGGGTTAAGAATCAAGGTTTTTTGGACTTTTGACCTTTGACTCTGAACAACCTCAACGAAAAAATATGACACTTGCGTAAGTCCTGTGTTTGTTCAGAGCAGACGATATACAGAAGGTTCTGTTGCCAGCCCCCTGATGACACAAACTCTTTGCCAGACTTACCAGGGTTGCAAATTGGCCATAACGCTTATATTTGCTAGCTTTTTGTTGATGTTACCATTAATTTTGATATTGTATTCTCAATAAATGGAAAAGGGCAGACTACACACTTGGAAACGATTTTGCTCCATTTGATGTTTTGAGGACTTCTGATAAAAGTTTTATAGTAATCCAGTTTGGCTGGAAACTATCGCTAGCCAAATCTAATTTGGGACGAAGCCGAACTAAATAGAAGCCATCTTTTTCTACCACGGGAGTTGTGTGCTTTTCTGACTTTATCTGATACCAAATAACTGGAAGGCTGGAACGATTATAGATTGTTAAATAGACATCATAGTTATTCAGTAATGACGAATTTATTTGCAAATTTAAAGAGCAAGCCTTATAAATAACTCCATATAAAAACTCGTTATTTGTATCTCCAACAGGTAAATATTCTTTCAAAACCCATTTTTTTGGTAGCCATTTTTGGCAAATCAGTAGAATGAATATGTAATCATTAAGACAGCGGTAAAAAATATTATCTCGTTCTATTAATTTGTTGAAGTAATCGTTGACACTACCACTATTAATTAATTGAGTATTAATAATTTGATGTTCATCGACATTGATAGCTGGTAACTCAACTTTCTCCGACCAATTATAGTATCTTATTCCTAAAGTATATTGTCCCGGATCAAGTTTTAATTGATGCCATTGTTCCAGGAAATTTGAACCATGAGATGCTATATGTTGGATAGCTTTTGCCTGAGGGAAGCTATAGATACCGATAGTCCATGATTGGGCTGAATCTAGACAAGATTTTATATCTATGGCTAAGGATTCTTTTACATCAAAGGGACCAGCACCAGCAGCAATTACATGGGGATTCCAACGGGGACCAGTAACTAGAAGAGATGTTAATATTAAAGACTTTTTAAGCATTTCACCAGAGAATACTAGCCATCTGAAAGATTGTTTTTTGTTAAAATTTGCATTGATATTTACCAGAGTGCGTAGCAACAACCTCACTGTTTTAAAAAATATCAAAGATAATAAAGCTAGCGGTACTGCATACAAAAGTTCTATATCTAAAAGGGTTTTGCTATTTCTCATTTATCAATGACCTCATGGAGTTGTGTTGCAAAAAGTCGTTGCAGAAAAAACTCCGCCTAAATTATAGCTATTTTTCCAGCGATGCCGGGTCATCTGTAGTTCTACTTTAAAAAAGTGCGTTTTTATACTTTTGTTCGAAAGCCGTAAGATATGCTCCCCAAGCATCAGTATAGAAGTGCTCGATACAAAAGGGAGCAAGCAACATTTTTGCTTAAGCCAGTACTGTATCTTTGTGGGGAGTTAGGACATAGGCTACAACTTTGCCAGTGTGACGAACAATAGCATAATTTATCACGTCGCTTTTAAACTCAGTATTGCCGTTCGGCGATCGCTTTATCTTTGGGATCATCTAACAAAATTCTATTGCTCCTGGGGCCGTCTGCCAAAATCTTCAAAATATCTGAGGCAACCCGAGACCAGCTATAATAAGTTTCACTCAGGTAACGCCCCCTCCGACCCATATCTCCAGACAAATCTGGTCTAGACAAAAGGTAATTGATCTGAGTAGCAAAAGCATGAGGGTTTTGATAATCGTTGATGAGGAGACCATTTTCGTTGGGAACGATCACCTCAGAGTTGCCACCTCTAGCAGTGGTAATGATCGATAGCCCCGTTGCCATAGCCTCATAGTGGACTCGAGCTAACGGCTCTTGCCATTGAGAAGCGCAAACAAATATATCCCCTAGAAGGAAGTAATCTGGAATCTCCACTGGAGAAATGAAACCGCTAAGGCGCACATAGTCACCCAAGCTTTGTGCTAGCTTCTTGAGTTCAAGAACGTAGGCATCTTCTTCATTCTTTCCGTACCATTTGCTGCCAACTAGCAAGAGTACTGCCGACGGATGTTGCTCAATTACTTCAGAGAAAGCAGATAGCAAAATATGAGGTCCCTTTTTCTTGGACAGACGCCCCACACTTAACACCACTTTTCTGTCCTTCAAACCATGTGCAGCTAGCAGATCCGCTCGTCGTTTAGCAGCATCTGATGCCCATGGTGGTTGGAAGCGTTTTAGGTTAACCCCAGCATAAACTGGTTGTAGCTTGTGTCGGTATTCAGGAAAGAGGTCAGCAATCCCATGAGCAATAAACTCACTAACTGTAACGACCTTCTCAACTATCTGTAGGCAATGCCGAGCTACCTCAGGAGCAATCTTGCCATCTCCAAACATCTCGTTGTGCATACTGAGTAGAAAACGACTATTCGGAGCTGCTGCTGCCACCAAAGGGAGATATTTAGGGCGATTGTAAATAATAACCCAATCAAACATCTCCCCAGCAACAAAATTGGCTACCGCCTGATAGTACGCTTCAGTATCGCCTCCGGCCCGTTCGTAGCGTATTCCATCCCGAACTTCATGTTCAGCCAGATCTGGGTCAGTCACCGAGAAAACTGTGATTTTATGTTCTCGATTCAAATAAGGCAATATCTCATCAATGTAAGTCTGAATAGCTCCACCTCGGATAAAAGGGACAGGCAACTTTTCTGTACAGACTAATAAGATCTTCACGTTATTGATTTGACCTCTTGCGTTGATGTTGCAAACAGTGATTCAAAAAAAATGTCCCTATAAATCAGAACTACTTATGGCAGAGAGACCGAAGATTTGAGCAACAATATTGTACTTTAGAACAATACCTTCGCCAATTTACGAGGGTGAGTTGATGACGCTTTCACTATTAACTCGCTGTTCACTGAGGTTTGGCAAAAACAATAAGTTCTAAAAATTCCTTTAAGGTTTCCCACAAGGTTTTTTTTTACGTATTGACCGCAGCATAAGGGTTTGAGATGACCAACTACCTTTTAAGCAAAACGCTTATGCATGGGTAATTTTGGCAAAACTGGCAAAATTTTTCTAGGCTCTGATTTTGGCAAAGGTATTGTTAGAACCGATGTGTGCCTTTTCAACCTTCTTAACTAACTTGTCCTTTGCGACAATACCTTAGGAATGGTGCAAGAATAGCTTCCCTAATAATTTGACAAAGGAAGACACATTGGGTAAGCATCTGCTATGTCAACAAGTGAATCTATCAAAGCTAAGTTTAATTCCCTTGCCCCTCATTTCAATGAGAGTCTAACACGTCTTTGGGCAGCCACAGAAGCCATTGCATTGGGCAAAGGGGGCATTAGCTAGGTATCATAAGCGACGGGTCTGTCAGCAAAAACGATTAGAGGACGAATTCGCGAGCTTGAGATTGAGGTAGATACTCCGCTCAAACACACCTGATCTGAGAAAATAATTCGTGGTATTGGTGGTAGAAGGAAACTCGTATGTTCTGCCATCGAGCTAAGACAACTGAGTTAAACATTGCTTTAATCGTTTAGGAACGTGGATTTATTAACTGACAATTTTTCTTCCTCAGATAACCTGGTATTTAAAAGTCTTTAAACCAAGTTTTGTACTTCATTAAATCCACATTCCTTAGAGGATGTCTGAAAAGTAAGAAAGCTCACGTAACGGTATCCTGTCATTAGAAAAAATACTTAAGTATGACAGAGTTACGAGAGCCATGAATCCATCGTACCCAAGTAATCTGACATCTGAGCAGTGGGAACTACTATCAGGATTAATTCCTGCGCCAAAAACAGGTGGTCGAAAACGTAGTGTTGATATGCAGGCGCTCGTTAATGCCATCCTCTGCATATTGTGTGCAGGTTGTGCATGGCGAATGCTGCAACCATGACTTTCCCAAGTGGAAAACTGTGTATCATTACTGACGGCAATGGCGAAAAGATGGAACAAGTTATAGTTTTAAAAACGCTCTAGTCCCACAGTCCCTTGTTAGATTTTTTTTGCTTGACAATCACAATAACTGGCTGCACAGAATCGCCAACTTCCCCTGCTTCCTGTAGCTCAGAAATTGCTTGTGCTACTTTTTTGAAGAGCCGACCCCTACCTTCTCGAAGATCGCGGATACGATCCTTTTTTTGGCTGCCGAATTCAAGAATAATAGTATCTGTTTTTTCAGGTTTACTGCTCGTACTGGGAGTCTTTGACATTAGCTTACCTCGCTATTTTGATTGTATTTTTACATAATTCCTCAGATTAGATGACTATCATCTTTTCTACTGAGGATTTTTATTCATCAATGAAATGAGGTGAAAATTGAGATTATTTTTTTAACTCAACATCACTCAAAATCAAAATTCATGGTCTAAACTTATTCCATTTGAGAGGATGTTTTAAAAGCTACAGAAGGTATAGTTTTTTTGTTCTAAATAGGGTCAGTTCCATCAAAAAATCCAGGTTTGATCCATGACTGAGATGCTTTGTTCCATAAAGGCGGCCGCATCTAAATTGCTCTTGATCACAATCAAGCTTGAGAAGCAACGAATAATTAGCATTTTTCGTTTTATTTATTTTCCAAGACTCAATGCGATCACTAAAATGTTTGTCAATAAGCAGGAATTAATGAGATTATTTTTATCTCTATTGAGAATAAGATGCTTTTATTGACATGACGCGGCGGCCCTATTTGTTCTACTGGCAATGAAAGGTAAAGACCCTTTTAAAACATCCTCTACAATGCGACAACTCTGCTTAACAGAGGTTATTTTTACCTATGTCTTGGAAGTACTCCCTAAATGTAGATACAAACTAAAATAGATTTAGTTTGTATATACTGTATGCCCCTCCCAACTTGGACAAAGACTTGCTCGCATTCTTATTTAAATCACGAAGCCAACCGTTTTTCTTCTTTTTGTTGGATCTTTCGTGCCGATCTAGGTAAGTTCTACTTGCTTTGACTTGAGTTTTGGCCAAACTCCTAACGCTTTTTTCCCAAGGGCTTAAAAGTTTTGACTGCTTCTTCTTCTTTTTCTTTTTTTTCCCTCGGTTACCGAAGATGGTTTCAGGGTAGCCCCCTAAGGAATCTTCGCTACGAAGTACCACAACTCGTTTAATACCCAGTTTGTTGCTCATGTCTGTTATTTTTTTACAAATTTACCTTCATCGTTTGTCTTTATCATAGTATATGATACATCACAATTAAACAAAATGAAGTAAACCGACACAATAAAACTGATGTATTTTTAGTTTTCTAAAAACTATCGAATGTCAGATTTTAAAGGTATTTTTGCCCTTATCCTGGCATTCTTGTCTTTTGCTTGTGTTCACTGCTAATGTTCCTAGACTTGTTGATAAATTACGTCTGCTTGAACAAATGCTTAAGGAAAAATACATTCCAACGCCACTTGTTGAAAAAAAACAGCGAAAAAAAGTAGAAATAGTTGAAATACTTAATAGTCGTCGCTTTTCAATCACTTATGTGATATGGCGATTTATCGTTTATTTTTTAGGTGTATCATTCCGCAGATTTATAAGAAAGCCGGATCTACAAAAAACGGCAATCGGGTTGCGAGAAATATTTGAAGAGTTAGGTGGTTTATGGGTCAAAACAGGCCAATTACTAGCATTACGAACAGATATCTTTCCTGAAGAAGTATGTGATCAATTACTACGCCTGCAATATGGCGCTCTTGGATTTCCAATGGAGTTAGTACGCTCAACTATTGAATCGGAATTGGGTGCTCCAATAGAGAAAATCTTCGTAGCTTTTGATGAGGAACCCCTGGCAGCTGCCTCTATTGCTCAAATTCACACCGCAGTTTTGTCTAAAAACCAAACCTCTGTGGTAGTTAAAGTTCAACGTCCCGGCTTAGAAGTGTCTTTCAAGCGGGATTTAGATGTCATTAAATTTTTCGCCAATTTGTTGAGATATTTGAATATTGGCAATTATCTACGTTTGGATGAAGCGGTATTAGAAGTTGAGAGAATTTTTAATGAAGAGCTAGATTACCGCTATGAGGCGTCCAATATGCGTCGGATGAAAAAGACTCTCAAAAAACACGGCATTTACACTCCGTCAGTATACAAAAAATATTCCAAACGGCGGGTTTTGGTTATGGAGTACATTCCGGGTGTATTGATGGCTGACTACATCAAAGCTTTAAATAAAGATCCTGCCAAAGTGAAGAAATGGGATGAGGAAAATAATGTAAACCGTAAAAAGCTGGGAGAAAAATTATTTTTGTCCTTATTTAGACAAATATTTGAAGATAATTTATATCATGCAGATTTACATCCTGGTAACATATTTTTGTTGCGTGATAGTAAGTTTGTGCTGATTGACATGGGGAGTGTTGGCTCCCTAGACAAAGATTTGAGGACTAACTATTTAAATTACACTAATGCACTAGGGAAAGAGGATTTTCCGAAAGCAGCCGACTATATTATCCGCTTTGCCGTAGATATTCCGAGAGTCAACATACCTAGAGTCCGTGCGGAAATGTCACGTGCAATTGAAGGTTGGGCAGATAAATCCCGGCTCGACGGGTTATCATATAAGGAAAAATCCTTAGGTGGAGCTACTAGTGAAATTTCCAAGGTTTCAGTTAAATATAGTGTGCCAACCAACTGGGGATTTTTGAAGGTAAGTAGATCTCTCATAACCTTGGATGGCTCACTCCAGTACCTCATACCAGATTTTAGTTTTTTAAAGTCTATCAAGAAGTATAGCAAACAGGCGGAGCGTCGTGCTTTAATTCAGAGTCTTCGTCTTGAAAGTATTATGGCATCCGTGAACAATTTTTTTGAGACTGTGGATGAATATAATACTTTGATTCTTCCCAAATTACGGGAGCGAACCATACCGTTTGACGGAACTATTAATAAGTTTGCTCTTTCCCTAGCCTTCGTTTTACGTACGTTCTCCTATGCAATACTAATTGGCGGAGTTATCCTAGCCTATGCTTTCCTCTTTCAGCATCATTTTGCAAGCATTAAAGTCATTCATAATCAACTGTTTGATGAAATTGCCAGACAGATCCCGCCAATACCATACCTGGAATGGATTTTGATCTTTATAGCCATGACATTTATTTTCCGAACTTTATCAGCTTGTTCAGTTATTTTGGAGCAAAAGGAATATGAAGGAAAAAGTATTTTATAAATCACCATTCGTGTAATCGCCTTTGACTAAGAGGAATTATCTACCAAGTTGCTGTTGGAGTGGCTTTTACCTTCATATCTTTAACTCGAACTCAGGTTAAATACTGATTAGACAGCCAGGGATCTCCCTTGAAAAAATCGCTCTCCTCGTAAATTGTTTTTGACAACAGTGCGTTTTTTCTCCATAAATCTGATATATGCCTACCCAGAAGTGTTGAGGGTAGGGACTGCCGCGATACGTTCAATCAGTAATGCTAATTCAGAAGCAGCTTCGATGTGGAGATTGTGTCCTCCGGAAAGAAAGACCCGTTTTGCTTGAGCCATAGCTGTTTGCTGTTGTTGTAAATCTTCTGGACGATTTAGTTGACTGCTCTCTCCATAGACTAATGTGGTGGGAACTTGAATATGTTTAAGCATTTTTATATATTGAGATCGACCTCCATTAAAGCTGTTGAAACTTAGGGTAGAACGAGTCCGAAGAATCGGGTCCCAACTCCACCTCATTCCGCCCTCACAAGGTTCTGTAATTCTTTGGGCGAGAATGTAGGAAAATTCTGCTGACAAAGCAGGTGTAACTTGACGCAGTCTCTTAGCAGCAGTTGCTACATCTGGAAATATAGGATGTTGCGGGGAAGAGGCAAAATATTCTAAAAAAGTCGTTAGCTGATTAATTGGCTCTTGCTTGTTCTCCTCACTAGGTAGCGGAGGTTCTACCAACATCAAGGCTTTTACCTTCTGAGGTCGCACACTAGCAATCATTGCGGCTAACATTGCACCCATCGAATGACCTATAAGAAATAAAGGTTGGTCTGGTAATTCCTGAATCACCCGATCTATTTGAGCCAAAAATGTCAGAGAATTATAAGCAGTGACCATCTCGAAATGAGAAGAACGTCCATGACCAAATAGATCGGGAGCCACTACCCGATAATCTTTTTCTACCAGAAGATGAGCTACTTTTTGCCAAGCTAATCCTTGTTCCAAAATTCCATGAACACAGAGAACTACAGGATTATCCTGGGAACCCCAACTACAGACGCACATCTGATTTCCTCTGAATTCCAAGAAATTTTCATCCGCAATTAAAGAAACTTTGCTTTGTAGTTCGCTCTTGGGTCTATTTAAAAGATGATCGATGGGGTTAGGTAATTCATAATTGAATTGGTTTGCAATCTGTCTTGTTTCTTCTCCTAACGGATGGGGTAATTGAATACTTTTCCACTTGTCTCCTAAACTTCCGTCTACAGAATCGTGTTTGAGAAAGTTGGGGTCGCTGATTGACAATGAACTTTGATAAACACCCTCAGTCATGCGATCGCCCTCATAAGGGCGCAACAGTGCCGTATCAAAATCAACGTTGAGGAAATCGCACAGTTCTGATAAAATACCAGAGGGATCCTTTACAAGTTCTTCATAGCGAATCTGGTGATGACGATGTGGTTCTATTTGAGCCAGAAAATTTAGTATATTCTGATTACTCTTAGTCCATACCTGCTCTGCAATCTGGTAAGGATTTTCATCACCTAACCCTGCCATTTTTTGCATCCGCATCCGCACAAATGACTCAACGACTGGATAGGGATGGCGAACTAGGTGAATGTATTTGGAGTTAGCAAATATAGCTTCTCCTCGTTCTAAGATGGCACGATTCACAGCATAGGAAGGAGATTTATCTACTAGCAGACGGGGAGCTATATTTTCCTGAAGCTTCTGATACACCTGCTGAATCGACAAATTCTGCAACTCCATATCTTTAACTAAAGTCTGGCTAGCTGTTGCATCTAGATTGAGAATTTCCATTAAAGCTTTCTGTAGCCCTTCATCCAAGTGAGAAAGGTTGAGTTGTTCCTCTCGCTCTCTCATAGTATTAAAGGGTAAAAGATGCAGTTCTGGTGGTGAAAATAGGGAAGGATGACCAGCTAGCATGACCCTCAGCAAGGTTGAACCAGACCGAGGACTTGAAAGGATAAAGATAATACCAGGGAGACGTTCTTTCCTTGGAGTTACAGGAGGCAAATTAGCGATCGCTTTTGTCTCAAACAATTCTAAAGTGGTTGGGGATGGTTGATGAGAGTTAAGCGCCACGTCTTTGTTCCACAGTTCAGCACTCAAATACTCAGTTAGGAAGTCAATTCTCGGTCGTTCATAAAATTCTCTGGGGTAAATCATGAAATCTAAGTCGCGACTGAGGTGATTTACCACTTCCATAGTCATGAGAGAATCCATACCCAATTCGATGAGATTGGTATTAGTAGGAATCTGGGATAAATTAACTCTGAGGGTCTTGGCGACTAGAGATTGCAGATAATTGCTCAAAATTTCTTGACGTTCAGTTTCTGGCGCTGCCTTTAATTTCTCTAAAATTGCTTTGTCATTTTGCTGTTTTAATACAGGTTGTTGTAATTTATCCTGCTCTAACAGTTCCAAAAGTAATGAATTTGGATTTTCTAAACTCCACTGTTGTGCCAACACCGACCAATCTGCGGGTAGTACCCCCACCTGTGATGTAGACTGGTTCATAAGAAGTTGCTCTAATACTTGGAGTCCTTGTTCTGGAGAAATAGAACCTATCCCAGCTGTTTTCAATCGGCTCTGATAGTGACTCGCTACACGAGTAGCCATCCCAGTTTGAGACCATGCTCCCCAGTTAATGCTTAATCCAGGTAATCCCATCCGGCGACGATAATCAGCTAACCCATCCATAAATGCATTAGCAGCAGCATAGTTTCCTTGGCTAGGCGAACCCAATAACGAAGCCATTGAGGAGAAGCAGACAAAGAAGTCTAGCGATCGCTGTTGAGTTAATTTATGCAGATACCAAGCGCCTTTTACTTTGGGAGCCATTACCTGAGTAAAACGCTCCCAACTCATTTGCTGGATCATCCCATCATCCAAGACTCCAGCTGCATGAATCACGCCGAGCAATGGCGGTAGGGATGTCTGCACTTGCTCTAGAATTTTCACCACATCTTGTTCGCTAGAGATATCTGCACACAAGACATGAATGCTAGCTCCTGCTTGTTCTAAACGCTCAATCGTTTTCTGCGCTTGTTCAGCAGGTTGGCGACGACCAATTAAAACTAAATGTTTGGCTCCCTTCGACACCATCCACTCGGCTGTATGTAATCCTAAAGCTCCCAGACCTCCAGTAATCAGATAAGTTGCATCAGAACGCAATGACAGGGGAACAAATTCCGGCAGAGACTGCTTGACTAAACGAGCTACATAGGTATTGAGATCGCGCACAGCTAGATGGTCTTCTTTTCCGTTGTCTGCTAACAGTTGCAGTAATGTTTGTACTTCATCTTCTGAACCTTGAGGGTCTAAATCTACCAAACCGCCCCAGAGTTGTGGATGTTCAAAAGAGATGACTCGACCTAACCCCCATAAAGATGACTGAGTGACTGTTAGTTGTTCTGTCTTTGATGAGGAGACGGGCTGCGAACCTCTAGTAACCAGCCACAATTGGGTTAAAGTAGTCTTGGGGTTTTTGACTAGAGCCTGTAACAAATGCAGTACACTACCACATCCCCAAAGTTGCGCTGACTCTAAGGCAGAAATCGTTAAATCTTGTTCACAAGTAGCATCTAGACTCCACAGATGAATTACCCTTTCTATGGGTAATGTACTTGTTTCAATAATTGCCTGATAGAGTTGTTCAAATTCCTGGAGATGCTCAGGATTGATTTGATAAATTCCTCTTTCCGGACTGTGATAAGTGTCGGCTCGATAAACTAAACTGCATTCATGTCCTTGGTGTTGCAATTGAGTCATCATATCTCGTCCTAAGCCTTCCAAGTCAGCAAAAATCAACCAATGGCTAAGTTGAAAATTCGGCTTTTGCTGACTAATCTTAAAAGGTTTCCACTGAACTTGATAGAGCCAATCTTTGATAGTTACTGTTACTAATTGTTGCTGATGTTTCTCAGCTAATACCGCTAATAAATTGGGTAATAATTTTACTTGCTCTGGTGATAAATTACCAGCTTGTGCTAGTTGTTGAGCTAGCTCTGCGGTATATCCTTGACTCAGGAGGTTAACGATAGAAGTATTCCCATTTTCTGTAGCTACAGATGTGAGGTTGTGTAGGCTTTGGATTGGTTCTCTTGGATAAAGTTGCCGTTGGAACGGATAAGTTGGCAACATTACCTTACCACGAGGATAATCTCGATCAAACCCTAACCAGTCTACCTTAGCTCCCTGCACATACAACTGCCCCAAACTAGAGAGCATTTGTTCCGAATCACTTCGGGGTGAACGCAAAGAAGGTAACCACACTTGTTGATTGTCTGGTAGACATTGACGGCCCATCCCCAATAGTATCGGCTTCGGTCCTATTTCTAAGAAAACTCTATACCCTTGCTGATGTAGCGTCTCCATACCCTGAGCAAACCTCACAGGTTGTCTAACATGACGCACCCAGTATTGATGTGTAGCAATGCTTTCATTAGCTCGTTTGCCCGTCACATTAGATATTAGCGGAATTTGAGGCTGATGGTAGGTGACTTGTTGAGCTACTGCTTCAAATTCCCTTAGCATTGGCTCCATCAGTGGTGAGTGGAAAGCGTGGGATACCTGTAGGGGTTTGATCTTGATTGCTTGGGATTCTAGGTGGCTACAGATTGCCCCAATAGCTTCAATTGCTCCGGAAATCACTATACTTTCAGGACTGTTAAAAGCAGCAATTGCTACTTGTGAAGTATAAGATGCGATCGCTTCTCTTACCTGAGACTCCGATGCCAGCACCGACACCATTTCACCACCTGCGGATAATTGTTGCATTAACCGTCCCCTAGTGGCAATCAGCTTGAGACCATCTTCCAGACTAAAGACTCCGGCTATAGTTGCGGCAACATATTCTCCCACACTGTGACCCATCACCACATCTGGCTCGATTCCCCAGGATTTCCACAACTGTACTAAGGCATATTCCAGAGCAAACAAAGCTGGTTGAGTGTATGCGGTTTCATTCAGAAGATGAGATTGTTTTCCTACTTCTGTGTGAGGATAAAGTACTTCTAATAGAGGGATTTTTAGGTAAGGTTGCAGAATGCGATCGCATTGCTCCAAAGCTTGACGAAAAATCGGTTGAGTCTGGTATAACTCCCATCCCATTCGTATATACTGAGAGCCTTGACCTGTGAACAGGAAAGCTATTTTTGGTTGACTGCTGGTGTTCCTGAGTTGACTTGAGAACAACCCTAGCGTTTCGTTATTGGTACTGAAATCTCCCAACTTTTCCCTCAGTTCCGCTTTTGAAGCCGTTAGCACAGCTAGACGATACTGAAAATGAGACCGTCCAGTATTAGCGGTGTAACAGATATCTTCCAATCTTTGTTCTGGATGAATTTTCAAATGATTATAATAAGAACTGCCTAGGTCTTCCAGAGCCTTTTGAGTTTTCGCCGATAGAGTTAGTAAATGGACAGGACGTTCTAAAGAATCCTCACTTCCAACTATTGACTTTGGACTTTTAACCTGTTCTGGAGCTTCTTGCAAAATCACATGAACGTTGCTCCCACTCATACCAAAGGAACTCACTCCCGCCATTCGGGGCTGTTCTCCCCGCAGCCAGGGAATTCCGGTAGTGGGAACAACCACAGGAATTTCATTCCAAGGTATGTAAGGATTAGGCTCTGTAAAGTGCAAATGAGGCGGTATCTCCTGATGGTAAAGCGCCAACACAACTTTCATTAAAGATGATACGCCAGCCGCCGCTTCCAGGTGTCCGAAGTTGGTCTTGACCGAACCAACTACCAACGGTTCACTGTGAGGACGGTTTTTTCCATATACTGCTGCTAAGGATTCTAGCTCAATGGGGTCGCCAAGGGTAGTGCCAGTGCCGTGAGCTTCCACATAGCTCACCTGATGCGGCTCCACCCTGGCATTTTCTAGTGCTTGCTGGATGACTTCCTTTTGAGCTTTCTTATTGGGCACAGTTAAACCACCGCTAGGCCCATCGTGGTTGGTAGCCGAACCTCGAATCACTGCTAAAACTGAATCACCATCGGCTAGAGCATCTGAGAGACGCTTCAGGACGACCATCCCACATCCTTCTCCCTGACCATAACCGTCTGCCGAAGCAGCAAAAGTTTTGCAGCGGCCATCAGGAGCCAGAGCCTTCATCTTACAACGAGCTATGGTGTTGCCAGGGAACAGAATCGCATTAACTCCGCCTACGAGAGCGAGATTGCATTCTTTTAAACGTAAACTTTGGCAAGCGAGATGCACAGCTACTAGAGAGGAGGAACAAGCAGTATCTAACTGAATATTGGGTCCTTGCAACCCAAGTAAATGGGAAATACGACCCACTGCTATGCTGCGGGCAACACCTATGCCAGTGTAGCCATCAACCTCTTGATTTTGACTAGATGGGGTAAATGAGTTGATAACTGCGTTGACTGTTTGGTTAGACACATGGTCGTCTGTGCAAATGCCCACATACACACCAGTTCGGCTGTTTCTCAACTTATTTGGTGCAAGTCCGGCGTTTTCTAGAGCTTCCCAGCTAACTTCTAAAAGCAGCCTTTGCTGGGGGTCTAAACTCGCTGCTTCCCGAGGCGACATGCCAAAAAATTGAGGGTCGAACTGATCAATTTCTTGAATAAAGCTACCGTTGCGGGTGTACGACTTGGAAGGAGCTTCGGGATCTGGGTCGTAGAAGGCATCAACATCCCAGCGATCTGTTGGTATTTCGCTAACAGCATCTACACCATCTTGCAGTAAATGCCATAATGAAGCGGGGCCGTTGGCGTTCCCAGGAAATCGGCAACCCATTCCAATAATCGCTATTGGTTCGGTTTTTTCTCGATGGACTGCTTCTAGTTTATTGTGAACTTGCTCTAGAAGCTCAAACAACTGCTGGGATGAAAGAGGTTGATTCATATCATACCTCCTTATTGAGTAAGTTTTGTATCTGTTGTAATTTGGCTGCGATCGCGTATGTATCTGGCTCTTGGGAGGTTGGTTTCTCACCAGAAACATTTGCTAGCGGTTGTTGCTTACCATTGTCAGAAATCTTCTCCGTCGCTTCTAGTTTTCCTGCCAAAACATCTGTGGTTAAATACTCAGCCAGAGACTCAATATTGGAGTATTCAAACAAAATTGTTGCAGAAACAGCACAACTCAAACTGGTTTGTAGCAAATTCCTTAACTCTAAAGCCAGCAAAGAATCCATCCCGATATCAAAAAATCCTAGCTGTGGGTCTAGCATTTGAGAGTCAGGGAATCCTAGTAACTTACCCACAACACCTTGGAGGTAATTCGTCATTAGTTGGAGGCGATCGCTTGCTTTGGCTGCTTTGAGTTGTGCCAAAAACTCACTGGTTTTAGTTTCTTGGGCTACAGACTGCGAACCAATAAATGCTGACAACACTGGCATCTTCATCTCTGTCGGCAATTGTGTCACAAACACAGACCAGTTCACAGGAAACACCCCTACTGAGGTCGCCGATTCTCCCAACAACCGATCCAAAATTTGTAACCCTTGCTCTGGAGGAATACTACTCATACCCAGAGAACGAATCCGGTTCTGGAACTGATCTGCCAAACGGGCTGCCATACCCCCTTCTCCCCAAGCGCCCCAGTTGACGCTCAATCCTGGTAAACCCAGCGATCGCCGATGATCAGCCAAGCCATCCAGAAAAGCGTTCGCCGCTGCATAATTACCTTGACCAGCTGAACCTAATAAAGATGCTGCTGAGGAGAAACAGACAAAGAAGTCCAATGGCAACTCTTGGGTTAATTGGTGCAGATGCCATCCGCCTTGAATTTTCGGAGCCATCACTTTTGTAAACCGTTCCCAGTTCATCTGCTGTAAAACCCCATCATCCAAAACTCCTGCGGCATGAATCACACCTCGCAATGGTGGTAGGGATGCGTTCACCTGTGCCAAAATACTAGCTGCATCTTGTTTGACAGAGATATCACCTAACAGCACAGAGACTTCCACTCCGGCTTTTTCTAGTTGGGTGATGGTTTGTTGTGCTGTTTGTGAGGGTTGGCGACGCCCACTCAGTACCAAATGTTTAGCGCCCTTATCCGCCAGCCACTGAGCCAATTGTAATCCCAGAGCACCCAATCCACCAGTAATCAGGTAACTACCTTCAGGAACAATGGTGATCTCTGGCTGTGGTTCAGTGGTTGTCTGTCGGCGCACCAGTCGCGCTACCCGACGTTCTCCATGACGGTAAGCAATCTGGTTTTCGTCGTCTTTTGAGATGAGTTCTTGATGTAGCCACCTCACCATTTCTTCGGCTTTGCTGTTCAATTCCAAGTCGAGTAATCGACATTGCAATTCTGGATGTTCCAAAGCTACTACCCGGCCTAATCCCCACACTGGTGTTTGTTGCACTTGCACTGCTTCCCGGTCTGTACCCGCACTCATCGCACCTTGGGTCACTACCCACAGAGGTGCTACCTGCTGCTGTTGTATCTGTACCAAGGCTTGCACCAGATGTAGCAGACTGGCACAACCATGTTCTATGGCTGTTTCTAACTGACTGTTAGTTGTTGGCACAGTCCACAGATGAACAATTCCCTGGAATTGTGAGTTTTGAGCAGTGATTTCACCCAACAGACGTTTAAATTCTTCTGGAACAGTGGGGTTGAGTTGGTAGTGTTTTTTGTCTATCTGCTGATAACTTAAACCAGGAGATACTAAAATACATCCTTCACCCAATTTTTTCACTAATCCTTCCGCCACAGCACCTGGTTCTATAAACACCAACCAGTTCCCTGTAGTCTGTTCTGGAAGAATTGATGATTTCTGGGGTTGCCATTCTAGTTCGTAGAGCCAACGCTGTGGTGTTACCTCTGAGTAAGACGACAACTGAGCTAACATTTGTTGATTCCACTCAGCTATTTTCTCTTTAGATAACTGCTGTTGCTTTTGAGCTGTTAGCAACACATAGCTGGCTATTCCCTTGCTGAGAACTTTCCCTAATTGATAGTAGGATTTGAACCCTGCTTTGACGTTTTCGTCACGATTTTTTTGATACAACTGTTCCAAACGTTGCTCAAAGTCTGCGTCGTACAAAAAGTTAGATATTTCTGGGCTTACATCAATAGCTGCGACTAACTGTAGTTGATGTTCAGATAGTAGCTCTACCCATTCCGATTTGGTAATAAAGTAGGAAGATGTTTCCTGATGATCGATGGTAAATTCGCTGTTAGAGATGAAGTCTGCCAACACTAAATATCCCTGTTGGTTCAAATGATTGCCAATATTCGTAAATAATGATTTTTTATCTAGAATATGGTGGGCTACCTCAAACCCGAATACCAAATCATACTGTTCGGGAAACTCATCTTTGGCACTATCTCGATTAAATATTTTTACCCGCCCTTGGAGTTGATTTTCTTCAACTTTTGTGCTGCCAAGTTTGGCTTGTTCGCTGGAAATCGTGTAGCCATTCAATTGCAGATGCTCATGTTTTTTGGCTAGCTGAATTAAATCCGAAGCGTATCCGCAGCCAAAGTCTAAAACTTTTTGACAAGCTGAGAAATTTACTTGAGCAAACAATAATTTTCTCAACTCTTTTTGAGAATCAACAATCATCTGACGTGATTTTTCTTGATTCGGCTCTGTGAGACATTTAATCCAAGAAAAATCAGGAACTTTTTCTGGAAATAAACCAAAGGTTAAGAATGCTGATTCCGAGTGGGCATCTGCTTGATTTCCAGCTTGCTCTTGACCCAAAATTGCTACGGCATTGTAATATTCGTGAACTATACCCCCTTTGAATTCCAGATAATTTTGCTGCCGTTTCACCAAAAGTCCGAGTAGCTTTGGCAGTAATTCTCGCTCTTGTTCGCTCAGTTCTCCTGCCAGTTCTAATTCCTTAGCTAACCCCTCGGTTGCACCTTGGTTGAGCAATTGGACAATTGGTGTAGAGACAGTTTGATCTTTGTTGTCTGCTACTTCCCGCCAATAGCGTTGCTTTTGAAACGGATAGGTTGGTAGTGTCACTTTGCGACGGGGATAATCACAGTCAAATCCTGACCAGTCTACTCCTAGTCCTTGTGTGTATAGTTGCCCTAAACTTGAGAGTATTTGTTGCCAATCTTCTTGAGGGGGACGTAATGAAGGCAGCCAGGTGCCGACCTCTTCTGGTAGACATTGACGACCCATTCCCAGGAGTATTGGCTTTGGTCCAATTTCTAGGAACAGTTTATATCCTTCCCAATGCAGAGTTTGCATACTCTGAGCAAAATGCACGGGTTGTCGGACATGGTTCACCCAATATTCCGGGGTGGCGATTTTTTCTGTTGCCTGTTGTCCGGTGACATTAGAAATTAGGGGGATTCGAGGCTGATTGTAGGTAACTTCTTTGGCGACAGCTTCAAACTCCGCTAGCATCGGTTCCATCAGCGGGGAGTGGAAAGCATGGGAGACTTGTAGGGGTTTGGTCGTGATGCCCATTTCTGCCAAACTGCGACCAATTTCTTGGATTGCTTCACCAACACCGGAAATCACAATGCTGTTGGGGCCATTGATGGCTGCGATCGCTACCTTGGCTGTATAAGAGGCAATTACTTCTCGTACCTGCAACTCTGATGCCAACACAGATACCATCTCTCCGCCACTAGGCAACTGCTGCATTAATCTTCCCCTAGTCGCAATCAGTCTCAGTCCTTCTTCTAGGCTGAATACTCCTGCTACAGTTGCTGCCACATATTCCCCTACACTATGACCCATGACCACATCGGGTTTGATGCCCCAAGATTGCCACAACTGAGCCAAAGCATATTCTATTGCAAACAGGGCAGGTTGAGTGTAGGCAGTTTGATCTAGAACTGAGGAATTTTCTGCAAGTGCTGTTGACTGTGGATATAGCACTGACAACAAAGGCTTCTCTAGGTAGGGTCGCAGAATTTCATCACATTTATCTAGGGTTTGACGAAAAGTGGGTTGAGTTTGGTATAGTTGCCAACCCATATTTACATACTGGCTACCCTGACCTGTAAACAGAAAAGCTACTTTGGGTGAACTCGTGCTGTTAGAGATTTGACCAGAAAATAGTCCGGTAACCTCCTGACCTGCTGTCAGATTGCTGAGTTTGGTAGCTAGTTCAGCTTTGTCGGAGGTAATGATTGCTAGTCGATGATTGAAATGAGAGCGCCCTGTATTTGCAGTGTTACAGATGTCTTCTAGCTCTAATTCTGGATAATTTTCCAGATGATGGGCATAACTAGCAACTAATTCTTCTAGAGCCTTTGGAGTTTTTGCTGAGAGAGATAATATATGTAATTTACGCTCTAAAGATTTTTGAAGTTGGACTTGTTCTGGCGCTTCTTCCAAGATTATATGCACGTTTGTCCCACTAATCCCGAAGGCACTGATACCTGCAATCCTGGGCTGATTGCCTACATTCCAGGGAATTGCTGAAGTAGGAACTACCAGAGGAAGTTGATGCCAAGGAATGTGGGGATTGGGTTTGTTTAGGTGCAAATGGGGCGGTATTTCTTGATTCTGAAGCGATAAAACCACCTTAATCAAACCTGAAATTCCTGCTGCTGCTTCCAAATGCCCAAAATTGGTTTTTACTGAACCAACTACCAAGGGTTGATTTATGGGGCGGTTTTTGCCATAAACTGCTGCCAAAGACTCTAACTCAATGGGGTCTCCAAGGGATGTTCCTGTCCCGTGAGCTTCCACATAACTCACCTGATTGGGCTCCACTCTCGCATTTTGTAGTGCTTGCTGAATCACTTCTTTCTGAGCTATTTTGTTGGGAACTGTCAGACCGCTGCTAGGTCCGTCATGGTTAACAGCAGAACCTCGAATCACCGCTAAAATTGCATCTCCATCGGCTATAGCATCCGAAAGACGCTTCAGGACTACCATCCCACATCCTTCTCCCTGTCCATAACCATCTGCCGAAACATCAAATGTTTTGCAGCGTCCATCTGGAGCTAAGGCTTTCAATTGGCAACGACCGATAGTGCTAAGAGGCCATAAAATCAGATTGACTCCACCGGCGAGGGCGAGATTGGATTCTTTAGAACGCAAACTTTGGCAAGCTAGATGTACAGTTAGTAATGAAGAGGAACAGGCTGTATCTAGCTGAATATTTGGTCCTTGTAAGCCCAGGAAGTGAGAAATGCGACCTACAGCCATGCTGCGGGCATTACCCGTGCCAGAATGACTATCAAATAAGTGGAGCTTTTCCAGATTCGTAAACCGTTGTGCATAGTCGTCTGTACAAATGCCCACATATACGCCTGTTTGGCTATTTCTGAGTTTTGTTGGTGTTTGCCCGGCATTTTCCAGGGCTTCCCAGGTAACTTCTAAAAGCAGTCTTTGTTGGGGGTCTAAACTCACTGCTTCTCTAGGGGAAATACCAAAAAATAAGGGGTCGAACTGGTCTACTTGTTGGATGAAGCCACCTTGTTTGGTGTAGGTTTTCCCAGGAGTGTTGGGGTTTGGATCGTAGAAGGCATCAACATCCCATCGGCCAGGTGGAACTTCTGTTACACCATCAATACCTTCATGTAATAAACGCCAAAATGAGTCAGGGTCATTTGCATTACCTGGAAATCGGCAACCTAAACCAATAATCGCGATTGGTTCAGTTTTTTCTTTATTGACTGCTTCAAGTCTAGTTCGCATCTCTTTGATAGTTTGAAGCACTTGTTGGGAAGAAACAACTTGTTGTTCTGTCTCTGAATTATTGGTCATATTATATTTCCTGGTTAAGTAGAAGTTGAATTTCTTTAAGTTCATCTTGAAGAGCCGTCGCAATTAATTCCTCTTTAATGGCATTCGCGATCGCATCTTCACATAGTGGTTTAAGTTCACTATCAACAACAGGTTGTTGATGCTCATAGTTATCTATCTCAATTTTTTCCTCAAATTCCCCTACAAAAATCTTATTTATTAAATACTTAGCAAGCTGTTGAATATTAAAATGTTCAAACAATGTTGTGACTGAAATAGAACAACCCAAACTGGTCTCTAAGATATTCCTGAGTTCCAGCATCGTCGAATAGTTCATGCCCATATCAAAGAATCCTAACTGTAAATCTGGGCTTTGGGAGTCATGAAATTCTAACAATTTACCAACCACTCCTTGCAAGTAATGTATTATTAACTGCTGGTGTTCTCTCTGGGGAGTTTTCTCAAGTTGTTGTAAAATGCTTAGGCATTGTTCTGAAGATTCAGGATCATCTGAATGCTGATTAATTAAAATCTTTAGCAGTTTAGGCAGCAATTTTTGCTCTTCTTCGGTCAATTTTTCCGCAAGATTCAAATCTTGAACTAGCCCTTCTGAATTAAATTGATTCAGTAGGTTAACAATTCGACTTGAGCTATTTTCTCGGATATCTTTTTGATGTCCATTTTCAGATGTTTCCAACCAATAGCGTTGTCTTTGAAATGGATAAGTAGGCAGTGCTACTTTGCGACGGGAATAATCTTGGTCAAACCCTGACCAATCAACCTTCACCCCTTTCATATACAACTGCCCTAAACTAGAGAGCATCTGTTGCCAATCTTTTTGCCCTGGGTGTAATGAAGGCAACCAGATACCCACTTCTTCTGGCAAACATTGACTATCCATATCCAGAAGTATTGGCTTTGGTCCGATTTCTAAGAACAGTTTATATCCTTCTCGATGCAGGGTTTGCATACTCTCTACAAAATGCACAGGTTGATGGATATCGTTCATCCAGTATTCTGGAGTAGCAATTTTGTCTGTTACCTGTTGTCCAGTTACACAAGAAATTAGGGGGATTCGCGGCTGACTGTAGGTTATTTCTTTGGCTACAGCTTCAAACTCTCCTGAGATAGATTCCATTAGCCTTGCCCTAGTGGCAATCAGTTTCAGTCCATCTTCTAGGCTGAGGACTCCTGCTACGGTTGCTGCCACATATTCGCCGACACCATAACCCATGACCACATCTGGTTTGATGCCCCAAGATTGCCACAACTGAGCTAAGCCATATTCTATTGCAAACAGAGCTGGTTGAGTGTATGTGGTTCGCTCTAAAAGTGAGGAATTTTCTGCAAGTGCTGTTGACTGTGGATATAGCACGGACAACAAGGGTTTTTCTATATA
Source organism: aff. Roholtiella sp. LEGE 12411 (assembly GCF_015206995.1). Taxonomy (GTDB): domain Bacteria; phylum Cyanobacteriota; class Cyanobacteriia; order Cyanobacteriales; family Nostocaceae; genus Komarekiella. The sequence continues at coordinate 161,793 of NZ_JADEXR010000001.1, read as the reverse complement.
AGCTCGCAAAATTTGGTCGCATTTCTCCAAAGTTTGACGAAACCTGGGTTGAGTTTGGTATAATTGCCAACCCATATTTACATACTGAGAACCCTCACCCGTAAAGATAAAACCTACTTTTGGACTTTCGCCTCTTACTTGTCCTCTCACCAGTCCATTTGTTTGATTAACCTTGAGGGAAACTTCCAGTTGTTTCTGTAATTCAACGTTAGATTCAGCTACTACAGCTAATCTTTGTTCAAAATGGGCACGCCCTGTATTAGCTGTAAAGCAAATATTTGCTATTGATGCTTCTTGATGTAACCGCAAATATCCTTGATATTTTTTTACCAGTTCCGTTAAAGCTGTCTCATTCTTTGCCGAAAGAGTCAAGATGTGTAAGGGACGCTCAAATTCTACCTTCTGAGTTTTTGGTTCTGGTGCCTCTTCAATAACCACGTGAGCATTCACACCCCCAACCCCAAATGAGCTTACACCTGCTCGCCGAGGTATGACTTCTCCATCTGGCGTTTTTAACTGCTGCCATTCTTGAGTTTCAGAAACTATATAAAAGGGGCTATTATCTAAGTCAATACGTGGATTTAATTGCTGAAAATTTAGAATCTTGGGCAATTTTTTCTGCTTCATTGCTAACAGGACTTTGATCACCCCAGCAATTCCTGCTGCTCCTTCCAAATGTCCAATATTGGTTTTAACTGTCCCCACACCACAATAATTTTTTTCAGATTTAGGCAGTTTATAATCTTGATATAGTTGTCTAAACCCTCTTTTCAGGGCATTAATTTCAATTGGGTCTCCTAAGGGAGTACCAGTGCCATGAGCTTCAATATAAGAAACTGTATTAGGAGCAACATTGGCTTTGCTATACGCAGCACGCACCACTTGGGCTTGGGCATAAATATTGGGAGAAGTCAGAGTTCGTGATTTTCCACTATGATTGACAGCACTTCCTCTAATCACACCATAAATATGATCTTGATCCTCAATAGCTTTCGCCAGAGGTTTTAATAATATTATCCCTGCTCCTTCCCCACGTACATAACCATCTGCATCACTATCAAAAGTTCGGCACTGTCCTGTGGGGGACAACATCCCTAATTTACTCATTTGGATGTATATTCTTGGCGTATTCAAAATACTAATTCCACCCACCAGTGCTATTTCACATTCCTTTTCTTTAAGAGCATTAATAGCCAGATGGAGCGCTACGAGTGAACTGGAGCAAGCTGTGTCTATAGGAACACTCGGACCACGAAAATCAAAGAAGTAAGAAATTCGGTTAGGAATCATGCAAGTCCAAGTTCCTGTTGCAATATGCCCCTCTATGTTTTCTTGATCCTGGTTCATTACAAGGATTGAATCGTAATTACAAGCTCCAATAAAAACACCAACTGGGCTTCTTGACAGTTGAGATGGTGAATATCCAGCATCTTCTAAACAAGACCAACTCAACTCAAGCATGATTCTCTGCTGCGGGTCGAGCATTTTAGCTTCACGAGGGGAGATACCAAAAAATTGAGCATCGAACTCGTCTGAAGCTTCAATCAGTCCAGACCACTTACTAATACTTTTATTTCGCTCTTGAGGATTGGGAGAATAATACTTCTGGACATCCCATCTCTGGGAAGCAATTTCGCTGATGCTATTGACTCCTGCTTCCAGGTTGAGCCAAAATTGTTCGTAGTCATTAGCTCCGGGAAAGCGACAACCAATGCCTATGATAGCGATCGCTTCACTCTTGTGGTGCGCTCTGTCTTCGATTTGGGTGCTTGCTTGCTTTTTGACTTCAACTTCTTCTTGGCTGGAAGAAAAGTCCTCTTTATCTGGTTGGGAATTTTGATTCATCTCAAAACTTCACTGTGGTGCGGAAACCTTAAGTCTTTCAATATAGGTCTTTCAATAAAGGAGGAAGCAGGAAACGAGCGTTTTAATCGCTGTCTAGCTATGGGGAACGAGTTGTCAGATTTCAATTGACAATCCAGAAAAAAATATTAACTGATTCAATGTTAAAGCTTCTTAAATCAAGGCTTTCAAACTATTTGCCATCAAATTTACAGATAATAATATTGTTTGCAATTTTTACTCTAGTATAAAAAACAAGTTTAGCATAGCACTTAACATCATCTTGTAAATGCAAGGACATACACACACCAAAATATAGCTTGAAACCACTTTGGTAAAAAATTACACTTCATTCATAACCCACATTCAGCACTTCAACTTGAAGTATAAAAAATAACAGTTAAGCTCAACGCGAAAAGTTGGGATAATTAAGAGAATAATTCTGAATTAATATGATCAAGGACGAGAAATAATCAAACATCAAAAATTGGACTCATAAAGGAGGTTATTTAAGCATTAAACCCCGTCTATTTTGAAACCTGGAGTTTTTAAGGAGAGTGTATTATTCTCTTGTGGCTTGAGTTCTGAGCTTTACTCTAATTCCAAAAAACTATGGTTTTCAAGGTAGACGCGGTTTAAAAATTGGAGGAGCCATAAATTTTCCTTCGGATATCGATCAACTTTTATCGAGTCAGGCAGTCTTGCTGAGGGCAGCTTTGCTGGAGGAAAACTGCCCTCTGTAACAGCCTGCGACCAAACGGGTCTTGGGTTTAAGACCCCGACCAAATTAAAAATTTGGTCGCTCTTATTCAGGAGGAGTCTGAATCCCCTTCTGAGGTAAAACCTCCTGCCTCCTGCCTCCTTCAATCACTCTCCAAACGTTGTTTAGATTAAAATAGGAGATAATATTTTTGACAAAATGATGGCAGATAATCCAATATGAAATGACGTTATGACCAATTTGATTAATACCATTTAAAGTCAAAATATGAATACCTTGAAAACATTGAAATACCCATCTTAATATTGGACAATTCGTTAACTTTCCTAGTTGATTTTTGATTCTTCATTAACCCATCTTAACCCACAGTAAAATCTGTAAACTGTCTTTTATAAGGCTATCGAGAAGAGACATTTAAGTAATCGAAACTAACACCAAGTTTGTACAACACGACCTTGTAACTGTTGTCCTAACCAAGGTGTATTATTAGAAAGTGTGTACAGATTTTTCCTTTCGACTTTCCAGGTTTCTTGAGGATTAAATAGAGTGAGTTCTGCTAATTGATTGGAAGTAATTGCACTCACTTTCTGACCCAAACATTTTGCCGGTCGAGTGCTCAAAGCTTGCCATAATTCTAAAGCTGTAAATTCCCCAGTTTCTACCAGATATTGCCATAACAGCGGCAATGCTAATTCTAAACCAATTGCTCCTGGTGGCGCTTCGGCGAAGGCTTGGACTTTTTCCTCGTAGGTGTAGGGTGTATGGTCAATAGCGATCGCATCCACAATACCCGCACGCACCCCCGCACGCAATCCTGCTACATCACCGGGATTGCCTAAAGGTGGGTCTAAATGCAAGCTAGTATGATAACTTTTAACCGCTTTTGTATCCAATAAAAGGTGCATCCAAGTAGTGCTGGCGGTGATGGGTAATCCAGCGGCTTTTGCTGAGGCGATCAGTTCCACACTGCGAGTTGTAGAGACACGCATGATGTGTACTGGTGTACTTGTAGCTGACACCAATTCTAACAAAGCAGCGATCGCAGTAGTTTCAGCGCTGGCGGGTATAGGTGGTAAACCGAGACGAAGTGCTTGTGAGCCTTCTCTGATGACTCCGTTTGCTGTTAATTGGCGATCGCTAGGCCAAAATGCTACTGGTTTGCTCAACGGCTGGAGATATTCCAACACCCGCCGCACCAACGCCAAATTTTCCCAAGGTAAACCATCACTAAAACCAACAACTCCAGCATTTCCTAACTCTGCCAATTCCGTCATTTGCTTTCCAGCAACATCCAGAGTAACAGCACCCCAAATGTAAAGATGGGGGGAGCGGGAAAGGGAGGGATGGGGGGAATGTTTCTCCCACTCTTCCACTCTCTTTTTCTGCAACTGCGCCACCAAAGCCGGGTTATCGATGGATGGAGATGTATCAGGTAAAATGCTAACTCTAGTAAAACCGCCAGCAGCAGCAGCTTGCAACAGAGACAACAGAGTTTCCCGTTCTTCAAACCCCGGTTCACCAGAGTGGCTATATAAATCCACTAACCCAGGCCCAAGAACTAATCCTCGACAATCTCTGATTTGGGTATCGGGAATAATGTCAGAAATGTGCGTGGCGATCGCTTGGATTTCACCATCAGCAATTAGCACATCAGCTATTTGATCAGTTCCAGAAACTGGGTCAATCACTCGTACTTGTTGCAGCAGTTCAGTCATAACAGTTATTAGTTATCAGTTAGGAGATGAGAGTTAAGATTACAAGTTATTTACTCTTTGCTCCCGCCTCCTGACTCCTCACTTTTTTTACAATGCCCCAGCTGCTGTTTTATCTAGTACACCTCCACCCAAGTGAGTGGTGATGTTCATCGCTTGCAATACTGGTAAACCATTTATACCAGATGGGTAGTCAATAACACTGACTGCTCCATTACCCTGGCGAAAATTCCAGAAATTTTCTAGTGATAAACCGAGAACATAACAAAGCAAGGTTTTGTTAGTAGCGTCGTGAGCTACTACTAATAAAGTTTTGAGTTGATTAGTTGATGCTGCTTCCACGATTGATTGCCAAGCGGCGACGCTGCGATCCCACACATGTTGCAAATTTTCTCCTTCCGGCATTTGGACTTCTGTTGGTACTGTGCGCCAGCGGTGCAATTCACCTGGAAACTCTTGCTCTATTTCTGTTTCCAATTTTCCTTCCCAGAGTCCGTGACCGATTTCTCTTAAACCATCTTGTAATTCCAACTCTACACTAGGATGGTGTTTTAGGATAATCTCTGCTGTTTCTTTAGGACGCAGCATTGGGCTACTCACTGCAAAATCAATCGCTATCTCTTGGAGGAATTCACCTGTTTTCTGCGACTGTTGTCTACCATTGTCGTTGAGGGGAACATCAATTTGTCCTTGAAACCTGGTTTGGCGATTCCATTCAGTTTCCCCGTGACGTACCAGCAACAATCTTATTCCTTGGTGATCTGGTCGTAATGAAGGTAGAGTTTCTCCAGTGTGTTGTGTTTGATTCAAAGACTCTAGCTGGACTGGTTCCCCCAATCCCCCAGAAAAATTTAGTACGGTAATACCGCAGTTAGATTGCTGTAATGAATGATAGCGACTTGGGGGAATATTCAGCGCTGTACTAATGAGAGCGCGATTAATGCCGTTATGTCCGACTATGAGAATGGTTTGATCTTGATGGCGAGGCAAAATTTCTTGCCAAAATTGCTCTGCCTGTTTGTACAAAGCCAGGACGGGAAAATGCTCTTTTGTTCCCTCTGCGTCTTTCAAAAGCATCCGCAGTTCATGAGGGCGTTCATGCCAGGTGCGGTAGTCTTCGGCAAACTTCTCCTTGACATCAGCAGTAATCATTGCTTCCCACAAAGGGAGATCAATTTCCAGCAGATGATCACAAGCTTGGGGGACAGTAGACTGTCCAGAATGAGTCGCTAACTCACTGTGGATAATATCTGCTGTGTGTTTTGCTCGCTGTAAGGGACTACTGTAAATCGCATTAAAGAAAATATTGCTGAGGGCTTTGCCTACTTTACTGGCATCGTTACGACCTTTTTCTGTTAATTTCGACGCATCAGTGCGCCCCTGAATACGCCGCTCGGTGTTATAGCCGCTTTGACCGTGGCGCACAATGATGACACGAGTCATCTATCTTGCCCTCCTCTATCTAAAGGACTAATTTTACTGCAAAATGTCTGCACAATTATCTAGTAGATAGATTTGGTATTTGAATCTAGTAGAAGCGTTGCAATGCAACGTCTCTATACTGCGTTTGTCTCCGTATAACATGCATATTTTTTTACAGTTTATTAAATCGGCATAACATGACTACTTATCCGTCAATCTTTATACCTAATTACTCATTGCCTAGATCCAACTGCAATCTCACTCCTTGATTATCGTCCCCAGATTCAACTGGTACTAGAAAAACAGAATTGTCTGGCAGTGATGGTGATTCGTTGAGACGTAATTTAACTGGAGTAGCATTATCTCTTCGGTTATTGATAAAGTTGCTTCCTAGATTATTTGGCTCAAAAAACATGAGGAAGTCATCTTGTGTTGTTTTACTCTCAATTCCGTTTAGAGAATTACCAGTTGTTTTGTATTGTACTGTGTTTGAGTTTGACTCTGGTGATTGTGCATACACCGAGTTTCCAAAGCTTGCAAAGATCAGCATCATCCCTAAGGAAGCAATAGTTTTGGTGTTCATTTGTTTTATCCAAGTTCTATTTATATTGCTTGGCTTTAATTCTATAAGCAAATTATTTTGGTAAACTCTATCATCAGGCTCGATGTAAAAACAATTGTATTTCGTATATACGTAGGTTGTCAATGATGGCTGTTTTGTCTTTGGTCAATTAAATAGACAAAATCCAATTTAAAAAATGTAGCGAATAATGCAAAAAGCCAATATTTTCTTGCCAAAACTTTAAAATGACTAATTCTATTTGTGAGCAGCTATTCTTAGGGTTATTCAGTTTTAAATTAGATAATCAATAGAACTTTTTTCTACAATTAAGACGTAAGTAAAGCAATTCCAATTGAGTTGTGGAATGTTAGCAGGGAAGGCAGAGAAGGAATTATCAATTTATTCAAAAGTTATTTTGCCAGTTTTGCGGGATATCTGATTGAAGTGGTTTTTTTGCTAGGGCTAGTAGGCGATGGAGTGGGTGAGTGGGGGAGTGGGGGAAGAAAGAAAATAATTAATAACCGTTAACTCTTGGTTGATTTTGCTGTCAAGCCTTTTAGTGTGTAAAGTTGATAAAGCAGTACCTAGTTTTTTGCAAATAGCTACGAATATGATGTTATGTATGCCAAATTCAAAGCTCTAGTAACTGCAAATTTAAGATTACGCTATAAAATTTAAGATTCTTAAGCCAAGATTATGGAGCAAAGTCAGCAAACACATCGCCACGCCGCCGCAAAAGATTTTTTTCAGTCACTCGATCAATTGGAGGATATTTTGCAAGAGAATCCGGCTGAGGATGAAAAAACACCAGAATTGCATACTGATAGTGTCAGTGATCCCGAACTAGTGGAAAATTTGGCAGAAATTGATCTAGCGGCTTTTGAAGACGCAGTTGCTGACATTGAACAATATCTGGAAGAAAAAACAAAATCCAAATAGGGGTTTAAAATTGTGACTTAAATTCTACCAATATATAGACAAACTTTTTGGTCAAAGTATCCTGAAAAGTATTTAGGTAAGCCCAAAATGCCTGGATACAAGCATAAAGAGCGTGGTAGAAATATTGTCATTTATCCAATAGATGCAATATCTAAACCATCTCTAACCAAAGGAATTATCAAGCTCTCTCAAACTAATATTGAGTTTCCAAGCAGGGCTAAAAATGTAGACCCTTCGGGTTCGGCAGTCCCCCATCGACGGGAACCGCCAAGACGGGGGCTGCCTCACCAAGTAAGGATTGTTCCGAAGCTTGACCACTATGTTATTACTGAGGAAAGTTACACGAGTATTGCCAGTGCTTTAGATGGTGATACCTTGCCTGTTTACAAGACCAAAAAAGATACCAAACCTGTGTTTAGTGGTAAAAGAATTAAACGTGGTCTATACAAAACGAACACTGGCAGAATCATTAATGCTGATACAAACGGAAGTATAAATATAGCCAGAAAAGTAATCCCAAATTTTCTGGATGGGATAGTGGCACTGCCGTTTGTGCCTGTAGTTTTAGGTCTTTGGACTAAGATTACAAACGTAGCTGTCTAGATTTGTCTACTCTTGGGTAGTTTTGTCCAGATCCCTCCGAACGGTAAAAAGTTATAATCTATTACTTGGCAAATATTTGTCGCTGGGCTTCGTATAACATCAAAGCGGCAGCGATCGCTACATTCAAAGATTCTACTCCTGGACTTAGGGGAATTTTTACTTGTTTGTCTGCGATCGCTGCTAAATCTGCCGATAAACCAGCACCTTCGTTACCCAATAAAATCAGAGTGGGTTTTTGCCAGTCTACTTCCCAATAAGTCAAGGTTGCACTGGGCAAAGTTGCAACTACTTGCATTCCTGCTTGCTGGCTTTCTTGGACTGTAGCTTTTAAATCTTCAGTTACCGCCGTTGCTAAGCGAAACCACTGCCCAGCAGAAGCGCGTAAAACTTTTGGGTTGTCGAGATCTACACTATCTTCAGTTATCCATAACCCCGATGCTCCAGCCGCAGCCGCAGTGCGAATCATCGTACCCAAGTTGCCTGGATCTTGCACAGTTTCTAAAGCTAGGACTATACCAGTAAATGGCACTTGAGTTTGGCGAGTATCCCGCTTTGCCGTTGCAACTACACCATCTGGTTGTACTGTGGTTGCGATCGCCTGCAAAACTTCTTCACTGACAATTTCTGCGCGATCGCACCGACTCAGAGCCTTTTGCCATAGTGAGGGATGGGCTATTTGCCAATTTGGGGTACAAAATACAGTTACTAGCGGGTAATTAACCGCACAAGCTTCCTCTAACAGATGCGTCCCTTCTAGTAAAAATAACTGCTGCTTTTGCCGCTCTTTGGTAGAGTGCAGTTTGCGGATTTGTTTTACTAGGGAATTCTGTAAACTGGTTAACACGATTTTAGGTTTTGGATTTAAGATTTTAGATTAATTCAAAATCGGCAATCTAAAATCCAAAATTGATATGCGGAACCCGGGACTTGAACCCGGAAGCCTTGCGGCACTAGAACCTGAATCTAGCGCGTCTGCCAATTCCGCCAGTTCCGCTGGTATTTGAGCGACAATTTTTTATTATTACTAAATTATTGGCATTTGTCAAGATACTGCTGTCCATAATCGGGGCATGGGGCATGGGAAAGAAGCTATCAATGCCCTATACGCTCAGTACAAGTGCCCAAAGCGGCGGGGCGACTATTCCTCTACAGACACCTGGGGATGGATTTTCCCGTCGCTTACACCCATTTAATATGAAATTTGCCAATGTCCATAAGGCTGAATGCGACGTGTTTTCAGCCGTCAGTTTACACTTAAGAAACCATTGAGCAATGCAAGATGTAGTTTCCAAATTGTGGACAAATTGAATCTTTACTGTAGAATCAAAACCAACTTCAAACCTTGTAATTATGTATTTATTTTTTTGGAGGTAGGTTTATTAATTCTTCTAGCAGCTTACCAGATGCCAAATTTACTCCAGAGGCAGACTCCTCAGTCTTGCAAATTTGGGGTGGGCATCCTTTGCGAGGTCATGTAAAAATTAGTGGAGCAAAAAATTCAGCACTGGTGATCATGGCTGGAACCTTGCTATGTTCAGGAGATTGTCGCATCCGCAATGTTCCTTTATTGGCTGACGTAGACCGAATGGGTCAGGTTTTATCGGCTTTGGGTATTCGCTTAACACGACACGGCGACATCTTAGATATTAATGCCAGCGAAATTACAACATCAAAAGCTCCCTACCAACTAGTTACCCAACTACGGGCAAGTTTTTTTGCCATTGGGCCGATTCTGGCACGACTAGGAGTAGCACAGATGCCTTTACCGGGCGGTTGTGCAATTGGGGCTAGACCAGTTGATTTGCATGTCCGAGGACTGCAAGCAATGGGAGCCGAGGTGCAGATTGAACATGGCATTTGTAATGCTTATGTTCCTGGTAGCAGTAACAGATTAAAAGGAGCCAAGATTTATCTGGACACTCCCAGCGTGGGAGCAACGGAAACTTTGATGATGGCGGCTACTTTAGCAGATGGTGAAACGATCATCGAAAATGCTGCACGAGAGCCAGAGGTAGTTGATCTGGCGAATTTTTGTAACGCGATGGGAGCAAAGATTCAAGGTGCAGGGACGAGTACGATTACAATCGTTGGCGTTCCTAAGTTGCATTCCATAGATTACACAATTATTCCCGATCGCATTGAAACAGGAACATTTCTGGTTGCTGGTGCTATCACTCGCTCAGAACTTACCCTGTCGCCAGTGCTACCAGAGCATTTGATTCCAGTGATTGCCAAGCTGCGGGAAATTGGAGTAACGATAATTGAGGAATCGCCGAACTGCTTACGCATCCTACCTGCGGAAACTTTCAAGGCAACGGACATTGAAACTTTGCCCCATCCAGGCTTTCCCACAGATATGCAAGCACCATTTATGGCTTTGCTAACATTGGCTGAAGGTGACAGCCTAATCAACGAATCTGTGTTTGAAAACCGCTTGCGTCATGCCTCAGAACTAAATCGTTTAGGAGCAGACATTCGCGTTAAAGGCAACGCAGCCTTTGTGCGAGGAGTGAAGATGTTGTCTGGCGCACCAGTATTAGGCACAGACTTGCGGGCATCAGCAGCGTTAGTCTTAGCAGGACTGGCAGCTGAAGGACAAACTACAGTTCAGGGATTGCACCACCTTGATCGCGGCTATGATCGATTTGATATGAAGTTACAGCAATTAGGAGCTAGAATCCTGCGTGTGGGAGATGTACCAGCAGATACAGAATTAGCTTCCAATAGCAGTAATCCCCCAGCATCGATTTCGACTTAGTGGTTAGGTGGGCAATGCCCACCCTACTTAATCGTTATACTATCTGTGGGAGGTTGTTTTAGATAAACAGCCAGATTCCACAGTTGCGTTTTTTATAGCTTGCTGCACCATGTCCTTTTTTAAAACCCCGCTGATTGGTTTAAAAGCCGACTCATTTCGTCACCCATTAGATCTGGAAGCTACCAAAACTCTCAAGCAGATACCAGGCATAGACATGATGGTACGAAACTGGCTTGGGCCAATGGCAGAGCAGGTTTTTTATGTGGAAAATATTGCCTCCAGCATTTTGGTGGGTGAAAAACAACTGCCCGATTTACACAAGTTGTTATTAGAAGCTTGCAAAATTCTGGATATAGAGCCACCTCAGTTGTATGTCCGGCAACATCCGGCTCCTAATGCCTACACCTTTGCTGTCAGGGGTAAACAGCCTTTTATTGTGCTGCACACCTCGCTGATTGATATTCTGACACCAGAAGAAATACAGGCAGTAATTGCCCATGAATTGGGGCATCTCAAGTGTGACCACAGCGTTTATTTGACGCCTGTAAATTTATTAATATTAGCAGCAGCAATTGTGCCTAATGTCGGAACCTTCCTGGCCCAAGCGATACAAGCACAACTTTTAGAATGGGTACGCTGTGCTGAGTTTACCTGCGATCGCGCCGCTTTATTAGCAACTCAAGACCCCAAAGTTGTCATGTCAGTGTTGATGAAATTGGCTGGTGGTTCTCCAATCTTGGCACCGCAACTTAATCTGGATGCCTTTGTTGATCAAGCTCGCGCTTACGATGATATCAGCAAGACTGAACTAGGTGAAATGGTTAAGGTAGCCCGCACAGCCCAATTAACCCATCCAGTACCAGTGCTGCGAGCGCGAGAAATTGACCGCTGGGCTAGTAGCACAGAATATCAATCTTTATTGCAAGGTCAAGAAACAAAATATACTGAGGAAATCTCACCCAAAGGTGGATGGCGCAACTGGTAGACTTACTAGAACTTTGCTTGTAAGGTAGGCATTGTAATACCCACCCTACTATGGTGTATTCTATCGATTTTGATTTGATATTTATTTACAAACCAAGATGTAAAAATAACAAGAGATTTAGCCTCTAGAGCATCGATTCAATAATCGCAAAAACCCGATTTATTTTAGGTAAAACGACCAATTATCGTTGACTGTAGAGACGTTGCATTGCAACGTCTCTACAGTTGCATTGCAACGTCTCTACGAAATAATCGGTTTTTCTCGCCCCTATCTTGAATACTGAATCGGTGTTCTAGGCTTATCTAAACCATATTGGGACAACAGTTGAGCGATTTGCTGATTAATAGTTGTTACATCAAAACGCTGACTAGCGATCGCCTGAGCATTATTAGCCATAGTTGCAGTTGTTTCTACCTCCTGAAGACAGGTTGTAATCACTTGTGCAAGTTCTTGGGGTTTTCCTGGTGTCACTAGAAAACCATTGATCCCATGTTCTACTAATTCTATTGCACCCCCAGCTTTTGCTGCTACTACAGGGCGTCCGCATAGCATCGCCTCAATAATTACTCTACCAAATGGTTCTGGGGCGGTGGAGGTATGTGCCACTAATTCACAAGCGCCCATTAACTGGGGAATATCTGAACGAAATCCTAAAAATTTAACACGGTTTTCTAAGCCCATTTCAGCAATTTGTTGATGCAACTGTTGGACATAATCATGTTCGCCAAATAATGCATCACCAACTAAAAGTGCTGTCACCTGTGGCGGACACTCAGCAAGTGCAGTAATTAAAATATGTTGCCCTTTCCAAGGTGCAAGACGGCTAAAGTGTCCGACTACAAATTGCCCTTCTAATCCTAACTGTTGCTTTAATTGCTTAATATCAGATTTGCTAGTTTGATATATTTTTGGTTCAAAGCCGTTATAAACAACTTTGATAATATCTGGGTTTCCTCCCGCTTGTACAAAGGCTGTTTTACTAGCTTGAGAATTGGCAATTACTAATGATGCAAAACGATTAGCTAGATTAATAGCAATGCGAAGGTTAGTTTGGCTGAAATGTTCTATAGAAAGAATATCATGTAAATGATAAACCAGAGGACGGCGAGTGAAGAAACTAGCCAATGCTCCTACAACTAATGCTTTTTGGGTGTTGGCATAAATCAAATCGTATTTACTAGCTATTTTTACTACTTTAGTAATGAGAGGTACAATTTGCTCCAGACTCTTTAATCCTTGAGCCAAACTGCTTTCTTTGCGAACCTGGATTGCTTGATTAGCGAGAACTTCTACCGGGATATGGTTTTGCTCTAGTAATTTTCTAAAAGACCCATCCGCAAATAGTCCGACAAGAGCGCGATCGCGATATGGTTTAGCAATATCTATTAAACATAATTCTGCACCACCTGGTTTACCACTTTGGTCTAAAAAAAGAATTTTCATATCATCTCCTATTAGTACCCCATTTTCAATTTATTATCTAGATTGGAGAGCTAAATCACATTTATTTAAGCTAATAGAATATTCCGTACTTCCTGGGCAATTTTATTCCAGTCGTAGTGTGTAGTAGCGTATTGACGACAGGCTTCTCGTGAAGGTATGGGTATATTTCCCAAAAGGACATTTTCTAATTTTTCTGTGATACTTGAAGCTTCAATAGAAGTAGTAATTAAATCTGGGGAAAAGGCTTCTAAAATTTCCGGCATTCCTCCAACTGGAGTACACATAACGGGAGTACCACAGGCTAAAGATTCAACTATTGCTAATCCAAATCCTTCAAAAGATTGACTGGGCATAACTGTTAAATCAGCAGCTTGGTAAGCTATAGGTAACTGCTCATCAGGGATGAAACCTAAAAATTTAACGTTATCATCTAGCCCTAATTCTGTTGCTTGTTGTTGTAGTGTAGCTTGTATGTGACCACGACCTGCGATCGCCAGCCAAATATCTGGAATTCTCGGCTTAATTGTCGCCATAGCTTCCAATAATTTATCAAGTCCTACTCGATGTACTAAACGGCGAGATGTAAACAAGATACGGCGATTACTGGGCCAACCTAGCTGTATTCGAGCTTCTTGAGGTGATAAGTTGGTTTGAAATTTGCTAAGATCCACTCCACCGGGAATAACATGAATTTTACTCCACGGAATTTGATATTGTTGATGTAAAATTTTGCCAAATGCTTTACTAAGAACAATAAAGCGATCGCAGCAATTATAAGTGCTTTGTTCTATTAGCCAATGCTTAAGAACAATACTCAGTCTTTTATTAACAACCTCTTGTTGACTCTCAGAAGCCCAAGGGCCATGAAAGTTAAACGTAATTGGTACTCCTTTAGGCAAAAGGTCTAAAATTGGAAAACTGTATAATGCAAAATGCAGATTAATAGCATCTGGTTTACTAACTCTTGTTTTCTTGAAATTAGTGCGAATTGACCATAGACGTTGCCAAATAGCACTATCAGGAGAAGCGAGGTTAGTCAGCTTGATTGGCAAATTTTGTTCAGCTTCTGGTAGACCAACTCCACATAATTCAACCTGGTCTTGATTAGCTGCTAATTTATGAGTTAGTTCATAAATATACCTTTCTAAACCTCCGGGTGTTTGAGGAAACCATCCTAATCCTAGAGTTAGAATTGATGCAGATGCTGAATCAAAACTTTCTTTGTTACTTTTCAAAAACGTGTCCTCTATAATCTATTGAGCGTGAGTCAATTTACTTTTGCACCAAGCTCAACCGCCTTTTTTAAATTCAGTAGTGTTTCCTGCTATTCTATGCATTATCCACATTTTTAAAGTTATCTTCCATACAGATTTAATTTTTATTTATGGATAAATTAGAAATTTAACTTATTAAAATTCAATTTGCACATACATTAGAAAAAAGATTTTATTTTTTCAAAGGACACTACTTTATAAACTATTTATATTTTTCTGTCAACAAGGCAATTCAAACATCTATTTTGTTAAAAAAATAACATTGATCATGATGTATATGATACTTGCCGAATAATTGTATATCTAAGCTTTTACAATACTCTTAGGCTTTTTACCTATAAGAATCAACCTTAATCTTAAAAATTCAATTTGGATAAAAGCAATTGAAATGCAAACAATTTTGTATTAATATTTACCAATAGCATTATTAAAAAGTAAATATTAATACCTCAACATTTTTTGCTTATAACTATTAGCATAACCTTGAAAAGTTGGTGTGGTTTTCATAAAGTTTTGGTAAAAGCAAAATTATTCATACCAATTGTTTGTTATTTATATATGTGTACTGTTAAATAGATAGTAAATAATTAGGTTTTCAAAATCCTTCTTTATTACTTAGATAATTGTAAGTAGACGGGTGCAAATAGTTATAACAGTACAACTTGGTCAATAATCTCTACGTCAGCATTGATATTATCAGGGCTTTAAATATTATACAGTGGTACTGATTTGCATCAGCATACTTAATAACACATATAATTAGTCAATACACATTTGAAAAATGCAGGTGTGGCAGAAAAATATACATTAAACTTGTGATATTTAGCTGTTAATTACTAATTTATATGCAGTGATGTATATACAGTCAATCAAAACAATGTTTTTTTGGAATTCCAGAAATAATGATCGTTCAAAAGAAATTATAAGCTGAGGAATTTTATGAAAAACAAATTACTGCCACAGTTAGGTAAATTCTGTCAAAAGCTCAATCAGCGCATCAAGAAGCTATCTCAAACTAGACATTGGCACAAGAGCAAAATTTTCAACTTTTTACTGAGTCTAACTGTTGGAGTAATTGTTACTTCCATTGGGATTACAACAGATTGGGCTACAACAGGAACATCTGCACTCACGTACAAAACATCTTGGATAGGTAATACTTTTGGTAGTGGAAACCTGCGGGTACAAAACAATATAGAAGCAATGTATGTTGCTGCCGATGGCACAGTCTATACTAACAGCCATTGGGATGAAGCTGGAACAGAAGCAGAAATATATAAAGATGGCAAAGTAATTAGTGCTATTGGTGATACTCACGGCTGGAGTCGTAGTGGTGGTAAAGCCGTGACTGTAAATAGTAAATATATTTACATTGCCATGATTCAAGGTGCAATGGGTGAGACAAAAGAGGATTATCCTGCTGAAGGAACAAATTGGTACTGCGTCAGACGTTACGACTTATCTGGGAAACCTGCACCATTTCCTGAAGGGCGTGGCTGGGATAAAAGTATGTTAATCACCAGCACTAAAAGTGAAGTCACTGGATTAGCGACTGCGGGAAGCGAGTTGTATGTGAGTGATTTTGCTAGCGATCGCATTCGTGTTTACAATACTGACACGATGAAAGAACTTCGCAGCTTTAGCGTTGCTCGTCCGGGAGCGATAACTGTTGATAGACAAGAAAATCTGTGGATTATTCAAAGCGAAAATAGTAGTAACTCTGCCAAGATTCTGCATTATTCTCAGACTGGAAAGCAATTGCCTCAACAGATTACAGATGTTATCGAACCAACAGCGATCGCACTTGATAATCAAGGTAGGTTGTTAGTGGCAGAAAATGGGCCACGTCAACAAATGTTGACTTACGACATCAAAGATAAACCAGTACAGGTGAGTAGTTTCGGTCGAAAAGGCGGTATTTATGCAGGTATTCCGGGTGAAGTTCAAGATTTGAAACTTTATGGTCTTACCGGAGTAGGTACAGATAGCTCAGGTAATATCTATATAAATAGTAATGGTTTTAACAAATCTGGGACGGATTTACGGAAATTCTCACCATCGGGAAAACTGTTGTGGCAATTACTAGGATTGATATTTGTTGATAATGCTGATGCTGATCCTAAAACTGATGGTATAGACGTATTCACCAAGCACGAACACTATTTGATGGATTACAGTCAGCCTGCTGGTAAGCAATGGACTTATAAGAGCTATACTTTAAACGCTGTCAAATATCCTCAAGATCCCCGATTGCATACATCACCAGATGGAACCTTTGTTCGTCGCATCAAAGGTAAGCCCTTTTTGTTCCTCACAAATATGTATGGCAGCTTTCTGCAAATATATCGTTTCAATCAAGCTACAGATGGCAAAATTGCCATACCATCTGGGATGTTTGTAGGTACTAATGGCGAAGATAAAAAATCGATTGGGGGAACTTGGCCACCACAACAACCGGAAAAAGGAGAGTGGATATGGCGGGATAGTAACGGCAATGGGACGTTTGAAAAAAATGAGTATGATGGTAGCAAAGATTATCCCTTCATCGGCGGCTGGTGGGTAGACAGCAAAGGAGATGTTTGGAAAACCTTACGAACTCAAGATGGTACTGGCATTAGACATTATCCTTTACAAGGAATAGATACCAAGGGTAATCCCATCTATTCTTATAGTTCGATGCAAAAGCAAACCACTCCGAAGATATTTACAGATTTGCGGCGGATCGAATATTTCCCAGAAACAGATACTATGTATTTGTCAGGCTTCACAGAAGATCATCCTGCGATCGGTGATGATAACGGAGTCGTTGGTTCTGAAATTGCACGTTTTGACAATTGGAGCCAAGGAAATCGCACTCCCCGTTATCGGATTGTGATTCCACACGATACTACTGGCAAACGTGAAGTGTCCACAGCTGCTATGAGTGTAGCTGGAGAATATGTATTCGCCGTGACAATGAAAACGGCGGAGGTATACGTCTACAACATAGCAACGGGAACGCAAGTACAAAAGCTAAAACCCGGCCCAGAAGTTGGAGGTGAGAGTGGCTGGATTGATATACCTTATGGTATCCGCGCTTTTCGGCGTTCAAAGGGTGAGCACCTAGTGTTTGTAGAAGAAGATTGGAAAGGAAAAGTGATTATGTATAGGCTGATGGGGTAAGCAAGTAGGGGCAATTGATGAATTGCCCCTACAACAGATGTGGTTCCAATACATGAAAAGTGCTATAAGTTGACACCAATACATTGCAATGCCTATCATACAAGCTTTGCATAGAAAAATAATTTTTAATTTAAAAAATTATTAATTAATATTTTATACAGCAGATTTCAGGTATATGAAGTACATAAATAAAACCCGAAACCCTGTAGAGACGTTACATGTAACGTCTCTATGTATGATTCATGAAAATGCTAACTGCTGGAAATTAAAAATTCGAGGATTTTATCAATAAAAATACATTAATTAATCAGTTATTTTTTATGTCTAATCTGATAAATTTACATAGATTTTATATAGTGCAAATTATTAATTGCATTATGATAATAATATATTATACAGCAGCTAAAAAGTATTAAATTAATCAAACTAGTTTTTTGAAAAAATGAGATATTTAAGCAAGTATATAAATCAAATACATACCCTCATACTTTACTAAAAACGACAGTAATCATGAATCTCAAAACAAAGCTTCAACTGTTAGAAAAACTAATTCCAAATACATGGCTTTATCAGATGCAGTATATCCATTCCAGCTTACTAGTTCAATGGATTTTACGCTGGGGAAGTAAGCCATTAGTATTTAGCCAAAAATCGGCGATCGTGTTTTCTCCCCACCAAGATGATGAAACGTTTGGCTGTGGTGGGATGATTGCTATGAAACGCGAACATGAGATACCAGTAATAGTTGTTTTTCTGACAGATGGACAAGGGTCGGGTAGTTCAGAGCCAAGTTCTCAAGAAAAAATCAGCCAAATTCGTAAACGAGAAGCGGTTACAGCATTAGGAATTTTGGGAGTAAGTCCTTCAGAAATACACTTTTTGGAAAAACCAGATGGGACTTTGCAAGATTTAAAGAATGAGGAACGGCAACAGATAATTGAACAGATTATTGAACTTCTAAAGTATTATAAATCAGAGGAAGTTTATGTGCCCCATCGCAAAGACTGCCATAAAGATCATGAGGAAACTTATAAATTAATTCAAAAAGCAATTGCTCAATCAGAAATCACAATTGAAGTATTGCAATACCCTATCTGGTTATTATGGAGAGCACCTCTATTTATTATATTGAAGTTGCAGGATATAGCAAAAGCTTACTATCTTCCAATTACATCAGTTAAAGACAAGAAAAACAGAGCGATCGCCTCATATATTTCTCAAACTCAAAGTCTACCTCATGGCTTTATCAAGCAATTTTTAGGGACGCAAGAAATCTTCTTTAAAGCTGAATCTTAGTATCCAAAGCTGATGGGCGTCTAGATCAAATATTCTTGTGGTTAGGCTGTCCAAGATCAAGAGTCCAAAGTCCAAGCTAGCTTTTGACTCTTGACAACCTCAGCGCGAAATATACAAGTTTATTTGCGTAACAGCTTAATTATAGATTGCATTTCTACAGGTGAAACTTATCGATTCGCTACAAATAACCGCTGTGGAGAACATATAAATGCGTATATTACATATTACAAATCATATCCAAAAAATTGGTAATGGTATTGTGAATGTGGCCGTAGACTTGGCATGTTTGCAATCAAAAGACGGTCATGATGTTGCTGTAGCGTCTGCTGGGGGAGAATATAAAGCATTACTAGAATCTCATGGTGTCACCCACTTTCAACTAGATCAGTCACGAACACCGCTGAATCTGATTAAAGCTGCTTGGCGTTATCAGGAGATAGTAAAAAAGTTTCAGCCGGATATAGTCCATGCACACATGATGACAGGAGTTGTGCTAGCAGGAGTACTTAGAAGGCGTTGTGAATATGGTTTGGTTTCTACTGTACACAATGAATTTCAGCGTAGTGCGGTACTGATGGGATTAGCAGACCGGGTAATTGCAGTTAGTCATGCGGTAGCTGATTCTATGGTACAGCGTCGTATACCTAAGAGCAAATTACGAGTAGTCTCCAATGGCACATTAGACAGTCCCAGGCATAAGAGTATTAAAGATTACCAGCCACTACCATTGTACCGTCCAGCGATCGCTACAGTAGCAGGGATGTATTCTCGTAAAGGTATTGTTGAGTTAATTGAAGCCTTCGTCAAAATTGCGGCAGACTTTCCACAAGTACATCTATATTTAATAGGAGATGGGCCAGAACGCTCTATGTTTGAGGCGATGGTGCAAAAAATACCTTTTCGCTGCGGCGAACTGCGCCAACGCATTCATTTTGAAGGTTTCCAGCCAGAGCCACAACGTTATATGCTAGCCACTGATATCTTTGTTCTAGCTTCACACCACGAATCTTTTGGCTTGGTGCTAACAGAAGCGCGGGAAGCAGGCTGTGCAATTATTGCCAGTGATGTAGATGGCATTCCTGAGACTTTAGATAATCGAGAGGCTGGTCTTTTGGTGCCACCTAAAGATAGCCTAACTTTAGCAGATGCTTTGGTGCAATTGCTCAGCGACCCCAAACAGATGCACAAGTGGAAATCCCGCGCCAAACAAAACCTAGAACGGTTTAGCGCCAAGCGGGTGAGTAAGGAAACACTAGCTGTATACGGTGAATTAATCACGAACTACCTTGAAAACAGGATAGTAAAAATAGCAGCAGTTTTAGTTAGTAAATAGATTGCGATCGCTGCCGGATTGTTGTAACTTATAAGCATTAATAATCATCAAGCAACTGCTTCTGAGTTAAATGCATAGCAATTCCTTTCTCATAGTAAGCTGCTTCATTGATGAATATGGGATAAACAGTGGACACTCCCTCATAGAGAATATCCTTTCCTTCAAAAGTCAGAAATATTGGATCACCTGGATTCAGAGGTTCATAATCTCTAAATTGAAGCTGGGGATGAATCATGGCTTGAATTTCACCGCGTTCATTTCTCGGATAATCGATAACTCCAGTGTATTGATAAATTGTAAGCGTGCTATTTTTCTGCGGAATTTTGCCTAGATTGCATCCTTCAAAATAGTCCAAAACTGCATAAATCAGCTGCTCTGTTTGTTGAAATAATTCAGCATCTAAAACACCTTGAGGTACAGCACCAACTTCTATCACAAAACCCAATTCGCACATCGAACGAAGAAAGCCACTTCTTCTAGTTTGTTGATGAAAATAGACTTTTACTAAAGGATTTATCGAACTCAGATGAGCTGCTAACTGTAGTAATAAAGGATGCATATTACTCAAAAGAAGGCTTAAACCCATGTTGGCAGTTGTAGTGTGCAAATCAACAATTACATCTACGAAAGGCTGATTTTGTGGGTGTAGTATTTGTTGAATTTCTTTCGCTCGTATATCTTCATAACTTGATAGTGACGAACTTTGTAAGCCCTGATTAGTGAAGCAACGATTTAAATCCTTGTCAATGTATCGTCTACCTTTTTCAATAGCTTTAGGATTGCCGAATAATACCAATGTTTCAAAACTCGATCTCTTAATTAAATTCGGATACTGCTGAAACTTCTTGACTAAATATACTCCTATTAATTCATTACCGTGACTTCCTCCAACAATCGCAGCTCGGTTGATTTTAGTCATAATAACCTCATATAGTAATCCGATTTGATTCGTGAACTGACTTGTAGAGATAGGGAATTGGGGATAGGGAATGGGGCATGGGGAAGAAGTAATAAAGGTGTACTGAATTTTTTTTTAAATCAAATATTAGTCCTATATATGAAAAATTTATCAGAAATGTGATACTAATGCATAACTGCACAGGGGTATGTGTCGGTGCTAAAAAGTTCTCAGATGATGTGAGTTTAGATCAAATATTCTCGCGCTTAGACTGTCCCAGTTTAAGAGTTAAAAGTCCAAGCTAGCTTTTGACTGTGGACTTTTGACTCTTGACAACCTCAGCGCGAAATATACAAGTTTATTTGCGTAACAGCTTATCACTCTTTAATATGTTGTAATTGGAAAACTTTAATTTACTAAGGTGGATTTATATGATGAAATAGGTCTGTAACTTGGTTTATTTTTGCAATAAACATGGAGTCTTTTCACTGCTTAGAGGTTTACTTTCTGCCTTTAAATTAATGTAATTAACCGGAAGTTGATCAATAAAGGGAATAAACTTAAGCACCAAAACTTTGCTTCATCTCGAAAAGCAGATTTGCTATGGACTCCCCGCGAATAATAGAACCATGCATTGTTGCAAGATATTTAATGGGTAACTTTTCTACAGCCTCAATTCCCTGAGTGAAACTTTTACCTTCACACATGAACCCAACTTTTTGCTGAAACTTGATGATGGATTCTGTAAGATCTTTATCGGTAACAGGCTCATCAAATTGACCTGGATGAGCTGCGAGATCAGAACAAAAAAGGATCTCTTCTTGCGGCTGATAAAATACGCAGCTCTCCCATCCATGAGGAAAATGGGGAGTCTCGATCAGTATTATCTCTCTTTTGCCTAAGGAAAGAGCTTTATTCTTCTTAAGAACAGTTGTCGGCCTCAATGCAAAATCATCTATGTTCGATTGATTGAGACGACTCACGATTGTTTCTGCTTGCGGAGCTGCTTCAAGCCACCGATTAAGGGAGCCGCATTCGTCAGCCTCAAGGTGAGAGAAAGCAATGTATCGAAGCTTTGAAGCATCGCACACAGACGAAACAAGCTCATAAATTTGGTCAAACCATTCTGCTCGACCCGTATGAATGAGTATAGGGCATTCATCAAGGATGAGGAACTGGCTAAAAATAAATTTTTTATCGTTTGAGACAGAAAGCTTATATATACCAGGAACTATCTCATCTATCCGTGTGAACTTCGCCTTGAAACGTGTAAACATACTTTCTTCTTCAGGTACACAAAAAAGATACGTACTTTTTTATTGTCGAATTAATAATGGTCGAGATTCATTAGCCAGAAACAATTAGAGCTATTTTTTAATGCAACTACCTCCTAAAACTAAACAACTACTTAGATAGTTATAGATAAAATTAAATACCAATTCATATCAATAACTCTCCAAATTATATGTCTTTGGGAACAAGACTAGAACTAAATAAGTTTGATTTAATCAGTCTAACCAATTACATAATAATCAATATTCACCACTAAAGTATCGATTCAGCAATAGCAAAAACCCGATTCGTTTTCAGTAAAATGACCAATTTTCGTTGACTGTATAGATGTGGCATGACGCGTCTCTAGGAAAGAATCAATTTTCTAGGTAATTGGTTGTCGTTTGACCATGAAATCTCTACTAAAACTTCACAATGCCAATAAGTACTTATACATAAAGTTCATATTTTTTTTGTTATGAATATTAGGTGCTCACCTCTACAATAATGTCAAATTTCTTAGAAACTTAATAATGATTAGTTTATGCTATGGGATTCCTATTTGATTTTTGAAAGAACTGCGTACACCTCTAACTCCTTTTTTTCCCATTCCCTATCCCCTATCCCCCATTCCCTGTCTCTACAAGTCAGTTCACGAATCAAATCAGATTACTATAACTATGCTTATAAAGTTAATCTGGAATTAGACATCACATAATTAATACATTGGTATCAACATAATGCAACTTTATACATCTATTGAAATTGAACAAATTCAAAAGGATATTTCCTACTTAAGTGAAATCATGGAGTGGGTTAAAAGTTTTTTAGGAAGGCATCATCCTGATTTGGGGAGGCCTGGCCCAGTTTGCCCTTTTGTGCCTTACGCTCTCAAATCAAACAATATTCAAATGGCGGTTATTCGCACAAACAACTTAGATTCACAGCAATTAGAAGATATTGTTAAACGTTACCGAGATATTTTCCTGGAGATAGCTTCACAAGATAAAGGATTAGCCATATACATGGCATTTTTACTTATTTTCCCTGATATCCAGATCCAGGAAACTTCTAAACTAATTGATGGGATTCAAGAAAAACTTAAACCTTTGTTTGTCGAGTCAGGACTAATGATTGGGGAGTTTCACAAGCGCAATGAAAGTTCTGGACTGCACAACCCAAACTTCCGTCCGCTTCGTAGCCCCGTTCCCTTACTGGCTATCCGTTTTATGGTTGAATCTGATCTGCCTTTTCTTCAGAGTCCAGATAGCCCACACTTACGTATTAGGTATCTCGAAGCTTATTTAAAGCATTTTGCTCATCAGCATATAGATAAAACAAAGTTAAACGAAGTTTATCAAGCATTAACATTAGCTAAAGAACAAGTTAAAGAAGAAACTTTAGTAAAGTATTGACATATATAAAATGAGTATTAATATTAGGAACTCAGAACATAAGCAAGACATTGAGTTAAATACCTTGACTCACTTCATCGGCGGTCAAGTTCTACAAGAATGGCATCACACTCAAACATTTGATATCCAGAATCTGTGCATTCATCAAATGTTTGAGCTTCAGGTAGAGCGATCGCCTGACACAATCGCTGTAGTATTTGAAAACACCCAACTTACTTATCGGCAGTTAAACCAACGGGCAAATCAGCTAGCCCATCACCTACGTACCTTGGGCGTTAAACCAGAGGTACTTGTTGGTATCTGTCTAGAGCGCTCTTTAGAAATGATCGTCGGACTGTTGGGAATTCTCAAGGCTGGAGGAGCGTATGTACCTTTAGATCCGGCATATCCAAAAGACCGCTTAGCCTTTATCTTAGAGGACACTCAAATACCAGTGATGCTGACCACACAGCGACTGGTAAACAGTCTACCTACTCATGAAACTAGAACGCAAGTCGTTTGTCTAGATTCAGATTGGGAAATCACCCAGAATAGCCAAGATAATCTGTTCTGTAATGCCACACCTGATAACCTAATCTACACGATTTACACTTCTGGTTCTACAGGAAAGCCCAAAGGTGTCATGATTCCTCACCGTGGAATCTACAACCAACTGCAATGGCGGCAAACAACCTTTAGATTAACTCCAGCAGACAAAGTTTTACAGACTATTTCTTTTAGCTTCGACCCTTCGGTGTGGCAGATATTTTGGCCGTTGTGCTTCGGAGCGCAATTGATTATGGCTCGTCCTGGTGGGCATCAGGATACCGCATACCTCGTTAAACTAATTACCGAACAGCAAATCACCGTCATTGGTTTAGTACCTTCAATACTCCGTGTATTACTAGATGAGCAGGGAATTGAGAATTGTCAATCACTCAAACACATTACCTGTGGTGGTGAAGCTTTACCTGTCGAACTCATAGAGCGTTTCTTTACCAAATTGAACTTGGACAATGTTCTATATAATTGCTATGGCCCGACAGAAGCTTCCATTGATGCCACTTTCTGGAGATGTCAGCGCGGCAAAAATTATATCCTTGCTCCCATTGGTTGTCCCGTTACCAATACACAGATTTATATCCTGAATAAGGATTTACAGCCTGTGCCTGTTGGTGAATCTGGGGAATTGTATATTGGTGGTGCTGGACTGGCTCGCGGCTACCTCAAACGTCCTGACTTGACTAAAGAGAAATTTATTCTCAACCCTTTCAGCAAAGAGCCAGGAACACAACTGTATAAAACTGGCGATTTAGCTCGTTACCTCGATGATGGCAATATTGAGTATATTGGTCGCCTTGACTCCCAGATCAAAATCCGAGGCTTCCGCGTCGAACTAGGCGAAATTGAGGCAGTACTATCTCAACACCCATCTGTGGAGCAGTCTGTAGTAACAGTGCGGGAAGATGTCCCTGGTGATAAGCGTCTAGTAGCTTATGTTGTTCTTGACTCTGAGCAGACAGCCATTATTGATAGACTACGGCACTTTCTCAAACAAAGATTGCCTGACTATATGGTTCCTTCAGCTTTTGTGATGTTGGAAGCTTTGCCAATGACACCTAACGGCAAGGTAGACCGGCGTTCTCTACCAGAACCCCCTCAAACCAGACAAGAAGCAGAAGCGATTATAGCTCCTCGCGATCATGTAGAACTCCAATTAGCAAAGATTTGGGAAAAAGTTCTGGGTATTCAGCCTATTGGCATCAGGGATAACTTCTTTGATTTAGGAGGAAACTCTCTGTTAGCTTTGCGCCTAGTTGCACAAGTGGAGAAAGCTTTTAAGAAAAATTTGCCCCTAGCTACGTTTTTCCAAAATCCCACTATTGAGCAACTAGCTAAAATTCTGTGCCAATCAGGATTACCGACATCTTTGTCCTACTTAGTACCGATTCAACCCAATGGTTCCAAACCACCTTTATTCTTATGTCAAGGTGTTAGCTTATATCAACCTCTAATTTCTTATTTAGGTTTAGACCAACCTGTTTATGGCTTGATAGCAGAGGATGGACAAGGAAGGCCAGTTTATTTAAATCGAATCGAGGAATTAGCAGCTCACTACATTGAAGAAATAAAAACTCTCCAACCTGAAGGCCCTTATCTTTTGGGAGGCTTATCTTTTGGAGGAGTTATAGCATTTGAAGTAGCTCAGCAATTGCTCTCACAAGGTGAGCAGGTAGCTTTGTTAGCTTTGTTTGATTCTTCTTTACCAGGGACCCAAAAAGTGTTGCCAGCGCCAATATCCAAGAGACTCTCACATCACTTGAATCAGTTTTTACAAGTTGGCCCTACTTATTTTTTAGAAATGCTCAAGCGGAAGATGAGCATTTATTATGGAAAAATTGCCTTAAAAAATGAGTTTTTTAGGATTAAAAATCTCGAACATTTAGTTAGGCGAGAGGCATACAACCAAGGAGTAAAAAAATATTCAATAAACTACGTACCGCAAATTTATCCCGACCGTGTAACCCTGTTCAAAGCTACTGAAAAGGATGTTACTAGTATTGTTGAGGTAGAGGTTGAGCCTGGACTAGGTTGGACTAAATTGGCGGCTGGAGGATTAGATATCCATGATATTCCTGGTGATCATCATGGCATTTTGAAAGACCCTAACGTCCAGTTGTTGGCTGAAAAATTGCGGCTCTCGATAGACAAGAGCATAAAAAGTTCTGACTGCTAAGTAGACTTATATCTTGAAAAGTTTTGCGCTCCTGTTACCCGGACGCCCAAATTTTTCGCTATTTTCATCTGTGGTTTTAAATAAAAAATTAGGATTTTTGCAAGATTTCTAGTGAATTTTCTATCTACTAGAACACCGATTCAGTATTCAAGAAAGGGGCGATAAAAACCGATTTGTTCGTAGAGACGTTGCATTGCAACGTCTCTACAGTCAACGAAAATTGGTCGTTTTACCGAAGATAGATCGGGTTTTTGCAATTACTGAATCGATGCTCTAGGACTTACGCAAAAATTGCTAAAAAGCTTAATAGACTCGTCCGAAAATTTGCAACACGCTCTGAGTCTGGTTTTGTCCAGTGTTAAGTATTAACCAAAACCAACGTAATAATTAGGGTTAGAGATAGTTACTGATAGCAACTATCTGTAAATATGCTGGAAACTAATTCATGGCAGATTTCATGTTTACAACACGTATTAAAATGGTAAAATTAATGCACCAATTCTTAGTCTCACCAATCCACAAATAGTAAGAATCACCTGATCATAAGTCCGAGAATTAAGTGGAAATCTTTGTCGGGCAATTGGGAAGATTTTGACAAGTCTAATTACGTGTTCAACAAAGATGCGTTTACTAGAAAACTCTTTATTTTCTGCTTTTTGCTTTGCAGTTAATTCTCTGTTACGTGGCTTCTTGTAAGGAGTCTTTATATTCTCTCCTCCTTGATACGCTTTATCTCCTTCAAACATTTGTAAGGATTCAAACTTTTCTTGTTGCTCTCGAAACAAGCTAATATCACTGGTTGGTCCTTTTTCTCCCACCTCTACATCTACAATATCTTTTCCTTCTGGTAAGGTAATAAATTGGTTTTTAAATGTGTGCTGTTTCTTCTTACCGGAAAAATACTCTTTCTGTTCTTGATTGTCGCAAGGGCGTTCCCGTGGCTGTTCCATACTGTCCACGATTAATTTAAATTCCTTCAATAATTCTATTGCGATCGCATAATCACTATCATTTTTTTCAACTTGTTCGAGCAGACTGGCTGGTAATATTTTTCGTAGGATTCCAAGCCAGTAATGAAATGTATCGTTAGCCTCAGTTTTGGAAATTCCAAATTGTAACCCTAAAACCTCGAATGTTGGCATTTGTCTTAAATAAAATAGACATAAACAGACTTCTTCGGAAATCTCCAATTTCGGCTTCCGGCCTCCTCCTTTCTCATTTAGCATACTGCCAAGAAATAAATGCCCAGCCGTCAAACAAGCGATCCTCAACACCCACGAATAATTTCAACACACGGCTGGGCATTTATTTTTATGGATCACTCTTATACGTACCTTCTGAGGTTCTATCTCTGATTGAAGTAAGTTATGATGCATTTCGGCAATGTTCAACAAATTATGAAACTGGTCATTGGTTATTCCCAAAATTTGTTTTGTTCGCTGCGGATATTCTTGAATATAATGAAGTGGATTTTTCATTTTGGTAGACGGTCAAAAACCCGTTCTACCATTTTTTTGACCCCTAGTTAATATTCCGGACGTGTCTAAAGGATGCTACGTCTTTTGATAACGATGACCGTAGATCCTCTATATGCCAATTCAGACGAGCATCCTGT
Source organism: aff. Roholtiella sp. LEGE 12411 (assembly GCF_015206995.1). Classification (GTDB taxonomy): domain Bacteria; phylum Cyanobacteriota; class Cyanobacteriia; order Cyanobacteriales; family Nostocaceae; genus Komarekiella. The sequence goes on along the minus strand of NZ_JADEXR010000001.1, from coordinate 133,825 downwards.
GTTGCGACAACATTCGCCAGCCATGAACGCCAACTCTCAACATCTAGCCCTCTACTCCGGAGTGTCCCGCTTCCTTCTTGATGCTGGCTAAAGGGGCCAACATATAGCCCGTCAAACTCTAGTACTGAAACGCAAAAGTCGATTAGTGGGTTAAAGCTATAATTAAAGCCCCACGGAGATTCTGTTCCTAAAGGAATCATTACCCCTGCCCTTGTTGAGTGAGTGAAGACTGTGACTCGGCAGCATTAACAATCAAGTGTATCAAAGCATCAATTAGGCGATCGCTTTCCATCGGAATAATATCTTTGCCATGCATCACATCCTGAGTAATATGAAAATAAACTAATGTCCCTAAAAGAATCCTCGCTGTTGCCTCTGGGTCAGTTATATTCAGTTCAGGATGAGCAGCTAAGTACTGACTGAGGGTTTCCAACAAGGGTTTAACCATCGCCCGAACACAAATCTGAGTTAACTCAGGAAAACGACCAGATTCACCGATTAACACTCGCATAAATGCACAATGTTCTTGGTCTTTAGTCATCTGCTCCAATGCGTTGGTTGCTGATTGGCGCAGTACAATTAGTGGTTCTCCCTCAAGGGGTTCGGTTCCAAAGATTAACTGGAACTTTTTGCGTGCTAGCTGCTCTATTAGCGCTTTAAATAATCCTTCTTTATCTTGAAAGTGGCTGTAGACTGTCGCTTTAGAAACACCCGCTGCTACTGCTACCCGATCCATACTTGTGCCAGAGTAGCCTTGTTTGAGAAACTCCTGCATTGCCCCTTGCAGAATTTGTTCCACTTTATCAACGGAATTGTCTCGGTCAACTTCGCCAACTTTGATCTGTGCCATTTATTAATTATCCTCTTCTATAAATAATTTTAATAGATGTTGGAAAGTACTCTACGCGATGAATCCCAATTGGGATAAGCATTCTGGGAGATAATTCCAGGCAAATTTAATCGGTGTAGCTTTAGCTGCATTCGCTTGACTAAACTAGTCAGTTTAGTTTAGCATATAATAAACTGAACGGTTTAGTTCGAGCTACTAGTAAGAGGGGAATACTATGGCGCAAAACCGGAAGATAGAAACTTTAAAGTCTTCCCAGAATTTTTTCCGATCGCATATTTGGTTAGTAATAATTGCATCTTTAGCTGTAGGCGGAGCTAGTGTTTACACGGTGCTACAGTTTCAGGCGAAGGCTAATCAGAAGCAAGAAGCGCCAGTAGCCGTTCAACCAGTAGTAAAAACAGTCACAGCATTAGGTCGGTTAGAACCAAACGAAGAGGTCATAAAACTTTCTGCACCTTCTTCTAATGAAGGGAATCTAGTGGAAAAACTGTTAGTAAAAGAAGGCGATCGCGTCAAAGCTGGGCAAGTAATTGCGATTATGGATAGTCGCGATCGCCTCCGAGCAAGTTTGGGTGAAGCACAACAACAAGTTCAAGTTGCCAAATCTCGCCTTGAACAAGTCAAAGCGGGAGCAAAACAGGGAGAAATTGGAGCGCGACAGGCGACTATCAAACGTCTGCAAGTTGAACTAGAGGGAAACATTAAAACTCAGCAAGCCACAATTAATCGCCTAGAAGCGGAACTGCAAGGACAAAAACAGCAGCTAGAAGCAACAGTGGCTCGCGTCGCCGCCCAGAGACAAAACGCCCAAGCAGACTTTCAACGCTACGAGACTTTATACAAAGATGGGGCAATTTCCAGTCAGGAAGTTGATAGCAGACGTCTAAGTGCAGAAACATCCTCTCAGCAGTTAATCGAAAGCCAAGCCACCAAAGCCAGAACTATAGCCACTCTAGAACAGCAGCTTAACGAAGCCAAAGCCAACAAAGACCAAACTCTTGCCAGTTTGCAACAGCAAATTAACGAAGCCAAAGCTACCCTGAATCAAACAACTGAGATCCGTCCCACGGATATAGCAAACGCACAAGCAGAAGTAGACAGCGCTCAAGCCACCGTGGAAAAAATTAAAGCGCAACTTCAGCAAGCATACATCCACGCTCCCAAAGCCGGGCAAATTTTAAAGATTAATACACGAGCCGGAGAAACCGTTAGTGAAGAGGGAATTGTCGATTTAGGTCAAACCGATCAGATGTATGCAGTGGCAGAAGTATACCAAAGTGATATTCACAAAGTACGTCAGGGACAGTCGGTACGGATAAGTAGCAATTCTCTACCCAACGAATTAATGGGAAGGGTGGATTGGATTGGTATGCAAGTACAGCGGCAAAATTTAATCAACAGTGATCCCTCTAGCAATATTGATGCCAGAGTAGTGGAAGTCCATGTACAACTGAATAAACTATCTAGCGAGAAAGCTTCTAATTTAACAAATCTGCAAGTCAAGGCGGTAATTGAACTGTGATTGGATTTATTCAGCAATTACGACAACGAACCCCCCTTGGTTGGCTGCAACTGAGTCACGAAAGGGGTCGTCTCTTGGTAGCATTGTCAGGCATTGCCTTCGCTGATGTCTTAATGTTTATGCAGTTAGGGTTTCAATCTGCTCTGTTTGAAAGTAACACCATGTTGCATCGCAGTATGCAGGGTGACATGTTTATGATCAGTCCCCAAGCGCGTAACCTGGCAAATATGTCCACCTTTGCAAGGCGGCGACTGTATCAAGCAATGGATGTACCAGGGATAAAGTCGGCGGAAGCCATTTATGTCAACTTTATCGATTGGAAGAATCCCCAAACACACCAAAAGACAACAATATTAGTTATGGGGTTCAATCCTGATCAGCAAGTGTTTAACTTAGCTGATGTGAACCGCCAGAAAGATCTTGTGAAGTTACCAGATACCGTTCTGTTTGATCGCGCTTCTAGGGGAGATTATAAAGAAGTGATCGCCCAAATTGAACAAGGAAAACCCGTTACAACTGAAATTGACCGCCGGACGATTACCATTGGCGGCTTATTTCCAGTTGGGGCTTCCTTTATTGCCGATGGTAACTTAATCACCAGCGACCAAAACTTTTTGCGACTATTTCCTAGGCGCGAAGCCAGCAGTGTCAGTCTTGGTTTGGTTAATTTGCAACCAGGCTATGATCCCAAGCAGATCAAAGCAAATTTAAAAGCTTATTTAGGTGATGATGTCAAAATATTGACCCGCGAAGAATTTATTGAATTTGAAAAAGATTATTGGAAAAAAAATACTGCCATCGGGTTTATTTTCAGTCTGGGTGTAACCATGGGTTTTTTAGTAGGCGTGATTATCGTCTATCAAGTTCTTTCTACAGATGTGAATGCCCATCTCAAAGAATACGCCACCTTCAAAGCAATGGGGTATAATAATTTCTACTTACTAAGTGTGGTGTTTGAAGAAGCGATAATTTTGGCAGTACTGGGTTTTATACCAGGAGTAATTGTGCCCTTTGGACTTTATCATCTAACTCGTAATGCCACTAATCTGCCACTTTACATGACCTTAGCGCGAGCCATTACAGTGTTAGTGCTGACTATGATTATGTGTATAATTTCGGGTGCGATCGCCACGCGTAAACTTCAATCTGCTGACCCCGCAGATATGTTTTAAAATTGTCATTTGTCATTTGTCGTTTGTTACTACTAAGGATTAAGGATAAATGACCGACAATTCCGAACATGGTACAGAGCGAGCAGATTTATCTGTGGAATCAATCCAAAATCCGTCTTGAAAAGTTTGCTAGGTCGGGAAACCCTCCTTACAACCTTTCGCCCAATTCAAAATTTAAAATTGAATGACTAGCGAACCCGTTATCTCTATTAAAAATCTCGACCACTACTTTGGTCAAGGTCAACTTCGTAAACAAGTTCTGTTTGATATCAACCTGGAGATTAATGCTGGCGAAATTATCATTATGACTGGGCCGTCTGGTTCTGGTAAAACTACACTTCTCACCTTAGTGGGTGGGTTGCGTTCTGCTCAATCCGGCAGTTTGCAGATATTGGGACAAGAACTTTGTGGCGCTAGTGCAGCACAACTTACTCAAGCGCGACGCAGTAACGGTTATATTTTCCAAGCGCACAATCTACACGGTAGCCTGACAGCCCTTCAAAACGTCAAAATGGGCTTGGAACTGCACAATAATATGTCTTCGCTACAAATGAAAGCCCAATCAGCGCAAATGTTGGAAGAGGTAGGATTAGGGGATCGGCTCAATTACTATCCTGATGATTTATCGGGGGGACAAAAACAAAGGGTAGCGATCGCCCGCGCCTTAGTAAGTCATCCTAAAATTGTTCTAGCGGATGAACCCACCGCCGCCCTTGATAGTAAATCGGGTCGCGATGTGGTCAACCTCATGCAACAATTGGCTAAAGAACAAGGCTGTACTATTCTTTTAGTGACTCATGACAACCGCATTTTAGACATTGCTGATCGCATCGTCCACATGGAAGATGGCAAGCTAGTAAATGACCGGGCTGTTGTCTCAGCAGTTTAGGCGAACAGAGTAGAGACGTTGCATTGCAACGTCTCTACTACATGGTCTATCTGTCACATTCTTTTGCCCCAGGGCGAATTACGAATTATTTTAAATCCTGTAAAACTGCGGCGGCTGATTGATAGCGATCGCTAAAATTGTAGCAAACCATCTTATCTAAAATTACTGCTAATTCTTCGCTGACTTGCTCTTGTCGCCACATCACATTACCCGTTTGTGGATCTGGTTGAAGTTCCTGCGGTAGTATTCCAGTAATTGCTTGAATGCCAATCATTCCTAAAGCGTAAATGTCACTGCACAAGCGGGGATGTCCGACAAATTGTTCTGGTGGCGTATAACCTCGCGTTCCAATGGCTACCGTTGCTAATTCTGTTTGCTCACTTGGTGGTTGCATCAATTTGACTGCACCAAAGTCAATCAGTACTAGCCGATTATCTTGAGCGCGTCTAATAATATTAGTCGGTTTGATATCTCGATGAATCACTCGATGTTGGTGAACAAATGCCAGAACTTCTAAAACTCCTTTGAGCATATCAATCACAAAGGATTCGTTTTTTACGTTCTGCACAGGTGGTAATTCCTCACTCAAAGTATGTCCTTGAATATATTCTTCAACTAAATAGAATTCTTGGTTATCTTCAAAATAGGCAAGTAGTTCTGGAATTTGATGATGTCTACCTAAAACTTCTAAAATTTCAGCTTCGGTATTAAATAATCTGCGAGCAACTTGCAAAAATTTTGGATCTTGGCGGGCTGGCATTAACTTTTTAACTACACAAACAGGATTACCCGGTCGTTGAGTATCTTTTGCTAAATAAACGCGACCAAATCCACCTGTACCGATAATTTTGGAGATTTTATAGCGTCGATTCAAAAGGAAGTCATCAGCGCTTTGTTCTGGTGTATCAATTGTGGGAATCAGGTCAAGTTGTGAGTCGGGAATTGCTGTTTTGTCTTCTAAAAGTATATTTAATTGCGCGATCGCTTCTTGTTGCTGTTCAACTTGCAGAATAATCAGCTGAGTTTGCTGCTGAGTTCGGTAGCTAGTATAAGCCATAACGGTTGCACTACTGACGATGAAGGCGATCGCAGGCGGAATAATCGGTATCCATCCAGCTTGGAAAAACAAAACAACGCAGATTACCACCAAGATAATTAGGGTTGCACCTCCCACCATCAGCAGCAGCAAAGGATGTTGTAAGCGCCATGCTAAAGCACTACCCACCAATGACCAGCCCCATACCCAAACCAATTCAGCCCAGTCTGGCCAGTACCAAATTAGAGGTCGCTGATCCAGCACTGTACTGATGATCTGACTAGCTATTTGTGCATGAATAAATAAAGCAGGCATTCTTGCTGGTTGATCTGGTAAAGCGCTGTAGGGCGTATAGAAGCCAGGTGGAGGAAGACTTGCTACCGTAGTGCCGATAATTACAAGACGGTCTTTGATTAAACTGGGATTTACTTGATTATCTAAGACTTGCGTGAGGGTTACTTGGTCGGCGAGGTGATCGGGATGACGGTAATTTAACAGTATTTGATAGCCAGCCGCATCTAGATGTTGATAGCTACCAGAATTAGCTTCTAGGCGGGGAAAAAGAGTTTTACCTAACTGAAAAGTTCCTTCGGGAGTGAAGTTATACTTAATGCCTTGTTTATTCAGATAATTAATAGCAATTAAAGAACCAAATGAAAATGATGTTGTACATTTGTTGTCTGTAGAATTAGCAAATAACAAACCACGACGGAGAATTTGATCATTCTCGTTGTCGGTAATTACATCGCTAAACCCTACACTATCTGTAGGGAAATTGGGTGGCGGCGGAATTTCATCTCTACCTTTGCTGCTAAACAAGCAGGTGCTGATGATATGAACTTGATTTTGCAGATTAGCCGCTAAATTTTTCTGATCTGGACGAAAAAGATATAAACCAATGACACGCGGTTGATATAACTCTAGTTTTTTTAACAACTGATTAATTCTGCGATCTGAGATATTCCATTTCTCTGGTTCTAGATCCTCTTCAGTAATTTTTACCAGCAAGATCCGCTTATCGGGTGCTTTCGTCGGACGCGATCGCAACATTTGATCATAAACTATTAACTCCCACGGCTGCATCCATTTGAGTTCACGAACTCCCCAGATAAAGGCAGTGACTACCACACTGGTAACTAGGATAATTTGCAGCCAGTTATCCCTAGGGGAAGTTTCACGGGAACCTTGATCTGTTACGAACGCGGTACGGAGTTTTTCTAATAGTCCACTAATCACGGCGTTGCGGCGGTAGCCTGAATTGGGTAAATGCTCTCATTTAATTTAGCAATTTACTTGCCGTTTCGAGGCGATCGCTCATTGGCTTATCATTACCCTTAATCATTTGTTTCAGATGCTTGAACATCTTCAACTAGACTAGGAATTGCGAAAGAAATAGGGTCGGTGGATTGAGTTGGTAAATCTAACTGGGGTTGTTCGGGTGATGCTTGGATACTTGTATCACCGGAATAGGAGCCAATAATCTTGTCGTAGTTAGAAGCAACGGCTAAAAAAGCCCCACCCAAAATATAGATGGGTAATGGTAGATTAAATTCTTGCAACCAGTCAAACAGTTCTGCTAAGGCAAACAGTACCAAAAAGCAGGCAAGCCAAACCCTCATCTTTTCATCCCCTGCATTGAAACATCTCTATAGTAGGGTAAATAGCTTGCATGATACTTGAATATGTAACCTAACCACAATGTTAGCAGTATACAATCAAGGAGCGATCGCACCAAAATTGAGCGCTGAAAACACAGTAGAGGCTACTGCTAAAAATCTCTAAGGTAAAGTACCAGAAGTTGTTGTCAACCAATTGACAATCCACGAGAGAAAACTGAAGTCCAAATTATTCACACTACGGAAAATATTAAAGATGAATTTAATAAGGTTATAGATTAGTCTCCAATGCAAATTGCAATTTTATTGTTAGCTGAAGATTGATAATTAAAATAATTTACTCCACTATAGGAATCATATTTGATTTCTGAAAAAAATTCAGTATATCTTTATTACTTCTTTTCCATGCCCCATTCCCTATTCTCCATTCCCTGTCTCTACGAGTCAGTTCACGAATCAAATCAGATTACTATATGCTTTTAGTAAGTGGAGTTTTTGTCTTCGATTGAAGTGTGAAAAGGTGTAGTTATTAATAACTCGGCTTTAACCATAATTTTCCTGTCGATTCAACTAATAACTAGCACGCCCAGCCAATAAGTTCCATAAAAATATAGCAACTATTGCACCAAGAATAGCAACAATTACACCAGGGATACTGAGGGCTGCTGCGGTGAGTTGCAGTCTTCCTGTCTCTAAGAGAGTAACTATAGTACCCCCTATCAAAGCACCTACAATACCTAAAATCATGGTTGTAAGAATTCCACCTCCCTGACGACCAGGATAAATTGCTTTAGCTATTGCTCCAGCAATCAGGCCCAGAATTATCCAAGCGATAATGTTCATAAATTTAATCTACAAAGACTTTACGTCTAGCCTATTAATTAAAATACTGTTTTCCTTCTACCGTAAGAGATAGCTATTAAAAACCTCTTAACGCTCAAATCATTTGTAGATATTCAATTGGTACATTATCTGCTAACCAAACACCATTATTGGAACAGTAGAAGATGTAACTTGCTTGATGCATTATCGCAGCATTCACAGTAAAAACCACACTCTTTATCAGGTATTGCTACTAAGTTTTTGAATAGTTTTACATTCCGTAGATGAATAAAATTTGTTTCACTATCAAGGCTAATGCAACTCCAATCATCACAGTGAGTGTCACCTTACCACCAGGAACAAGTGGTTGATTCGTAGTATTTAAGTTTTCCTGCTCTTGACGTTGCTTCCAACTCATTAACGCCGGAATAATTCCGCCTAAAACTGAAACACTGAATGTTCCAGTGTAGTCTAAGGCTGCAAAAAAGATAGTGGGATTAAGCGCCCCAAGACTCATAGGAGGGAAAAGAACCAGTGAATATAGGGGTAGGCGATTAGAAGATTCACCCTGGGTAATTAGAGAAATATCTTTGAAGAAATCCAACAACCCGTACACAAATCCAATAAATGAGGTGACGATCGCAAACTCTGAGAAAATCGATACTAGCACTCCTAACCATTCTCCTGCATCACCAGATCGCAGAATTTGTAGTGGGTCAAAAACGGTTCTGCCATCAGAGATGCCTTGTAATACATCGGAACTGACACTTCCCAAAATCACGGCATTCCATGCCAAGAACATGATTAGAGGAATCGCAGAACCAATGAAGATAGAATTACGAATCTTGCGGACATCTCCTTCTAGTTGGGTTACAACTACAGGCACAACATTATGGTAGAACAGGGCGACACACATGACTGAAACGGCGCTACCAAGGGCACTCCAGTTCTGAAATAAAAATTGGGCGCTTTTAACTTGTCCTCCTCCTAGGAGCAACAGTCCCAAAAATGAAATAATTACAATCCCCACAAAGGCGCTGTTTAATTTCTCAATAAACTTTTCTCGTCCAACATACATAATACCGCCAAATAAAAGAGTGAAAGTCGTTGTCCCCACCCATGTAGGTAAAACGTTCTGCACACCCCAGATTTTTGCAATTGCAGATACTAAAATTTCTCCACCTTGAGTAATGTATGCCACCAGCAGCGCATAATGCATGAATAGATAAGCGCCGCCAGCAATTCGCGCTCCCTGCTTACCAAGGGTCTTCTGAACAATTGCCAACAAGCCTACACTCGGACGCCCCTCTAGATGCATTGCATTCAAAGTTACTTCTGCAATCAACAAACCTGAGACTAAAGCGTAGAGCCAAACAGCAATTAGCAGGGCTGTGGATGGCAAAATCCCAGATGGCAAAGTCACCGCAGGTAGGGCGAGAATTCCAGCCCCAACCGTAGTTCCCGCTATCAGCGCAGTACTCCCTAATACACTACCCGGTTGATGATTGAGCTTATTTCCATCAAATTCGAGGTGAGAAAACAACCGAGTGACTTGCTCTTGATTTGATTTGAGAACAGTCTTCATAAGGGTAATACTAAAACATACACGCCCAAGCCAAGTATACAATGTTAACATCTGTAAACATTTGAGCAAAAATTCTTGACTTACTGCTCTTTCAACTAAATTTTAGGTGTTATGGGGCGATCGCTCACTTCATAATTAATACAACTTTCTGAGTGGGGGCGTAATTCGGTAACACTAGATTAAGCTTTGCTTGCTTGAGATGCAGATGACGTTCCAACACAGCAGAGATTACATCCCGGAAATTTAGATATGATAACTAGTACCTTAAGTTTTTATATCCATCCGTGTTATTACGTATATTTATGAGACTGCATGGATAGAAAAAGGTTCCAATGCATACTCCAAGTCAGGAAAATAATTTACCAACTTGTGCCAAATCTACATTTCCACCGCTGATGATTACACCAATCTTTGTCTGTGGTGCTTTAACTACACCTTCTAGTAAAGCTGCTGCTGCTAGTGCGCCGGTGGGTTCAACTACAATTTTGAGGCGTTCCCACAAAAAAAACATGGTACGAATAATCGCTTCTTCCGAGACTGTCACCATATCATCGACGTAATGCAGCACTAAGGGAAAGGTAATCTTACCAAGGCTGGGAGTGCGAGCACCATCGGCGATGGTATCAGGATTTTTAACAGTTTGTAGAGTTTTGCTGTGGAAGGAACGGGTAGCATCGTCGGCTAGTTCTGGTTCTACGCCAATTACTTTACAATTGGGTAAAAGTGCTTTAGTGGCGATCGCACACCCGGAAATTAATCCACCACCGCCACAGCAAACTAATAGTAAATCGAGTTGACCAACTTCTGCAATTAGTTCTAAAGCCGTTGTCCCTTGTCCCGCGACTACATGCGGATGATCGTAAGGGGGAATGAGTGTGAGCGCGCGATGCCTGCGGCTGGCTGCGCCTACGCGTGCTAAGTTTTGAGTTAATTCCTCCCTGTTTGTTTCTTGGCGATTGTACAGAATCACCTCAGCACCGTAGCTACGAGTAGCAGTCTGCTTGACTGCGGGAGCATCGTCAGGCATGACAATTGTAGCGGGAATATTTAGCAGCTTTCCAGCTAAGGCGATCGCTTGAGCATGATTCCCCGATGAATAGGTAATCACGCCTTTTTGTTTTTGTGCTGCGGATAGTTGCAAGAGTGCATTGTAAGCACCTCTAAATTTGAATGCTCCTGTGCGTTGAAAATTTTCGCACTTAAAAAACACTTGGCTATGGGTGCGATCGTTGACTATTCTGGAAGTTAGCACAGGTGTACGATGGGCAATTCCCAAAAGCCGCTCTTGGGCTGCTTGCACATCAGTTATGGTGACGGAGTTATACTGAGGCATTGATAGCAGTGTTGTCACTTAAAGATTAATTATATTTCTCAATGCTGGCTTCTATACATAAATGCAGAGCGTTTTTTCATTAAATATCGCCCTCAAAACTTCATTTTTTGAGCTTGGAACTCGGAATATCAAGCTCAGAACTTGAAACATCAAGCTCAGAACTCGAAACATTGAGATCAAAACTCGGAATATCAAGCTCAGAACTTGAAACATCAAGCTTATAACTCGAAACATCGAGAGCAGAACTCGGAATTTTAAGCTTTAATCTCCAAAATTTAAGCTCAAAATTCTAACTTTTGACTTTTTAAGCAGAATTACCGAGATAATAACTTTGATGTTATTTTCCTAAACTTTCGTCATTAACAGTTGTGCTGCTCATTTGTTCTCGCAAAACTACAACTTGAGAAAGCATAATTTTCTCCATAGCACCAGTTTCCATCACTCCCATCCAGCGAACCATCGACGAGATAAATAGTTCTTTAAGGTACGCAAAGGAGAAGCCATCTGTCAGTTCAGTTATCTGGCTCAAGGCTTCATCAGATAAGCGCATCGGAGTTTTCAGTTTATTGTTCCACAAAGCGATATAAGCTTCTCTTTCGAGAATCTCTGGTAATTCAAAGTGATACTTGCGATCAAAGCGGCTGGGGCGATCGCAAATTGCCGCATCTAAGCGCTCTGGATGATTAGTACTAGCAATGGTGACAATTCCCTGGTTTAAAGCGAAGCCATCAAGTTCATTCAGGAAAAAAGAGCGATTCTCGTCATTTAATAGAGAATCGATATCTTCTAATATCAAAATACAAGGGGCAGACTGCCGTGCTTGTTTGAAAACTCTCCGGATATTTTCGCTATCGGTAGCATATTCAGACTTGAAACTTTTTACATACAAGCAAGGCTGCTGCATTTGATTAATCAATGCTTTGATCGTGTGAGTTTTGCCATTTCCTGGTGAGCCAATTAGCAAAATTCCGCGCTTCCAAGGAACACCATAATCTGCGTAAGTTTCTCGACAGGTAAAGAAGTTTATCAAGTCATCTTGAATATCTTGCTTGAGAGTACCATGCAAGATCAGATTCTTAAAATTTGCACCTTTGATAGATTGAAAAAGGTCTGGATTTTTATCCCAGTAACCATCTTCAAAAACTAAAACTTCGTCACGAATTTCTGAGTTCCATTCACAAACAGCAGCAAAAAAATTCTCAGCTAACTCTTTGCTATCAGCCAAAATCCAGTGATAGCGAGTTTTACAATAACCCTCCTGCCAACTCATTAAAAGTACATCGAATTTATTTTCTTGCCATGTCACTTCAAAGCTGGCATTTTCTGTATAGTTATAAATTTCGTTATCCATTCCATTCCAACCAGTGATAATCTGATTATGGATATAAGCGTCATATTGAATATTACAGAGGTTTGCTTTAGCATAGTTCTCTAAATTAAACGAAGAATCGCTACTTTCTAGCAGTGCTTTCTGAGGATAAATTGCTGCTAACTCTTGACTGACGTGGTAGGCGATCGCGCTATTAGGTAAGCTCAGTGCTTCTGTAATCAATTGTTGGATTGTCACAGTGATTTAGTCTGTTGGGTGGTAGAAATGTAGGAATCCTGATATTAGCAATTAGCTACAATACATTTCAAACAGATTCCAGATAATAAATTAAAAAGTTCGGTATTCACATAACATACAAGCCAAAATATGTCTCAAAACACGAAGCGATTCATACAGATTGCAGCTATGACCTTGATGGCTGTTTTTTATTCAACCAGTGGAGCGATGGCAACACAAGCTACGGATATCAAAGCAAGACTTCTAGCTGAAATTGCTTATCAGTACGCTCAGATTAAAGAAACTCAACGGGCGAGTAAAGTATTAGATCAAGCTATCGAGTCGATAGCAGCAATGAGCAACCAGTGTTTCAAAGCCAACCCTCTAGCGAAAGTGGCTGGCGGCTACTTCCTAGTTGGAGAAAAGGATAAAAGCAAACAACTTTTTGCAACTGCCATCCAAACTGCTCAAACCCAAACTAAAACCGGCTGTAGTAGTAGTGCTACTTCTCCTATCGAATCATTACTTAACCGTGCCAAAGAGTACGCCGCCGAAGGGCACATCGATTGGGCGCTCCAGATCAGCACTACAGTGGGCGATCCGCTCACGCTGAACGAGATAGCCGCTCAGTTATTTAAAGCGGGCAAGTCCCAGCAAGCAACTCAAATCTTGAATCAGTCTATCGAGCTAGCCCAACGTATAGACAATCCCGATTACAGAACCCTGCTTTTCATCAACATGAGTATACGGCTCAGTCAAATTCAAGCAAAACAGGAGGTAGTGTTATTGCTGGAGCGGGCGTTAGAGAGTACCACTGCCATTGGCTCAACTCAAGGAGAAGATGCCATTACACAGAGTCAGCAAATACTGTATATTGCAAAACAATTCGCAGTCATTGGCGAAAAAGGTCGTACGCTCAAGATTCTTGAGCAAGCCTTGCCCAAAATTCGGACGCTCACCAGTCAGCAGTTTCCGTTGGATAAAATAATTCAGCTAATTGACATTGCACTTGAGTATGCCGCGCTGGATCAGAAAAACCAGGCAGTTGCAATAATGGCCCAAGCCCGAACTGCGGCGCAGATCATTCCCCCAAACGTCAGCAAAAGTCGAGAAGATGCTTTAGGCAAAGTTGCTGAAGGATATGCAAAACTTGGTGACTTTGAGCAAGCCCTGGAAATTGCTCGCTCAATTGTGCCAATAGTAGAGCGAGATGTAGCGTTGCAGAAAATTGCGCTCGTTTACGTGGAGAGGGGAAACGTGGAGGAAGGCGTGAAGTTAGCGCAATCAACCAGCAATAGCAATTACGCATTGACTGAGATTGTTAGATATTATCTCACGCTCGACCAGCCCGCTCAAGCTTGGAATTTGGTTCAAACTAAGCAAGTCAAGGGCATTTCTTCAGAGCTAGCACTCAGTTATCTCAAAGCCAGACAACCTCAAATGGCGTTACAAATCGTTCAGACTGGAAATATAAAAGGCTTCACAAACGAAATTGTCCGCAGCTATGTAGATGTAGGGCAGACCAACCTAGCTCTGCAACTAGTGAGGGAGCAACCCGTCGTAGATGAATGGATGTTCCCTGACATTGCTAGTGGATTTGCCAAGGAAGGACAATTCGACCAGGCGATTGCTATAACTCAATCCATAAACAACAAAATTTATAAAGCTGAGGCGTTGATTGCGATTGCCAAAGTATACGCTTCAAACGGCTTAGCAGAGCAAGGAGTCAGCCAATCTATACTTTCTGCCATTGCTAATTTCTTTGAGTCCCTTTTTGGCAACTCTCGTCACGACAAAGCCAATGAAATGTTGGAGAAAGCGCTTGGGGTAACTATGTCCATCACATCCAAAGATTTTCCCTAGTCATTTTCCTTGTCGACTTTAGACTACAGGTTTATTTTATACAAACCACTGCATAAACTCGTACATTAAATCTACCCTGCCTTTACGTAACATCGCTGAATCTAATCTTTCAGTAGTTTTACAAGTCATACACATTAACCTTAACTAAAAAGCCCGCTAATGCGGGCTTTCTAAATCAATTAAGAATTTTTACTTAGCGTTTTGCCAACTTCTTCGCCATTTTCCGCAGACGAATCGACTTAGGTGTAACTTCCACCAATTCATCTGGGCCGATGTACTCTAAAGCACGTTCTAAACTCATGTCGATTGGTGCTTGCAACTGCACCAGTTCATCGCCACCAGCAGCCCGGTGGTTGGTTAACTGCTTGGTCTTACAGACATTTAGCTCCAAATCTTGGGGGCGATTGTGTTCTCCAACAATCATGCCTCTGTAAACCTTAGTACCGGGAGTAATAAAGAATGAGCCTCTATCTTCGGCATTCTTCATAGCATAGAAGGTAGAGATGCCCTCTTCAAAGGAGATTAAAACGCCTTTATTACGGGCTTCAATATCGCCACTAAGTTGACGGTAGTCTAAGAAGCTGTGGTTCATGATGCCTTCACCACGAGTCATCCGCATGAATTCACCCCGGAAGCCAATTAAGCCACGGGCGGGAATGACAAACTCTAGCTGGGTGCGATCGCTACTACCTGGCTGCATATCTTGCATTTCGCCTTTGCGTTGTCCTAAGCGTTCAATGCAACTACCGACACCATCAGCAGGAACGTCTAATACTAGGAGTTCAAAGGGTTCACAAGGTTGCCCGCTGACTTCCCGGTAAATTACTTGTGGCTGAGATACTTGAAACTCGAAGCCTTCCCGGCGCATGGTTTCGATTAAGATGCCCAAGTGTAATTCTCCACGACCAGAAACCAGGAATTTCTCAGGAGAATCGGTTTCTTCGACGCGCAGGGCGACGTTGGTTTCTAGCTCGCGGAATAGGCGATCGCGTACTTGTCGTGAAGTTACCAACTTACCTTCTTGACCAGCAAAGGGTGAATCATTCACCCAAAAGGTCATTTGTAATGTTGGTTCGTCCACTTTAATTAGTGGCAAAGCTTGGGGTTCATTGGGATCAGTTATTGTTTCCCCAATATAAGCGTCAGCAAAACCAGCCACCGCAACAATATAACCTGCGGTTGCTTCTTCCATTTCCACCCGCTTTAGCCCCTCAAAACCCATCAACTTGCTGATTTTACCTTTGACAATACTGCCATTTTCTGTTATCAAAGCAGCTTGCTGCCCCGTGCGGATAGTACCGTTATGGATTCTACCGATCACAATTCGCCCCAGATATTCAGAATAATCGAGGGTTGTGACTTGCAATTGCAAAGGCTTATTGCTATCGCCTACAGGTGGTGGAACATGTTGCAGAATTGCATTAAACAGAGGTTGCATATCTACCGATTCTGCTTCCAAGCTTTCCTTGGCATAACCTCCCATACCGGAGGCAAACAAATAGGTAAAATCACACTGGTCTTCATCTGCTCCTAATTCCAAGAACAGATCCAAAACTTTATCAACAGCAACATGAGGGTCAGCTTGGCCACGGTCGATTTTGTTGACAACAACAATCGGGCGCAGACCTTTTTCCAAAGCTTTTTTCAGTACAAAGCGCGTTTGGGGCATGGGGCCTTCGTTGGCATCGACAATTAGAAGACACCCATCAACCATACCGAGTACGCGTTCAACTTCGCCGCCGAAGTCAGCGTGTCCAGGAGTATCGACAATGTTGATCAGCGTCTCTCTGTAGCGAACCGCTGTATTTTTGGACAGAATGGTAATCCCCCGCTCCCGTTCTAGAGCGTTGGAGTCCATGACACAATCCGGAACGTCTTCGCCTTCGCGGAAAATACCGGATTGTTTGAGAAGTGCATCAACCAAGGTGGTTTTGCCGTGGTCAACGTGGGCAATGATGGCGACGTTACGAATTGGGAGCGTCATAGAGGTTTTTGGTGAACTCTAGAAGGGGTTTTGAGATTTACATTTGAGTACTAGGCTTTTCTAACAGAATTGGGAATGGTCAACAATTTCTGTAAAGAACCTTTAACAATTCTAGCGTAATCGTCACAATTCCGGGGAGTTTTGTAAACGTTATTAAGCCAAAAGATCAAGTAAGCTGAATTTTGTACTTAGTTTTGAGATATTTGCACAGTAAAAACTAATTAAAGACTTGAGTTTTTTTGGATAAGGCAAGTTTAATTCTGCCTAGTAACCTAGTAACACACTCCACACACTGACAGGCAGCTAACAGTACAGCAAATTTCAGGTACAAGAAGTACATAAATAAAACCCAAAACCCAGTAGAGACGTTACATGTAACGTCTCTACTGCTGTGAATTATTCCTCTGCGCCCCTTAAAAGTTATCAGCCTAGTTTGATTGATTAGTAGACATAGTTTTTTTAGCTTTTTCAAATCTTGCTCGACGAATTTTTTCTATTGGATCTGATACGAATTTGATTAATAAATATGCCGTACCAAATGATAATATTGTTGCCAATTCACCTCTGTAAGTTTCAATTCCCAACTTATCAGTAAATGGGGTGATTGCCTGGATAACAATTCTATGACCAATATAGATGGGATACGAAAATTCTCCTAAGTGCATATCAAACTTGGAATTTTTTGTAACCTTAAAAATAAAGGGTATTGAAAAGCAAGAAAGTAGATAATAAATCCATATATTAGAAAAAGCCGGAATAAACTGATAAAAAATAGTAATTATAATAAAACCTACCGTAATTGATAATTCTATCTTTCCAGACTTTTTGCTATTGGCAATTTTTGAATAAATCCTATAAGAAATAGTGCCAAAAAGGAATAAAGCCAGTTCTGTAGGAAAGAATCTGTGAATCCACGGATCATTAGTCCATCCCAAAGAGAAATAAATATATCCTCTAAGTAGTAAACTCAAAAGTATTAAAGTTAATATTGTCGATGTCTTTCTACGGACAATAAAAGGAGCAATTAAATAAAACGTTAACTCAACTCCTAAAGTCCATGCTTGAGGAATAAATGAAAACCTCCAAAGTTGAGGATCAGTCTCGAAATAATTATTGGTAAAAAATAAATTACCTGTTTCGGTATTTAACCCTAGAAACATAATAATATCTTGCCCAAATAACATGATGTTCATGATTACTGTAAACAAGAAAGTACCAAGGCTCATTTCATGAAAATAATCAATGTAATAAGAGAGAGTTACAGGTTTATTTATCAAAAAAATCGCAAATAAATTTATGATAATTGTGAGCGCAAGTACTACCCAATAGATAGGAAATAGTCGAAGTAGTCTATTGGAAATAAATAATTTATAGCTGCCTTCTCCAATATACTTATTCTCTAAAATCATCGACATATAAAAGCCAGATATAATAAAAAATGTCTGGACAGCAACTACTCCTCCTCCAAACTCAATTCCAAAAATAGCGTTAGAATGAGCTACTACAACTGTTAATGCTAAAAGAACTCTTATTAATCCCATGTTGTTTCCCCATTACATATTTAGCAATACAACTAACTTCAAAGGTTTAATACACTTAGTTAATTGATCAAAATCTGCTCATAATAAAGTATCAAGATATTCTTGATATGTTGTAAAAATTTGAAATCTGATAATTTACTTAATTTTAGAAATTTTCTATTTGTCAACTTTAATTGGACGAACTGCTATCAAGGTAAAAAAATTACCGTAAACGGTTCGGTTTTGACGGATTAAAAATTGGTAAAAATTTACACAATTAAAAAATATAGTCTTTACAGTTCGCACTCAAATTTACACTAAAACTAGTGCGATCGCCTAATTTTTTAGCTAAAGTGCGATCGCAAATTACAATATAACTGGTTCCAACACAATGCTTTCAGAACGCTTTACCGCAGCTCTTACTTACGCTACACAACTCCATGCTAACCAAGTTCGTAAAAGTTCAGGCATCCCTTATGTTGCCCACTTGTTAGGTGTCACCAGTATTGCTTTAGAATACGGAGCAAATGAAGATGAAGCCATAGCAGCACTATTACACGATGCTGTAGAAGACCAAGGCGGTGCTGCAACACGCGAAGAAATTCGCCGCCGCTTTGGGGACAATGTGACAGCAATTGTAGATGGTTGTACTGACGCTGACACCACACCTAAACCACCTTGGCGAAAGCGCAAGGAAGCATACATTGCTCATATTCCTACTGCATCCCCATCAGTGCTACTTGTATCATCTGCTGATAAACTCTACAACGCCCAATCCATTATCAAAGATTATCGCGTGTTGGGCGAATCACTTTGGGAGCGCTTCCAGGGCGGTAGAGAAGGTACTCTTTGGTATTATCGGGCGCTTGTAGATGCTTTTAAAAAGACTGTTAACACTGCACTGATTACAGAATTAGAACGGATAGTTTCCGAGTTGGAAGCGTTAGCATCTCATAAAAAATGAAGTATGAAGGCTGAAAAGTTTTATCCTCCTCCTTCATACTCTATACTTTTTATACAAGATTTTAACCGTAATAACAGTCTTTTGCTTATTAACGGAACATACTACTGACTGAGGTATCTTCGTGAATCCGCCAGATGGTTTCCCCTAGCAGATTAGCTACAGAAAGCACTACTAGTTGCGGAAAGCGATTACTTTGGGCGATGGGGATTGTATTGGTGACAACGACTTCTTCAAACAAGCCACTAGACAATCTCTCAATTGCAGGTGGGGAGAACACTGCATGAGTTGCACATGCATATACTTGCCTTGCTCCTTCTTCACGTAACAATCGTGCCCCTTCGGCGATCGTGCCTCCAGTGTCGATCATATCATCCACCAACACTGCTGTTTTACCCTTAACGTCGCCAATGATATTCAACACTTCAGCGACATTGTGTGCTTGACGTCGTTTGTCAATAATTGCCAGTGGCGCATCACCTAGTTTTTTTGCAAATGCTCTAGCCCGTGCTACACCGCCGACATCAGGGGAAACAACCACAAGGTCAGGTAGTTGTTTGCTTGCAAGATAATCCAGCAATACTGGCGAACCATAAACATGGTCAAAGGGTATATCAAAATAGCCCTGAATTTGAGCCGAGTGCAAATCCATTGCCAGAACTCGATTAGCACCTGCTTCGGTAATCAGGTTAGCAACTAGCTTGGCAGTTATTGACTCTCGTCCTGCCGTTTTCCTGTCAGCGCGGGCATAACCATAGTAGGGAATTACTGCCGTCACCTGTCGAGCAGAAGCTCGACGACAGGCGTCAACCATAATCAATAATTCCATCAAATGATCGTTCACGGGTTGACAACATGGCTGGATTAAATAAACATCACAACCCCGAATCGATTCCTGGATTTGAACATAGAGTTCTCCATCCGCAAATCTTTTGCGAATCATTGGCCCCAAGTCCATACCCAGATAACGAGCGACTTCTTGAGACAGTTGTATATTGGCAGAGCCAGAAAACAGCCGCAGGCGATGATTATCAGTCAGTCCTGTTGCCGCTGGTTGCACTTTGAAAGTTGCAGAACTGAGCACAGCAGATCCTCGATGTGCATTCATGGCAATATTATCATCAGAGATTTAATAGATTTAACCGAAAAATAGCCGAAAAAAACATTTGTGAGGTTTGTTGAAGCTTTCATACAAACTTTAAACATTTCTCCATAAAATTATCATTTGCTAATTATCTAGCCCTGATGGCAAACAAACCATTGATAGCTTAACTGACATTAAGTACGTCCACTGATGTATATTTCAAATTTTTTCTGCTTGAGGTAAATAACCCCAATTTCTCAAAGATGGGTCTGGAAAATTGTTGCTTCTAACTACTTCATTTATAACCGAGAGGAAACTCTTCACAGCTTAAGTAATCTTTAAGTTGGTTCTCAGAGAGTCAAACACCACTGAGTAAGGGCATAAGAGGTAGCTGATTATTCTATGATACTAGCGGCAAATAAATCAGCTAAGCTGTTACGCAAATAAACTTGCATAGTTACTCATGAAGAGAGTCAAAAGGAGCCAGTCATGTGCGGGGGTTTCCCCCGTTGAGTGAACTCCCGTTCAAAAGTCAAGGATAATTTGGACTCTGGAATGCGTGACTATTTAAACTTAGGACTTACGCAACTGGCACACAAGGCTTCTGGTATAAGAGTTAAGGGTCAAGGGGAGCCACTGCGCCCTTGCGGCTCTGCCGACTTAAAGCAAGTGGCGTTCAAGAATCAAGGTTTTTTGGACTTTTGACCTTTGACTCTGGACAACCTCTGGCGTTAAAAATATGACACTTGCGTAAGTCCTGAGTAAGTTTCCATACGCTGTTGTTGACTTTCTCACTTTTTTCACACATCCTTACTGAGGGCGGAGGTGAAAATCGAAACGGTACTGAGTGCTGAATTACTAAAGTTAAGTACTGAATAAGTACGTAAGTTATGACCGTCCATGGAGGGCTGCTAACGGCAGTTGTTTGTAGCTAGTATATTTTCTTCTAAATAATTCATGCTTTAAGTAAGTTACTCCTCAGTTGCTATTACACTTAATTGATTGATCATGCAACCACCCATTACAATTGGCACTGTCCTGCAAAATCGTTACCGAATAATTCAAATTCTCGGACAGGGGGGATTTGGTAGAACTTATCTTGCAGAAGATCAAAGGCGCTTTAACGAACTTTGCGCCATTAAGGAGTTGATTTCAACGGTAACGGAAGCTTCTGCTTGGGAAAAGGCGCAAGAGCTTTTTCACCGAGAAGCCGCTATTTTGTATCAAATGGAACATCTACAAGTTCCCAAATTCCGGGAAAGATTTGAGCAAGACCAGCGCTTGTGTTTGGTGCAGGACTACGTTGCAGGTAAAACGTACCGAGATTTACTTGCTGAACGTCAAGCTGTAAATCAGACTTTTACAGAGGCAGAAGTATTGCAGTTATTGCGCTCTTTATTGCCGGTTTTAGAGCATATTCACAGTCGAGGGATTATTCACCGAGATATCTCGCCAGAAAATATTATTTTGCGAGATAGCGACGCCAAACCAGTGTTAATTGACTTTGGGGTGGTAAAAGAACTAGCAACACGATTGCAATTTCCAAATAGCACATCGCCAGTTACCACTGTGGGAAAATTAGGCTACTCTCCCAGCGAGCAAATGCAAACAGGGGGAGCTTATCCTAGTAGTGACTTGTATGCACTAGGAGTCACTGCGATAGTTTTGCTGACTGGTAGAGAACCAAACGCTTTATTTGATGAAAACCAACTAACTTGGAATTGGCAACGATGGGTAAGAGTGAATCCGCGATTTGCTCAAGTTTTGAATCGGATGTTGAATAATATACCAAGCGATCGCTATCAAAGTGCTACTAGTGTAATCCAAGCATTGCAAGTTGTAGATCAACCCAATGTTCCCACTCCCGATGTGTCCAACTTGCAAACAATAGCTGTTGGTCGTGGCCCCAATCCAGTATCACCACCAGCTTCGCCAAACAAACCCACTCCTGTAATTCCACCCAGCCGTGCTAGCTCAGTCTTAGATAACCCCTTGGCGCTTGGAGCAATTGGCAGTGCTGTAGTAATATTGGCGGGATTTGGTTCTTGGGCGTTGGTGAGTTCTATTCGCAGTCAATCAAGCGCTCCATCAGAAACAGCACCACCACAAACTTTCCCTTCACCAGTGATTTCAGGTGGTACGACATTTACATCTACACCCACACCTACCAATGATGAACCTGTCATATCTAATAAACGTCTCAATCTGGGAGCATCTAACATCACCACAGTTGAAGATACTCTAAAAGCAAATCAAATAATCCGGTACACCTTTTTTGGACGAGAGGGAGCTAAATTAACAGTATTTATTGACCAAGGAAGCGGCATTTTACTAACAGTATTAGATCCCAATCAACAACCAATTGATAATAGCTCCCAGCAAGTAACATCTTATGAGGGAACATTACAGGTCACTGGTAGATACACTATTGAATTAACTCTGGTTACGGGAGTTGCCGAAAGCAACTATAACCTCAATGTGGCATTAGAGAAACCAGCTCAACCAACACCCACAGAAACACTCACCCCAACACCTACAGAAACACCCACGCTCACAATTCCGACTGAGACGCCCAGAGAAACACCCACAGAAATACCCACGCCAATTTTTACTGAGATACCTACACCAACTCCTACCACTGGTGGAGAACAAACTTTCCCACCTGCTGATGTAACTCCACAGCCGTTTTCTGGCCAAAGAAATTAATGTTGAACACACTACTGATTACTGGAACTGATACGGATACTGGTAAAACTGTTTTAACCACAGCCTTAGCAGCCTATTTGCGAAAATATTACCCGCAGCGCAGCTGGGGAATTATGAAACCGATTCAATCGGGAGTGGGCGATCGCGAGTGGTATCAAAAGCTATTTTCACTGGAGCAATCTCCTGAAGAAATTACACCTTTATACTTTCAAGCACCGCTAGCTCCTCCTTTAGCAGCAGCCAAGGAAAACCGTCAAGTTGATTTAGCAGTGGTGTGGCAAACTTTCTCATATCTGCAAAAACGCCGCGATTTCCTGCTCATAGAAGCTTTAGGAGGGTTAGGCTCACCAGTAACCGCAGAACTAACAGTAGCTGATTTAGCAGGAGAGTGGCGCTTACCAACAGTGTTAGTAGTCCCAGTCAGATTAGGAGCGATCACCCAAGCAGTGGCGAATGTGGCATTAGCGAGACAATCACGCGTGAATCTCAAAGGCATTGTGCTTAACTGCGTACAACCCCGCTCAAATGCAGAAATAGCCGACTGGACACCACCAGACTTGATTCAGTCACTAACTAACACGCCTGTTTTAGGCTGTTTACCCTATCTAGATAACCCAGCTGATTTGGACAAACTCGCCCAAGTTGCATCAGCTTTAGATTTAGAAACATTTAACATTTTCTGAAAGATTAAACTAGGAAAATAACCTAACTTAGCAGTGTTTAACTAGCTCGTCTTCATAATGGTTTCCACCTTTCCTAACCCCGCTTCTGTTGATTTCTCTCGCATCCGGCTCTCGATCCGTTCATTGCAACCACAATTAATAGAGTGGCGGCGACGACTGCATCAACAACCAGAGTTGGGTTTTCAAGAAAAATTGACTGCTGAGTTTGTCTCATACAAGTTGCAAGAATGGGGAATTGAGCATCAAACTAACATTGCCCAGACTGGCATTGTTGCCACCATTAAGGGTAACAAACTCGGCACTGAAAAAGTGTTGGCAATTCGGGCAGATATGGATGCTTTGCCAATTCAAGAACTCAACGAAGTGCCCTACCGATCGCAGCATGATGGAGTGATGCACGCTTGTGGACATGACGGACATACTGCGATCGCTTTAGGTACAGCTTACTACCTCCAACAACATCGCCAAGACTTTGCAGGTATCGTCAAAATTATCTTCCAGCCAGCAGAAGAAGGGCCAGGAGGCGCAAAACCGATGATTGAAGCTGGAGTCCTAAAAAACCCCGATGTTGACGCCATTATTGGTTTGCACTTGTGGAATAATCTCCCTTTGGGGAAGGTAGGTGTCCGTGCTGGGGCATTGATGGCAGCTGTAGAGTCCTTCCAATGCACGATTTTAGGCAAAGGCGGACATGGGGCTATGCCTCATCAAACCGTTGATTCTATTGTAGTTGCTGCCCAAATCGTCAATGCTCTCCAAACCATTGTTGCTCGTAATGTCAATCCCATTGATTCAGCAGTAGTGACAGTGGGCGAACTTCATGCTGGAACTAAGTGCAATGTGATTGCTGATATAGCTAAAATGACTGGTACTGTCAGGTATTTTAATCCTGCTTTTGATGGCTTTTTCAAACAGCGAATCGAGCAGATTATTGCAGGAATTTGCCAGAGTTATGGTGCAAGCTATGACTTAGAATACTGGTCACTTTATCCACCAGTAATTAATGATGCTAGCATGGCGGAACTAGTGCGATCGGTGGCGGAAGAAGTGATAGAAACACCTATGGGTGTCGTGCCAGAATGCCAAACAATGGGCGGCGAAGATATGTCATTCTTCTTACAAGAAGTTCCTGGTTGTTATTTCTTCGTAGGTGCTGCTAACCCAGACAAAGACTTGGCATATCCCCATCATCATCCCCGATTTGATTTTGATGAAACCGCCTTAGCAATGGGTGTAGAAATATTTATCCGTTGTGTAGAAAAGTTCTGTGCTTGATACCTTTAGTGTTTTCGTTCTCAGTACCGGGTTTTTTAAATGAAAGGGAATGGGGCATTGGGCATTGGGCATTGGGCATGGGGCATGGGGCATTGGGCATTGGGCATTGGGCATTGGGCATTGGGCATTGGGAACTTGACTTTTGACTAATAATAATGATTAACCTACAAAATCAAATCGTTTTGATCAGTGGTGCAAGCAGTGGTATTGGTGCTGCTTGTGCCAGAATTTTCGCGGGTGCAGGTGTAAAACTTATTTTGGCGGCGCGACGGCTAGAACGTTTGCAGCAGTTGGTAGAATCGTTAAGTGTAACGTCTCTACAGGTTCATTTGTTACAGTTAGATGTGTGCGATCGCGCTACTGTTGAATCTGCTATTTCTACTTTGCCCGCTTCTTGGTCTAACATCGATATCCTAGTTAATAACGCTGGTCTGAGTCGCGGTTTAGACAAGTTACATGAAGGCAGCTTCCAAGACTGGGAAGAAATGATTGATACTAATGTTAAGGGTTTGCTTTATCTCACCCGTTATGTTGTTCCTGGAATGGTAAGTCGTGGTCGTGGCCATGTAGTAAATCTAGGGTCAATAGCTGGACATCAAACTTATCCTGGTGGCAATGTCTACTGTGCTACGAAAGCTGCCGTCAGAGCCATTTCGGAAGGCTTAAAACAAGACTTGTTGGGAACCCCTATACGCGTAACTTCTGTTGACCCAGGTATGGTAGAGACGGAATTTAGCGATGTGCGCTTTCATGGTGATATTGAACGTGCCAAAAAGGTTTACCAAGGAGTTACCCCCCTCACTCCAGATGATATAGCTGATGTGATATTTTTCTGCGTCACGCGATCGCCTCACGTCAATATCAATGAAGTTGTACTGATGCCCGTTGACCAAGCTAGCGCCACTTTGGTTAATAGACAATTATAAGGGGCAGGGGGCAGGGGGCAGGGAGAGTAAAGTCGTAGCCGGAAAAACGTCTGCAATTTTTTTTATAGCTATTGGTTGCAAGTCATAGTCATTTCGAGTACGATTTAATTATAGCTCTTGCATAAAAAACCCCAGGTATGGAAAACCTTGTCATCGGTGCGATTGCCAGTTTAGGCGCAGGACTTGCCACAGTTATTGGTGCCTTGCCAGTTTTATTACCAATCAATCTCACACAGCGAGTGCAGGGAATCATGCTGGGGTTTGGTGGGGGAGTGATGTTAGCAGCAACATCCTTTTCGTTAATTGTGCCAGCTAAGGAAGCAGCAACAGCTCAAGGTCAATCCCAAGCTAGTGCAGCTTTGATTATTGTTGCGGGGATGCTTTTAGGCGGAGCCTTCTTGCAACTGGCACATCGGTTTTTGCCCCACGAACATTTCTTTAAAGGGCAAGAGAATACTAGCCGCAATAACCTCAAGCGAATTTGGCTATTTATTGCCGCAATTACTATTCACAACTTCCCGGAAGGTTTAGCTGTGGGAGTTAATTTTGGTAACAACAATATCAGCGATGGTATACCTGTAGCCTTGGGAATCGGTTTGCAAAACATCCCGGAAGGTTTAGTAGTGGCATTATCTTTAGTAGCTGAGAAATATTCAGCAGGTTATGCAGTGTGGATTTCTCTACTTACGGGTTTAGTTGAACCAATTGGCGGTTTGATTGGTGCAGGTGTGGTGAGTGTTGCTAGTTTTATCTTACCTTGGGCAATGGCGTTTGCAGCGGGAGCAATGTTGTTTGTGATTAGTGATGAAATCATTCCTGAATCTCATCGCAAAGGTTTAGAAAAAGAAGGAACATTTGGTGTGATGTTGGGCTTTGTGGTCATGATGTTTTTAGATATTGCTTTGGGTTAACGCGCTTATTTCTTGTTCTCTGTCTAAAACTAAGAAATCATTTCGATAATATCCAATTTAACTAGGAAAAAAGATATCTGCATTTTTAAAACAAAAAGGAGCAATCCATGAACTTTATTCGTTTTGAACACATCAACTTATCTTGCAAAGATATTGCAGCGAACCAAAAGTTTTACCAAACTCTATTTCCTGATTGGTATGTGCGTGCCCAAGGTGTCTTTAATGGCAGTCGCTGGATGCATTTGGGTAATAATCAATTTTATCTTGCCCTAAATGACCATTTTGAGCAGGAGCGAGTACATCAATCTTACGAAAACATCGGCATTAATCACGTTGGCTTTGTGATTAAAGACGGCGAAGCCATGAAAAAACTCCTTGATGCTGAGGGCATTGAATATTACACACTAACTGCGCCTGAAACTAAGCACAGAATTTATGTCAATGACCCAGATGGCAACGAAATTGAGTTGGTTGAATACTACCCAGAATATGCGCTTAAGTAATGGGAACTTTTGACTCTCAAAGTCAACCCAATTGTTAATAATCTGATGTCTTCACTCGGCTTGTTGCTTTTTGGCTGAAGAGGATTTGCCTGTGACGCTAAGCGATATGGAAATTTTTGCACCTGACCAGACTTGGTAGCTAGTAAGTTGGTGGAGTGGGCATCGCCCACTCTACTACTCTAGCTTGCGATCGCCTCAACAACTACCGCAGCCTCAGCTGTGTAGACGCTAACTTTTTTGCGGGTTTTGCCCTTTCTCTCAAACGTTACCACACCGTCGATTAAAGCAAACAAAGTGTCATCACTGCCAATACCCACGTTATTACCGGGGTGAAACTTAGTGCCACGTTGACGCACCAGAATGTTTCCCGCACGCACAACTTGACCGCCGTAGCGCTTTACACCCAGACGTTGGGCATTAGAGTCGCGACCGTTGCGTGTACTACCTGTTCCTTTCTTATGAGCCATAATTTCCTCTTTTTATCTACTTCTTTCTATTATTCAGCAGCGGTTTCAACTTCTTCAACAAGAGTATTCTCAACCACAGGCGTTTCGTCTGTTGCTACTGCTTCGGCGGCAAATACACTACCATTCAGGGTGATGGAATTAATCAAAAGTCTGGTAATTTCTTGACGATGCCCGCGCTTTTTGCGGGTTTTCTTTTTCGGCTTCATTTTGTATACCAGGACTTTACGACCTCTGAAATGTCGCAGCACTGTCCCTTCTACAGTCGCACCTGCTACTATCGGCTGTCCAATGGTGACTTCGCCGTCGTGCTGTACGAATAATACTGATTCTATTGTAACTTTCTCGTCTGGTTCGGCAGTTAACAGTTCAATGTCGTAAAACCGCCCTGGCTCTACTCTTATTTGTTTGCCGCCAGTTTCAATAATTGCGTAGGTCATGAAATTGTCCTTGGAGTTGCCGTACAGGTAGCTGGCTTCTATCTCCTATAGAGATGCTTTTGCCTGCTTTTGTAGTATGTCTACCTGATCCGAGCAGGAATTAGACAGACAATCTAAAATTGTATTTTATTAATATGCGTTTAGTCAAGATAAATTAAAAGATTTTAGTAAGAACAATGCGATCGCGTTCTTCGTCTTTTTGCTTGATGCAATACTGACTCAGGAGCATTAACTTAAGGAGCGATCGCTAATCCTAACCCCAGTGGTAAGTTGTTACATCAATAGTAATGATAATGGCGATTATGCCAGTGCTGAATGCTTTTAACCTTCCTTTACCCACCTGCAATTTACTCCTCAGATGCTTATTTCCAAGTCAATTGGCAGGCCGACCATCCTTAGAAATTTAACTCTAAATCTTAGCAAAAAAGAGAGGTTAGAATGCGCTCGCTGTTGGGCGGACAATCACTTCATTAACATCGACATCATCTGGCTGAGACACAGCATATAATACGGCTCTAGCGATCGCATCTGAGGTCAGTGCAATTTTGCGGAATTCTTTCAAAGCGTCTTTTGCTGACTTTTCCGTGATATCAGAGCCGAGTTCAGTCTCAACCACACCAGGGGATATTGTTGTCACGCGGATATTTTTCGATTCTTGACGTAATCCTTCGGATATGGCCCAAACGGCATATTTTGTCGCGCAATAGACAGCGCCAGTAGGCACAACTACATGGGCGCCGATAGAGGCGGTATTGATAAACTGGCCGCCGCCTTGCGCTTCCATAATGGGTAGTCCCGCAGCAATACCATTCAAGACGCCGTGGATGTTCACGTTAATCATGTTATCCCACTCCTCGACTTTCAGGGCGTTCATTGGGGACAGCGGCATAACACCTGCATTGTTATAAATGACATCGACGCGACCAAACTTGTCTAGAGCAAAGTGAATGAACGCTTTCATATCCTGGCGATTAGTAACATCCACGGCTTTGAATTCCGCTGTGTCCCCTGATGAGCGGATATCCTCGACAATCTTTTCCAGTTTTTCTGTGCGCCGTGCGCCCAAAACAACTTTTGCACCGTTTTTGGCCAGCAACTTGGCGGCGGCCTCACCGATTCCGCTACTGGCTCCAGTGATGATAACGACTTTATTTTCTACGTTTAACATGGTTATTTTCCTTTCTGTTTAGATTGATTTGAACTTAAAGGAGTCAAAGTTTTTTATCTCCCCCGCTTTTCCTGCCGTTCTTTTAGTTTAAGCATTATTTCCGCGTGCATCTCGCGGGTAATAGGGTAAAAATAAGTCAAAAATAAGCCACAAATTAAACAAATAGTAGGCAAAGGGCCAATAGCAATACGGATAGCCAGTAGTGCCGAATCAGGTTGAATAGGTAGTGGACTTCCTGCTACAGATGATTTGAAACCGTATATTTGCAATGCATTTCCCACCAAAAATAGCCCAAAAGCTAAACCAAACTTTTGCAGCAAAACCATGAAGCCATAAAAAATTCCTTCTCGGCGTTGTCCGGTTTGGAGTTCATCTAATTCAATCACATCTGGAATCATCGACCAGGGAACTAGATAAGCTGTGGAAACTCCAAAACCTGCCATCACAGCCATCAAATACATCAAACCTATTTGACCAGGTTGTAAAAAATACAGTCCAGCTGCTGCGATTATCCATAAACTCATTCCCATAAAATAGACAACTTTTTTCCCGACTTTTTTGCTCAATCCATCCCAAACAAATAGCATCACTAGGGCGGTTCCTTGGACTGCAATCATAACTGTCGGTACATCTGATTCTTGGAGGTTCATGCAGTTGACTACAAAGTAGGGAATAATGCTGGCTGTCACCTGCACGCCTAACCAAGAAAAAAGATATATGCCAATAACAAATAGAAAAGGTCGATTTGTAAAGACGATTTTTAATTGTTGGCCGAAGGGAATAGATGGAGGTTCTTCAAGCTGAATGCGTTTTGCCTCAAAAGCTAAAATGCGATCGCGTGTTCCAAAAACGCACCAATACAGCGACAAGATTGAAACTATAGTACAAACTGCTGCTAAGACTATATATTGTTGCTGGCGATCGGCAATCTGAGAAAAAATTATTTTCGATAAAATCAGTGATAAAATACTTCCACCAATAGAAAACGTAAAGCGAAAGCTATTAAGGCTAGTACGTTCATCATAATCCTGAGTTAGTTCTGGAGTCATTGCCGTATAAGGCAAATTCACAACGGTGTAAAAAACCTGAGATATCACCCCGATTGCTACGTAATACCAGAACAACGGCCAAATATTATTACTCTGCTCTGCACTAAATCGCGGTACAATCCACTGCAAGAAAAAGAAAATCCCAAAGGGAATTGCTCCATATAACAACCAAGGGAGACGACGACCCCAGCGGCGAGATTTCGTTTGATCAGTCAGAAACCCAACCATTGGGTCGTTTACCGCATCCCAGATTTTACCAATCATCAAAATACTCCCAGCTAAACCCGCCGGAATCCCAGCGACATTGGTAAAGAAAACCAGCAGAAAAAAGATGGAGATATTTGCAGTAATCGCTGGGCCTAAATCCCCTGCACCATAAGCCAGTTTTGTTTTAAAAGGCAGTTTTTCAGTTTCAGGAGTTTGTTGGGCATCGCCATCAGCGGTTGAATCATTCATAATATCTTGTGCTCATACTAAAATAAAAAGTTGGCGTTTGCTTTCGTTAATTAGCGATCAATCACTTTCTTTAACCTTATGCCAGATATCTATGTTTCTTGGTCAGATTATCACCAAAAAATTGAACAACTGGCTATTCAGATTTATCAATCCGGTTGGAAATTCAACCAGATTATCTGTCTTGCCAGAGGGGGACTACGAGTCGGAGATATTCTCTCTCGTATATACCAGCAGCCCCTGGCAATTTTAGCGGCATCATCTTACAGTGGCCCTGGTAAGCAGGAAAGAAGTAATTTAATTTTCTCCCATTACTTGACGATGACCACCGATAATTTAGGTTCGCACATTCTCTTAGTTGATGACTTAGTAGATTCTGGGATCACACTCCAGCAAACTATACCTTGGCTCAACCAAAATAGTGATTTCCCAATTGAAGAAATTCGCACTGCCGTACTTTGGTATAAAGCCTGTTCAGTTATAGCACCCGATTACTATGTTGATTACCTACCTGATAACCCCTGGATTCATCAACCCTTTGAACACTACGAGCAGATGAATCCGGCGGAACTTGCATTAAAAGCAGTCAACATACAGCAGATTTCAGGTATATGAAGTACATAAATAAAACCCGAAACCCTGTAGAGACGTTACATGTAACGTCTCTACTTATGATTCATGAAAATGCTAACTGCTGTAATTGGTAATTCGTAATTACTACTTTCACAAAATTCGATGTAGAGACGTTGCAATACAACGCATTTATACTATTTTTCCCCTGAAAAAATGCAATAATCTTTTCTCGACTAAAGTGTAATATAAACACCCAACAAATATGGCAATACACCCTATCAGCAAGTAAAGCAATGAGGCATTATATATTAAGCTATCAAGTCGAAATTTCAACGCAAGTTGAGACATTACTGATATAGCTGGGCCATGTATTAAGTAAATAGAATAGGATGCGTCTCCAAAATATAAAAGTAAACTTAATATGGCATTAAAGTTTTTAATATCTATATGTGCAGATCCAGTAACAATCAAAAAAGAGGGAATGCCGAACCAGAATAATCTAGACGAATATGAAGGGTCTTCTACAATGTAATTTACAAATATTCCAGCAGTAATAAATAAAGCGATTCCTAGCGGCAGCAATATTTTTTTAAAATATACTCTCTCATGTATTACTAAAAATGCCGATAAGCAACCAAGAACAAATTCATTGTTAAGATTACCAAAAAATAAACCTATCCATTCATTATCATGAGGGGGAATAGATGGATTTCCTACAATTTGCCCAATTATGCTTCCAATAGTAAAAAATAAAGTTATCGGGATATAAAAAATTGGCTTTACTAATATAGTAATCCCAAATATTAAATAGAAAAAAAGCTCACAAATCAATGTCCAGGCAGGTTGGATAATTGGAGGGACTTTCTGAGGAAACAATATAAAGGATTTGAAAATATACTCAAACGTAATATTTGAGTTCTTAAAATTTGGCAAGATCAACAAAAATATTGATACAAGTAAAGTTATTGTCCAATATGTAGGAAATATCCGGATAAATCGCTTTATGAGAAATGACTTAAACCTTGTTATGCTGCGTTGACCAATATCAGAATAATGAACATAACAAATAATAAATCCACTTAGTACAAAGAAAAAATCAACCCCTGATAAACCAAAATAAAAGGCATGAAATAGAAATACTTGCTTTAATTTTGCTTGACAAATTATATCTAGATGGTAGAGGACTACTAAGATTACAGAAATTCCTCTAAACACTTGTAGAAGATGATTTTTTTTTCTATTTTTAAGCATTTATAAACTAAATTAATTTAGCTACAAACTAGACTAATTAGAGTATCTTCTTGATAAGAGGCAGGGGGAGGGGGGCAGGGGGAACTAAAGGTACAAATTTCACCCGCAAGTGGCGTGAAAGCTCCCTTGCTCCTTTTAAGAGTTGGTTGAAACCTCACCCGCAAGTGGCGTGATTTTTCCCCCTGCTCCCTTGCTAAGAGCGCCCCTGCTTTTTCATTTTTGCGATTACTCCGCCCAAAAATACCCTGAGCAGGAACATAGATACAGAAATCTTGGCGTTAACTTGACGTTGGAACACATAGTCATAATATTAACACTGATGTTGAAAACACTTGGGTAATATTGTGATAATTTGATATTTTTTTTTACAAACAAAGCAGTGGTTACAAGTCAAAAAGTATCAATTAAGACTTTGCTTGTGAGTATAAAGTCTCCTAAATAAAAAGATTTATATCTCGTGCAGCATAAGACACAAGTTATTTAAGCGTGATGTTTATTCAGTACTCAGAACTACTTAGTACTTACGTACGAGTTAGGAAATAACAAACCGCAGAGGCGTAGCGAAAAGTTGTCAGGAGGGTTTACCTACGTAACAAACTTTTCAAGACAGAGTACACGGAGAAATCAGAGTTTGAGAGATATTTTGCGTAAGTCCTACTACTGAATAGTTCTAAATTTAGAACAGCCACAGCCACAGTGGAAGAGTCAACAGTAATACAATACCCCCAGCTGCCAAGGCAGTCACAGCGAGATCGCGATCGAGATTGAAGGTTTCGGCAATTACCAGTGTGGCGAAGGCTGGAGGCATTGCCATTTGTAATACAATCACCTGTGCGGCGGAACCAGTTACCCCAAATAGTGGTAGAGTGCTGCCCAAAATCAAGGGGACTAATAGCATTTTGATTATTAAGCTTATCCCTACCTGTGGTAGACTGTTCCAGGAATTGAGCCGCGAGAGTCGCATCCCAATTAACACCAGAGACAGAGCAACGGTACTCCAGGCAAGTTTTTCTAAGAAGAATTCCACTACTGTGGGTATTTTTACCTGTCGAAACAACAAGCCAAAGCCGAAACTCCACAGAGCAGGATTAATTAAGATTGCCCTAGTAATTTGCCAATAACTGCTGACATTGCTGCCAAAATGAGATGCAAGCGCCACACCGAAGGCATAAGCTCCAAAGAGTGACCCCAGTAAATCGTAGAAGAGGGCCCAGGCAAAGTATTCTTTTCCTACCATTGCTAGGGTGATGGGAAAGCCGAGATAACCTGTATTACCGACCATTGCTGCCAGGATTAAACTACCCTGAGTTGATTTTTGAGGAATGGTATTTGTGAAATAGGCTTGTCCTTTGATTGCCAGCCAAGCTAAAAATGCCCCTAGTAAAATAGCTAGGTAAGCGATGTCTGGCGACAAGCCGCTGCGCGTCTACGCAGGTGCAATCCAAATTTGCCCCGACAAGTCAGCTTGGCGTAAAAAGGCTACTATGCTTATAGGTACTCCCACCCAGAAAAGTGTTTGCCCTAAACGGTTGGGCACTGTGTTAGGTAGTTTACGTCCCAAAATAAAGCCTATTAGGGCTAATCCCACCAGCTTGACGTATAGTTCTAGGATATTTGTCAAGTTTACGCCTAGGAATACAGATGTAAAATGTTACCCAATATGTTTATTTATGTCCAGTCTACAATCTGTTATAAATCAAAAGCAGGAGTTGACCTTTGAATAAAGTTGGGTTTTCTGGACAACCGCAAAGCTCATCGGGTGAACCTGGTGATGATATTCCAGCGGCTTTACGCGATACTCCTGATGTAGCTCCTAAAGTTAGCTTGCGACTTCAAGTTTTGCTGGTTGGGGGAGTAGTGGGATTTGTCATACTGGCTTTGATTAGTGGTTTTTTATTTTTCGTCACTGCACCCAAAAAAACTGCCGATTCTCAACCTTCGCCAGCACCCACTCCAGAATCTGGTAATTCTGTTAATCGCCAAGGTAATAGTGGTGATGCTCTGTTGGGGCATTTGACATACCCGGAAGCACCTGAGTCCGAACTAGCGACGATTGATGCTAATGGGCGGATCAAAATGCGGAAAGCTGCTGCCGAAAAGTTTCAGGCGATGGCACAAGCAGCGCGGAGTGCGAGTGTAATTTTAGTGCCAATTTCTGGTTTTCGCTCAGTCAAAGAGCAGGAGCAGTTATTTTTTAATGTTAGTGCTCAGCGAAATCAAACCCCAGCACAAAGAGCTGCCCTCAGTGCTCCTCCTGGCCATAGCGAACATCACACAGGTTATGCTGTGGACATTGGAGATGGAGGAGTACCAGCAACTAATCTCCAAACCAACTTTGACAATACCAAAGCTTATCAGTGGCTACAAGCGAATGCAGCACGCTTCAGCTTTGAGATGTCATTTCCCAAAGACAATGTTCAAGGTGTGAGTTATGAGCCTTGGCACTGGCGTTATGTAGGCGATCGCAACAGCTTAGAAACGTTCTACAAAGCCAGAAATTTGAAACCCGCTCAGATACCCCAATAAAAGCGATCGCGCAGTCTAGTAGAATCATCTGACTGTGTTTGTTGTGATACATCGGAGGTGTTTCAGCTTTGTCTCATCGCACCTTCTTTGAGATTTTTTGTTAGAAAATAATAAATATATTGCCGAGAATTAAGACAAATCTCAATAAATCTCAAGTTTGGGAGGTTATGCGATGTCAACTAACATTACTCAAAACCAGAGTTTCCCAGCGCCTCCTGTCCCAGACTGGGAACCCCCTTTACCACCGACAGATTTAATATTTGATGACGGAGAACCATTGGAAAGTAACCGCCACCGTATTGCCATGAACGTTTTAATCCGGTCGTTACAACAAGCTTGGTCAGACCGCAATGATTACTTCGTCGGTGGTAATATGTTTGTTTACTATAGTCGTACCCAAGCGCGAAATCGGGATTTCAGGGGGCCAGATTTTTTTGTAGCCCTCAACGTCGAAGGAAATCGTTCTCGTCAAGGTTGGGTTGTATGGGATGAGGACGGACGTTATCCTGATGTGATTGTCGAATTAATGTCCCCTTCAACAAGAAATGTGGATATAGGGGAGAAAAAGAATCTTTATGAAAAAGTTTTTAAAACTAGAGACTATTTCGTTTTTGACCCTTTTGATCCTAACTCCTTACAAGGATGGCGATTAGATGTAAATTTTCGCTATCAGCCTTTAGTTGCTAATGAGCAAGGTTGCTTGTGGTGCGAAACATTAGGATTTTGGCTGGGAACTTGGGAAGGAACAATAGATCGAGAAACTGCCACTTGGTTACGATTTTATGATCGCGAAGGAAATTTAGTTTTCTTACCAGAGGAAGCAGCACACGAACGCGCACAAGCCGAAAGCCAACGTGCAGAAGCTGAAAGCCAACGTGCAGAAGCCGAAAGCCAACGTGCAGAAGCTGAAAGCCAACGTGCAGAAGCTGAAAGCCAACGTGCAGAAGCTGAAAGCCAACGTGCAGAAGCTGAAAGCCAACGTGCAGAAGCTGAAAGCCAACGTGCAGAACGTTTAGCTGCAAGGTTGAGGGAGTTAGGAGAAAATCTACAATAGGGAATAGGGGAAGAATCAGCCCCAAATATTGGGTTTGAGAGCAACTAATCTCCCTTCCCCTTATCCTTAGTTGCGACGGCTGTTTTCTGAGTTTTCAGATGCTGGTTTCTGAAACTTGCCTGGATACTTACGCTGAAAATAGTCCTCCATAATTTGTAAGATCATCGGAGCAGCAACACTACCACCACCACCACCAGAATGTTCGGCAAATGCCACGATGAGAATTTCTGGCTCCTCAGCGGGTGCATAAGCACCAAACCAAGCGTGATTTTCTTTAACACGACCCTTCCATGCTTCAGCGGTGCCACTCTTCCCAGCCACTGGGGGAATTGTTGGCTGGTTCAAGCGTTTACCTGTACCTTCAGCCACGACTTTTCGCAGTCCCTCGCGGAGGATATTTATAGTTGTCGGCTTCATATTTAAAGATTCTCGCCAGCTTTTTGCTTCTTCATTGTCCTTAAGCAAATGCGGCTGGACTCGATAACCACCATTAGCAGGCACAGCAAACATGATCGCAACTTGCAAAGGTGTGGTTTGTAAAGCGCCTTGACCAATTGACATATTGATGCTATCGCCTACAGTCCAAGGCATCTTCCAAACTTTCTGTTTCCATACCTCATCTGGAACCAAACCTTTTGATTCTTCGTTGACGAACTCAAGTCCAGTTTTTTTGCCAAATCCATACTTGCGAGTCCATTCAATCAAAGTTGGGCCGCCGACTCCCCGACCAATTTGATAGAAGAAGGTATCACTACTCCACTGTAATGCCCCGACAAAACCCAACGGCCCAAATCCGGCGTGGTTCCACTCCCCAAAGCGAGTTCCACCAATGTTTAGAGAACCGTAGGTTTGTAAGACTGTCTTAGGAGAAAATTTACCCGATTCTAGCCCAGCAGTCGCTGTGACAATTTTGAAGGTGCTAGCGGGTGGGAAGGCGCTGAGAGCACGATTAACCAGGGGATGCTCTGCACCTTGTACAGTTTCCCAATCTTTTTGAGTGAGTTTCTGCTTAGAGAAAATATTTGGGTCAAAGGTAGGGTGAGATACCATTGCTAAAACGGCACCGTTTTTAGGGTCAAGTGCCACGATCGCACCATTGCGATCGCCTAAAGCTTTTTCTGCTGCCTTTTGCACATCTAAATTTATGGTTAAGTGCAAATCATTACCGGCTTTTGCCTGTTTCTCGCCCAAAACTCGGAGCGGTCGGCCAGCACCATCTACTTCCACCTGCTGACCGCCCCATTCACCTCGCAGTGTCTTCTCATAGGCCTTTTCGATTGCCATCTGACCAATCACATCGCCCAATCGGTAGCCTTCCTTTTGCTTTTGTTTTAACTGCTCAGCGGTCAATTCACGTGTATAGCCTAGTACATGTGCCAATTCCTTGCCGTGAGGATAATAGCGAACGGCTTCCGTATGAATTTGCACATCTTTGAGTTCGTTTTCATACTCCTTTATTGCCGTAATTTGTGCTTCGTTTAAGTCACGAGCAATCCGAATGAGTGAAGAAGAGTTAGCACCTGCCTCTTCTAATTTCTTTTCCATCTCCTCTTGGGGGATGTCAAGAATTTGAGATAGACGCGATCCCACAACCGACCACGCAGGCTTAGTGTGTGCCATAGGCCATAAGTATACAGACCGGGGATAGCGAGTACTGGCTAAAAGTTTGCCATTGCGATCAAAAATGTTGCCCCGTTCTGGGTGTTTTGGGATCATCCGAATTCGGTTCGCTTCAGCTAGCTTTCGGTAGTGCGCTCCTTCAATAATTTGCAAATATGCTAAACGAACGCTGATTCCAGTCAACATTAATAGGGTAAATGTGATTAAAAATATCGTCTGGAAACTGCGTCCAACAGTACGTGTATTTTTTTTTATGCTAAGTGGAGATGATTGCAATAAAGCCATAAGACTAAAATAATTTCAGAATTAACATTATTTGTATACAATTTTGCTAAACTTTGGGCAAATATTCAGCGTTCGGGTTGTTTAAGAATCAACCGAACCCGGTTCGCCTCTGCTCGTTGCCGAAGTTTTGGCACTTCAACAATTTGCAGATATACCAAACGGGCTTCAATCTTGCCAATCATCAATAGGGTAAATACGATTGAAAATATTGGCTGTAAACCACGTCCTACTGTACGTGTATCTTTTTTATTGCCAAGTGATGGGAATAGAGACATAATACCAACTCGTAATTGAGAACAGAAAAATGTAATTTGGGTTTCCAGGTTTATATATAGCGGTTCTCACTTGAGTGAAATACAGTGTGGGAAGATGGAGTATATCAATAACCATGTGCATTAATATGAAAGCTTACTCCACCGATCTACGCCAAAAAGTCATGGATGCCCATAACAATAAAGAAGGCTCTCAACGACAATTGGCGAAACGATTTAGCGTGAGTTTAAGTTTTGTTCAGAGCCTACTAAGGCGATTCCGTTTTTGTGGCACAGTTGAAGCAAAGCCGCACTCTGGAGGTCAATCAGCCAAATTAAACAGCGAACAAATGGCTTTGATTGCGCTGTTGGTTGAGGAAGATAACGAGCGTAGTAAGAAAGCTCATCAGTATCAGGATCGTTTTCTAAAGGTATGCTGTCAGCCAATGCTGAAAAATATCGCTTTTGCTACTCCTGGTTGGGCGTTAATATTTGCTAAGTTTTTCCGTAGACGACGTATATTCAGCCGCAATTGTCCAAAATTAGCTTGAGATGAACATTTAACGAATGCTACCGTCTACAAGGTGACTAGGATTTGAAGGGATTTCTCTAATCATGAAACGTAGACACAAAGTAGCTTATCGTCAGACATCGCTGATTAGTCTCAGCTTAATATCTACTCTTATTGCGCCTTATTTTGCCCTCAGCTTTGCTGGTGCGCTTCGCGCCAGCGCCGCACCCAGAACCCCAGACAAAAGCGTTAATTGCGAGATTTTAGTTGTGGGTGGTGGACTTTCCGGCGTGGCGACGGCTTACGAGGGGTTATTAGCAGGACAAACGGTTTGTCTAACGGAAATTACCGACTGGCTGGGAGGACAAATTTCTGCTCAAGGGACATCTGCATTAGACGAACGGCCAACCCAGCGAGCTCGTCAATTCTATTCTCGCGGCTACCTGGAATTGCGAAACCGGATTGAGCGCAAATACGGTGAACTTAATCCCGGTGATTGTTGGGTAAGTGATTCTTGTTTTCTTCCCCGTGATGCTCACAATATTCTCAATCAGATGCTCAAAGATGCCGAAAAGCGGGGTAAAGGTAAGTTGCAATGGTTTCCGAACACGGTAGTAAAGGATTTGGATATTAGTACTAATGGCAAAATAATTAATAGTGCGATCGCAATCCAACATCAACCAGTACAAGGTTCACCACCCCTCAACACCTTTACTTTATCTCAAAGCATTGAAGACGCATATCGCTATCAAAATTCGTCTGGCTTTACCAAAACTATTATCCGTTTTATTCCTAAGCAATCAAAAAGCAACGCTCCTAATTGGTACGTTGTAGACGCCAGCGAAACCGGGGAAATTATCGCCCTGGCTGATGTCCCCTATCGGTTAGGTATTGATGCTCGTTCCTACCTGGAACCTTCTTCTTCCAGCACTACAAACGATCCTTATTGTACGCAAGGTTTTACCTACACCTTTGCAATGGAGGCAACCAAGGAACCGCAAGCGCAGAAAATGCCCCCATTCTATTTACAATATTCACCATATTTCAGCTATGAATTAACACGACTGGCAAACTTTGATTTAATTTTTACTTACCGCCGCATTTGGAGTCCCAGGAAGGGTAAACCAGCAACATTCGGTGGTGTCAAGTTTACTGCTCCAATGCCGGGAGACATCTCCATGCAAAACTGGACTTGGGGTAACGACTACCGCCCTGGAACCGCTGCTGATAATTTAGTTTACACTCGCCAACAGTTGCAAGGCACTGGGCAGTTAAAACCAGGGGGGTGGATGGGGGGACTGCGAAAAGAAAGCCTACGCAAAGCTGAGGAAAATGCCCTCTCGTTCTTTTACTGGCTCTATGCTGGAACAACAGATTCCCAATTGGGAAATGGCGTCAAGCAACCGCAAACCAATAACAAACTTTTAACAGGGCTAAATTCCCCAATGGGGACAGTGCATGGTTTATCAAAATATCCCTATATGCGGGAAGGACGCCGTGTCATTGGACGCCCCAGTTGGGGACAACCAGGCGGCTTTGGTATCTGGGAAATTGATATTTCTCGCCGTGACTATAATGACGAGTATTACCGCAAGACTCTACCAGCAGATATGTATCGCAGGTTAAGAGCAGCACTTTCAGGCTTGGAAGCTGTATCGGTAATTGACGGTAAAGTTTCACCAGACAAAGCAATGCGACGGACTCGTTCTACCATCTTCCCGGATGCTGTGGGTATTGGTCACTACGCTATAGATTTCCATCCTTGCATGGTGAACAGCCCACCAGAAATGCCTGGTAACAAAGAACGCCCAGGTGAACGGCGTGGTGCTGGCCAAGCTTATCCCTTCCAAATTGCCTTGAGGGCGATGATTCCCCAGAAAATTGACAATTTGCTAGTAGGAGGTAAAAGCATTGCTACAAGTCACATTGCCGCCGCTGCCTATCGTGTACACTCCTTTGAATGGTCTGCTGGCGCAGCTGCGGGAACAGTTGCAGCTTTTGCGATCAAAAATGCTGTTGCACCTTACCAACTAGTCGATGACTTACCAAAATCAGAACCACAACTAGAAGCCCTTAAACGGCTGTTGAAGCAAAATGGCAACCCCACTGCTTTCCCCGATACATCCATTTTTAACGAAAACTGGGATAATTGGCGGTAATTAGTCATTAGTCAAGAGTCAATAGTCCAAAGTCAATAGTCCAAAGTTAAAACTCTTTTGACCCTTGACCCTTAACCCTTAACCCTTGACCCTTAACCCTTGACCCTTGACCCTTGACCCTTGACTCTCCACTATGAACTAAACTAGTAACTTGTAGTGTAGTTTTGAAAATCCTATTGACTATATTGTTCTATGGTTACGACACTTTCAGCAGCTGTTTACGGGATGGCCACAGCACCAACTGTAGCTCCTGAACGGTCTAATCAAGTTACCCGTAAAACTTATCCGAATTACAAAGTGATTGTATTAAACGATGACTTTAATACATTTCAACACGTGGCTGAATGTTTGATAAAGTATATTCCAGACATGACTAGCGATCGCGCCTGGGATTTGACTAATCAGGTACACTTTGAAGGTCAAGCGATCGTTTGGGTTGGCCCCCAAGAAACGGCGGAACTGTACCATCAGCAGTTGCGCCGAGCTGGTTTAACAATGGCACCTCTGGAAGCCGCTTAATTATCATGGACAAATCTACCGCAAAAGCTCTCCGGGCGGCCTCTCAAAAAGTTGGCAGACTGGTTTGGAATCACTCGACCCACATTTCAGGTCTTATCCCAATTTTAGAACGTCTGTGTCAACACGATGGCATTCAAACCGTCACGCCAGGAGTCATTGGGCGGGTAAAAGGTCATTGTCCTAAAATGCAACTCCGCGTATCGGTACCAATTCGAGGAGGCTATAAAGCGATCGCACGCCAGGGTAAAACGGTGCAAGAAGTGTTTATTCTTACACCTTTGACTCAGGATCAACTCGAAACGGCGATCGCGATCGCTATGAAAATTTAATCAATTTGATAGTCAAAAGTCAAAAGTCAAAAAGTTTATGACCCTTGACCCTTGACCCTTGACCCTTGACCCTTGACCCTTAACTATTCCTCAACACGATGTACTGCAAATTTATGTAGTGGCAGACTGAGGATACAAGAAAAAGTTAAAAAATATGACAAAGCAGTAGTTATTTTTAAAGTCGTTATTACAGTTTCCCAGTCTGGTAAAACTAGTTTCTCAACGCCAAAAGCAACACAGTAAACTAGCCAGTAAGCAAAGCTCATTCTAAACAAAATTAGCTCTGTTTCTTCTACATCATCTTTTTGCTGCTTGTTGTCCCACAGTAATATCAGTCCGATAATACAAGCTACAAAAGAAACAGCAACTGCAACTTCGTGACAAAATAAGTTTACCGAATGCATTTGTGTTGATCCCAAGATTTTTTCTATTGAGATTCAGTCTAAAGGAATATTCCTTACAGATCCAAAAACTATTTACAAACTGCAATAGAATAGTGCAATATATGTAAACAATTGCAACAAATAATAAATTTGGTATTGATAATTTTTTATTAGTAAAAACTTTCGTGCTACTCCGCTAATGCGTCTTTATTAGGTTATTAATTGTTTCAAATAAACCATTTTGTGTGATGTCTGCAAAAATATTTTACAAAACGGTGTTATTAAGCAACATTAGACTAATGTGCTGATATCGATTGCGCGATCGCGGTTAAATAAAAGTATGACTTACGCAACTGGCACATAAGGCTTCTGGTATAAGAGTCAAGGGTCAAGGGGAGCCACTGCGCCCTTGCGGCTCTGCCGACTTAAAGCAAGTGGCGGTCAAAAATCAAGGTTTTTTGGACTTTTGACCTTTGACTCTGGACAACCTCTGGCGTTAAAAATATGACACTTACGTAAGTCCTGAAAAGGAATCGCTCTTACTGGTGATTGTAGCTGAGAGGATGTTTTAAAAGTTGATGAAAGGTATAATTTGTCATTCAAACTGGAGCAAAACGGAAGAAAGAATCTCTATTTTCCGTTAAATGGTGAGATGCTTTTCTGTAATAGGCTCCGCGAACATTACGGTGGCGCTCCCTACCCTACGGAAAGGTTGCGCGAACAACAGACATTTTATACTTTCCAAACATCCTCTGACGCTATCACTCCATAGCCTACGGGATCTTGCTACAGCGTAACATTTTTAACTTCTCAGACATCCTGTTAGGAATTTTAACAATTTTCTCCTGACTGTTTACAAGCACCAATACTTACCCAGGTACTAGAACCATCTTCCCAATGTTCTTTTTTCCAAATGGGGGCATTATGTTTGAGGTTATCAATCGCATAACGACAAGCTTCAAACGCCTCACTGCGATGAGGACAACCGACAGCTACTAAAACGCTGATTTCTCCAACTTGCAAACGCCCAACGCGATGATAAATCACTACCCGATTTATATTAGACCAAGACGAGCGAATATCAGCAGCAATTTGATAAAATACCCGCAATGCCATAGGTTCGTAAGCTTGATACTCTAAAGCAACCACAGGTTTATCATCGGTTTGATTGCGAACCATACCACTCATTACAACTACAGCCCCGTCGGCTGGATCGTCTACTTTGGCGTAGATTTCTGCAATAGACAATGGTGCAAAGTTAATAGCAAAGCTATCTTCGGTTCTTGGTTTAATCGGACTAAGTAGGGTTGTCATAACTGGATTGAGATTAACTAGGATCAGTTTTGGTTAGCACTAAATATATTGTCCTTGAATTAAGTGCTGTTGGTTATGTTTAGAGGCTGTTAAATATGTTGCTCAATACTATGCGGTACTATGCGGTTTTCACCCCTTTGACTTTTGAGCTTGCACAAATAAGTGAGTGTTTGTGAAAATTTGTAAAACAATTAGGAGCACAGAATAGATACATAATTATTTGACTCTGAAATCAAGGACTAAAAGCCTTTTTCTTGCATGGTAGTAACTTAATCTGTGAGTTAAAGCTTTTAATAATGACATAAGTTTTAAAAGTTTTACGTAAACTTACGTAAGTACTCCACTTTGTGGTAATCCATCTTCAGACGTATTACTGTAATATACAAAGTATCAAGTTATTTGCTCGTTACTTTTTTAGATAATCTGATAATGAATTCATTAAGCTATCAAGTGCAATGACATCTAAGTTAACCAAGCAGCAAATTGCTAATTTGGGCTACCACTTATCTATATATAGTAATCCGATTTGATTCGTGAACTAACTCGTAGAGACACCGAATGGGGGATAGGGAATGGGGAATAGGAAAAAAGGGAGTTAGAAGTGTACGCAGTTTTTTCAACAATCAAATAGGAATCTTATAGCACTTAAAACTAAACTTATAATAGGCAGTATTTTAGCACTGCCAAGCTTATAGTTACCTGGTTCATGAATTTAGAAGAGTGCTAGTAATCTTACGGCTAGTTGTAATTCAGTAATACTAGGAAAAATCGAATGAAATCTTTAGTGTGTAATAACAAAGCAACTAGGCTAGAGTCTCTGCATCAGTACCAGATTCTTGATACTGCACCAGAAGCAGCATTTGACGATCTCGTGTTCTTAGCCGCGCAGATTTGTGACACACCGATCGCCTTGATTAATCTAGTTGACACTAACCGTCAATGGTTCAAAGCTAAGGTAGGGATAAATGTACAGGAAATGCCTGTAGATATAGGCTTTTGTCCAATTTGCATCCAGCACGATATTTTGATTATTCCTGACACACTAGCAGATGAACGCTTTGCTAAAAATGTAATCGTCACGGGTGAACCTTATGTAAGATTTTATGCAGGCGTGCCTTTGTTTGCACCAGGAGAAAAAGCCATCGGTACTGTGTGTGTAATGGATCGCGTACCACACCAAATCAGTTCCAAACAGGTAGAAGCACTGCAAACTCTTAGCCGTCTGATAGTTAGACAACTGGAGATTTGGCGTAACTTAGCTGAAATGGCTAGTATCAAAAAGGAGTACAACCAGGCAGAAGAAGTATTATGTCAAAGTGAAGGT
The DNA here is from genome assembly GCF_015206995.1 of aff. Roholtiella sp. LEGE 12411. Taxonomy (GTDB): domain Bacteria; phylum Cyanobacteriota; class Cyanobacteriia; order Cyanobacteriales; family Nostocaceae; genus Komarekiella. The sequence continues at coordinate 89,365 of NZ_JADEXR010000001.1, read as the reverse complement.
ACTCTTAAGAGTTTCTTTGGCAGTGCGCCGATGATGGGAATTGTGGAGTTGGTAGATAACGATATCTTGCATATTTTAGATAATCCGATTACAGCAAAACTCTTTGGGCTAACCCCAGAAGTGATGCAAAATCGTCTAGCGCGTGAGATGGGTGTTGCACAAAAATATTTGTCCCAGTGGATTGATTGCTACCGCCAAGCAGAACGTACTCAATTACCCGTCAGGTTTGAATATTCTCACGATACTCCCCAAGGTACAAGATGGTTGTCAGTAACAATCTGTGCGATCGCAGTTAGTTCTAATAACCATCCGCAATTTGCCTATGTAGTTGAAGAAATCACTTCACGCAAACAGGTAGAACACCAACTACGTGAACAAGCAGCATTGCTGGATATTGCTACAGATGCAATTGTTGTACGAGATTTGTCAAACACGATTGTATTATGGAATAAAAGTGCTGAGAATCTTTATGGCTGGAAGGCAGAAGAAGCTGTTGGCCAGAATGCTAGTGAACTTTTAGACACCGAACCTTTGCCACAACAGCTAGAAATTTACCAAGGTGTCTGGAAACATGGCTCATGGCAAGGTGAATTACACAAAACTAGCAAATCTGGCAAGGAAATCATAGTCGAAAGTTGCTGGACGCTGATACAAGATGAACATTCTCAAGCCAAATCAATCCTCGTTGTTGATACTGACATTACTCAGAAAAAACAACTAGAAAAGCAGTTTTTACGTGCTCAACGCATGGATAGTATCGGCATTCTTGCTAGTGGTATTGCTCACGATTTAAACAATGTATTGTCACCTATTTTGATGTCAGTGCAACTGCTTAAAACTAAGTACCGCGATCGCAGCATTTACCAAATGCTATCGGTTATAGAAAGTAATGCCAAACGTGGTGCTAATTTGGTAAAACAAGTGCTCTCGTTTGCTAGGGGAATTGAAGGCGATCGCACCGTGTTTCAAGTCAAGCACTTAGTTTTAGAAATGAAGCAAATCGTAGCACAAACATTTCCCAAATCAATAATAGTCCGCACTGAAATTCAACCAGATTTATTACCTATTTGTGCCGATAGTACCCAACTACATCAAGTATTGATTAATTTATGTCTCAATGCGTGTGATGCCATGCCTAGAGGTGGAACTTTGACAATATCTGCTGAAAATATTTTCATTGATGAAAACTATGCCAGTATGCATCCAGAGGCTAATGTTGGTTATTACATTATCCTGACTGTTACTGATACAGGGGTTGGAATCAAAAGCGCAATATTAGATAGAATATTTGAACCGTTTTTTACAACAAAAGAGTCCGGTAAAGGTACAGGACTTGGACTATCAACAGTATTAGGAATTATTCAAGGACATGGAGGTTTTATCACTGTCTCCAATCGCGTAAGCAGAGGCACAAAATTTAAGGTATATTTGCCAGCAGTTAATACATTTGCAACCCAGTCGTTAGAAGATACGGAAATGCCGATTGGACGCGGAGAATGTATTTTAATTGTAGATGACGAAGCTGCCATTCAGGAGATTACCAAAATTTCCTTAGAAAATTATAATTATACAGCAATGACTGCCAGTGATGGCATCGAAGCAGTAGCACTGTACGCTGAGCATAAGGATCAAATTAGTGCCGCAATTATCGATATGATGATGCCTAATATGGATGGAGCAACCACCATTCGCACATTGGAAAAAATCAATCCCCAATTACGGATTATTGCTATCAGCGGATTATCAACAAGCGAACAGATACCAATCGATAAAACAGCAAAGCATAAAGCATTTTTGCCCAAACCCTATACAACACAGGAGTTATTAAAAACCTTGCATACAGTTATTAGTCATTAAAACTGCTGATCAATGCTAGGCAGAGTACTCCTTGAGACGTGATCAAAGTCCAACTAGACTTAAAAGAGCGATCGCACTTCTTCCACAGCAGTTAAATACTGACGCTTTAGTTCCAGTAAATGCTTCAACACAGCCTGGGTAGCTTCTTCTAAGTTCTCGCTTTCCCGTAGCTTGCTAATGCGATCGCTCAGTAATGGCATCGCCAACTTCGGCAACAGAATAGCGGATAGGAATGTGCTGAGAACAATTCTCACTCAAGGCTTCGACGTGAAAAAGAATAGCTCGTTCAACTTTTGCTGGATAGCCAGGGATGTGAAGTCGCTCAATCAAAGCACAATCCCCTTCAATATATTCTGCCTTTCCCCAAATTTTGATGCGTCTGCGGTGGCGGTAATCCATCAAGAACAGGAATGCTTTTGCTTCCCCTTCAAGGTTGCCTACGGTAATATACTGCACATTCCCGGAAAAGTCAGCAAAACCCAGAGTTTTCTCATCTAGCACTTTCAGAAAACCGGGCGCTCCTCCTCTAAACTGGATATAGGGATAGCCATTGGAACTGACCGTTCCCAAATAAAACCCATCCAGATGAGCAATAAATTCCGCAATCTCTAAGGTAATTGAGTCATTGGCAGGGCCATTGGCAATATAGCGTTCATGGGTTTGCCGCGAACCCCGTTGTGACTGCGCGGCTTCAACTTCAGGAGTAAAAGCAATTTCTCCAAATTTGCGTGGCATAGTGCGCTCCTAAACTCTAGTAGGTCTACTGAATTTATTCTAGTCAACTGCCCCACCCATGAGGGGATAGAGTTTTACGCACGATAAACTAACTTTTCGCGGCACTTAAAAATTTTGGCGATTACTGGTACATTTCAGCCTTGGGCGTTTAATTGAATCATGTACACGCGAGCGCGTGTACCTTGAGGAACTGTTTTCGCTTCTCGCAACTCAACCAGGGTCAAATTTTCCAAATCTCTTAAGCTCGACTTTATCCATTTTCCTTTCTACAGCACCCTCAATAATGTCAGTGCGATAGTTAACTGAGCGACAACACCAGCAGCAAACGCAACAGTTCTAAAAAAAGGAATACCCAAGGTGTAAATCACAAAGTGAGCGGCTCTAGCAAAGAAATACAGTATAGTTGCGCTCGCAGTAAGCGATGTACTCGTGCCTGTTGCAGACAAAGTCAGCACCAATGGAGCAAAGATCACTAGGTTTTCGACGGCATTCGTATGGGCGTGCATCATCCGATGAGCCCATTGCGCTTTAGGTGGCTCATCTGGCTTAGGATTCTGTAAAGCCGTCCAAACCCCTATTTCTTGCATCCTGTTGATTATGTAAAGCACCCAAAACAGTGCAGTCATTGTGATCGTTAATGTCAGCCAGAATAATTCAGTTTTCATACTTTTATTGAAGATTGGTTATGGTGAAAGCCAGATTTCAGATTTACTTTATAAATGGCTTCTAATGTAAAATTCAGGCTTTTGGATGACGCTAAGGTAAGACCAGTTGCCCTTTGTGTTTAATCCACATCGCCGTCACGCACAGGCCACACATGGAGCCGAACAGTTTTAGAGTTAAAGTTCATGTAGCCATCAAGGGTATGGAAGTTTAACGAAATTACGGGAAAGGGCGCGAACTGTGTACTGAGCCAGTATATGTCAGAAACAATGTTGCGGAACAGATTGTAGTTGTTGTTGTTGTGGATCTTGACAATACTCTCACCTGCCTGACCGCCCAACCCCTTGTAAAACAAATGCCCCATTTCGCTATGAGTGCAATAGAAGCCAAAGGAGCCACCGCCGCTTTCAGGAGGGTTTTGACCTTCGCAACTCGGATCTGGTTGCATCGAAGTTGGTAATCGCCAGTCGGTAAAACCTTCGTATACTAGATCCTCGACAAACTCCATAGCCTGGGCCCACTCCATTTTTCCATCTATTGTGCCTATCTGACCATAGCTTTGTTCATACACAGTAGCTGCGTAGTTAGCGTCCACCAGCCACGTAATGTCGAGATCGCTATCGTAGACCATAGTACCATTAGCCCGACTGTAGAGTTCAGCGTCCGCCGGATAGGCAAATCCCATCGCTGCCATGAGCAGTACCGCCACAACTATTAGCGTGGATAAGGTCTGTTTGAGAAGGATCATCTTGGCTGTGCGCTCAGAAGCGCCACCAGAAAAAAAACCAACCATTTTTTTTAATGACATTTTGGAGTTTAAAGCTACTGACTATCATTCTCGATTCAAGTATTCGCACATTCACTCGAAATTCGGTTCGACCTGTTGTGTATTCAAGTCTTTGCACTTCCAATTCTTTCTGATCCCCTCACCTTTGGCGTCTAATCCCACATCGCCGACACGTACAGGCCAAACGCTGACGAGACGGCTCTTGGAGTAAGCGTTCGACTTGCCATTACGAGTTTGAAAAATCCGGGAGATAAATGCAAAGGTTGGATAATCCGGGGTGTTCCAATACAAGCCTCGCCGCGAAATGTTGCGGAATAGATTATAGTTTTCGTTGTGGTTCTGGATAATATTCTCGCCTGCCTTAGCGCCTAAATCGACGTAGAATAAATGTCCCATCTCGCTGTTAGTGCAATTGAAACCATGAGATCCAACAACAGTTTGTCTTTTACAACTGAGGTCTGGTTGCACTGCATTTGGCAGCCGCCAGTCGCTAAAGCCTCCGTAGACTAGTTCATCGACAAACTGCATTGCTTCGGGAAAGTCCATGAACCCACCGTTATGACCCAGCTTGCCACAGCTTTGTTCATACAGTGTCGCCGCGTAGTTGGCGTCCGCTAGCCAGGTGATGTAGAGATCGCTATCGTAGACCATAGTACCGTTAGCCCGACTGTACAGTTCGGCGGACGCGGGAGAGGCAAAGCCCATCGCCACCATCAGCAGTACTGTCACAAGCAGTAGGGTAGATAAAGTCTGTTTGAGAGGGATCATCTTGGTTTCCCTGTCAGAACTGCCACCAAAAAAAACATAGATTTTTGTAAATGACATTGTATCTCTCATTTAAGTGCTGTACTTACTCAAATCTGCGCCTTCAGGTGCAGAGTAGGGTGAATCTGTTGCCAGACCTTTGTCAATTTAACTTTCTGCACTTCGGATACTTGATTTTCGGCTCGCCCTTGGCGTCTAATCCTACGTCGCCATCGCGCACGGGCCACACTAGGAGTGGAACACTCTTGGAGTTTGCATTCGAGAAGCCATTACGGGTGTGAAAGTTTAAGGCGATTTGGGCTAGGGGCGCGAACTCTTTACCCAGCCAGTATTTGCCGAACAACGAAATGTTGTGGAACAGACTATAGTTTTTGTTATGAGTCTTGATAATATTCTCGCCCGCTTTACCTTCTAATCCCTGGTAGAACAAGTTACCCATTTCACCATCAGTGCAATTGAAGCCATAAGTGCCGATAGAATTTTGTTGATCGCAACTCGGATCTGACGCCGGCGTAGTAGGTAGCCGCCAGTCACTGAAGCCTCCATAGACTAGACCATCCACCCACTTTGTCGCCTGGGTCCATGTCATTATTCCTTCTTTCGTGCCCAGATCGCCGCAGCTTTGTCTGTATTGCGTCGCGGCGTAGTTAGCATCTGCCAACCAGGTGATGTTGAGGTTGCTGTCATAGACCATCGTACCGTCGGCCCGACTGTACAGTCCAACCGACTTTGGAGACGCAAAGTCCATTCCCACCACCAGCAGTAAAGTCACCAATACTAGCGTGAGTACAGTCTGGTGACTTCTCATCTTGGTAAATAAAAAGATGATATTTTTAAATGACATTCTAGGTCTTGCTTCCCTCTCAAAAATTGATATTTCAGCCGTACTATTAACATCTATGTTCTACTTACATCCAATCCTGTTACGATAACCAGCACTCAAAGAACAGACGACTGTTACCGCTTCAATTATTGGGGAGTACCTTTGTAGATTACCTTAGGACTTACACATAGGCTACGGGATAACGAACCGCGTACTCTTACGGTGAAGCAAGCTACGCGAAGCTTATCGCAGATAAAACGCGAATGATACGAATTTATGAGGTTTTCAGATAGTTTTTGCGTAATTACTATACCTTTTTAGGCTGTTATTTAGGAATTTCTATTTTCGTAAGAAGCTCACACTGACCCAAAGGGTCAGTGTGTGAACTTATCATTTATTACGTTTCTTAAAACAATGAATCTACTGTCATACAGCAAAGGTTTCAGGTTTTACGTACATTTGCCTTAAGTCTGCAAAATCTTCTCACATTGCGATAAAATCTGTACTTGTGAGGTCATTTCTGACTCCATTGACGATAGCTAGCGTTTGGTCTTCAAACCCAATTAGCGTTCGGTTTCCCCTTGAATAGATAGATAACTCACCGAATTTTAGACCATCAGCCAGACCAAGGAGATCCTTGCCAACGTGGAAGTCAATAATCGTGTCAGTACCTTCACCAGCAGCTAGGACGAAGGTATCACGACCCTTATCACCCTCAAGGCGATCGCTACCTAAACCACCTCTGAGAATATCATTGCCACGACCACCCCAAATGCGATCGCTACCTAGACCACCTCTGAGAATATCATCGCCACCATCACCCCAGATTCGGTCATCTCCATCACCACCAAAGATTTGATCGTTGCCTAAGCCAGCAATAACCGAGTCATTACCAGAACGAGCATAAATCTTTTCATCACCATCGGTGCCAACCAGTTTATCTGAACCCTTAGTGCCAAAAAGGATTTTCTGCTCCTTACCACCTTCAATAAAAAACTGTGCTTGCTCCCAAACACTCAAACCAACTTTTTGTCCGACAATCTGACCATTCAGATTTCCTTCATCAAAATGAATCCCACCGTAAATGCGGGAGACACCAGCCTCAATTGCGGCCTCGGAAAACGTATCCCACTCCAAGGTAACGGCTTTTTCAGGTGTGATACCAGGTTCAAAGCGAGATAACCCAGGTTGAAAGGTAACGTTACCACCAAAGTAATCTGAATCTGTGAATAGCTCAAGAATTGTCGAACCTGCACCACTAAATCCACTGTGACCGGAAGTATATTCTTGAAAAGGTGGCGAAGGATTGCTACCAGGGAGTTGATAGGCCACAAAGTCGGTTGCCAAAATTGTCTGAGTTCCTTGTCCTGGCTTCCAAGCCTGGATGGCATAACCTCCTAGTTCTTTGTTGAATTCCCCAATTAGACCTAGTTCGCCTAGAGAGCGGATTACCCGCACTGGACGAGCATAGTCGTAGAATCTCTTAGCTTCCCAAGTAGCAACTCCTGCATCAAAGACACCATTTCCTAAAGTAAAGAAGAGTTTAGCATCATCATCAAGAGTATGATTATCCCGCGCCGACACGTATTGCCCAAAGGTCATCCAGGAACCGGCGGGGAAGGAACTGCCAACTTGATCTTCCCAAAATTCTGCAATCAGCTTTTGCTTGTCGGTGAGATTAGCGCTGACATTAACGACTTTTTCTGCTTGGGCAATAAATTTGGGATTGATGACTGTTCCGATTAAATCTTTAGTGATGGGAAGTACTTGCCCATTTTTGAGAGTAATTGTCTTTGCTTGCAGATTTACTTGTCCATCGACTAAAAGAAAGGGTTGGGGTGCGGACGGTCGAAATTGGTTGTTGCTTTCCAAACTGAAGGAGGTTACACCACTCCAGTTGGCCCCTAGAACCCGTTGAACTCTCCCTTGTCCGGGGGGGGCATTAATGGGTATTGTTTCTGGTGTCCAACGCTCAATGTTGATCACATTCCCTGGAGAGTTAACGGGCTTGTAGCCAGTGATATCAGAGTAGGGAACACCAAGTGTACCCTTAGGATTGGTTCCGAGTTGGTTAGAACCATCTTCATGGCGAAATTTTAATAAAGCTTCGGCAGAGACATTACCAATTCCAGCAGCTTTAGTGCTGTCAGTGGTTGTATTGTTAGGGTCGAAGCCAAGTTTGCCCATCAATTCGTCAAAAATGAGCGCCTGGCTAGGAAATAAATCTTTCAAAGTACGATAAGCCGCAAAGCTCATCGCTTCTTTTTTATTAGCTTCTGTATTTTCGACTTGGGGACGTTGTAGTTGATCTTTAAGTTGAGTAGCAATTGCGGTTGGGTCATAAGCAGCCCAAGCATCAAACATACTCGTATGCACCATAGAATAGACGCGATCGGCTATGGTGGGGCCGACAATGGCATTACTTACAGCTTGTTGAGCAACTTTATCCCACAACACTGAAATAGTAGGTGTTGGATCGTTAACTGTAACTCCTTGAAGTATGGGATCGAGAATTAGTTCAACTGAAGGGTTTTGATTAAGTTGGTTTAGCATGACAGAAAAAATTGATCGGATGGTACTTACTTAAGGGAAATAATGCAGCGATCGCAAGTTTACAAACGCTATGTAGTTTAGTTATGTGTGAATAAAAGTTGCATCGGCAAACTACTCTTGGCTCATAGTGATTACGTTCAACACATTACGCTTACAGCAATCAGGGCGGTTTGCCATAAGTCGAGCTAAGAATTTGTTTGAAAAGTATTATTGCTAACATCAAAGCATAATCCTTTTAGCCCTCATGACTATAAGAAATGGGGTTTTTCAAATCCCTCTCCCCAAAACAGAGAGGTTTTTAGTATACTCTAAGAGGTTTAAAATATCCTCTAAAACTTGATTTTTTTAGCAGTAATATAAACCAGTTACAAAACCTTGTTCTCATGGTTTATAAGTTGATCAAATTATGACTTAACTCTGTCCAAAATCTATTTTAAATTAAGTAATAAATGAGCAATCAAAGTATTTCTCTCATAAGAAAGTAGATAAATATGTAAGAGACTAGGATTGTCTTTATCAATGTGCATTACTACACCATCAAGTGCTAAACGATGATGATCTATCCACTTACCCTTGGAATCTAGCAGAAGACTAAAGTAGGGACTTTTATCGGGATGATTTTTTGTCAATTCTTCGTAGCTTTGATAAAAAGGAGGTATGCCAATTCCCATAGGCATATATAATCCTTTGTAATACTCTTCTGTAGATAGGGTAGGAATCTTTTGAAGGTTAATTCCACTGATAAAAAGCTTATTTTCTTCTCCGCTTTTAGTATCTTTCAGTACTAGCTCTATTTCTTGTAAATTTTGCTGAGTTCCAACAGGTTGAATATTTCTGACAGAAGCTTTCTCAAATTTACCTATTCTCCAATATTGATTTTCCCAAAGCTGATTAGCATCATAAAATCCTGGAGGACGAAAAGTTGCAAACTTAATTTTATTTTCACTGTTGTAAATATCTTTCCAAACAGTCAAGTTGTTTGATAGCGTAGTTCTAATTTTTCTACTTTGCTCTCCTGCTGAAATTATCCTCTCATTGAGAGGAAACTCAGCAATTACTTCTTTTTGATCAATAACCTTCCTAAGTAAATTAAGATTGATTAATGTACCGCTTGGATCTTGCCAGTGTTCTAATCTCCACCAGTACTCCCAATAATAAATCTTGTTGCTCTTTTCAAAAATGTTTTTGTAATGTCCTAATGGAAAGGTAAACCAACCTTGATAATAAAGGGATTTATTGTTATTTTCTTTAGTGAAAAATAAAACTTCCCAAAATCCTGCATTTAAGCAATTGTTAGCCAGAGCAAATTCTACAACATTTTGCTTTTCAAAACCATCTCCTCCAGTAATTTCTATATTTTTTGAATCAGCAGGGAAACTAACTTGTTGTCTGTTCCACTCACGGTCTGTAAAAGCGATTAATTCTAAATTTTTATCTGCTTTTACCCATTTTGGTGCTTGAGGCACTAACAGCTTTAAGTCAACATTTTTTATAACTATCTTTGCCGTTTTTTCGTTTGTCGGTTCCAACACAAAATCAAAGTGGGTATCATCTCTCTTGATAATTGTTAATTTTCGATTAGAATACCTGTGAAAGTTTTTGCTGAGTTGAGCGGGATTTGCTGGATACTCCGCATTAGATAACTCTTGTAGCTTCACCGTCATCTGATTGTCAATTTTATATCTGGATATAAACCAGAAAGTACCTAGTCCAAGCAAACCAAAGAAGATGATGAAGGTACTGAACCAAATCTTTTTATTTGTGACTAATAGATTAATTTTATCTAGTAAAAGAATGCTTGCCTTTTTTTGTGTTGCTAAATTATTCTTCATAATTAAGTGAAACTCAATTTTGCTAAGTTTTTCTCATTGATGGATGAGTTTAATAAAAACAGTGGTTAGTTAAAGTGATAGGTTGAGGGTAAGTGTTGTTCTAAAAGGTTGTTTGAAAAGTGGTTGGCTGTGATTTGAGGCACTTGTTAATCCCCCCTACCCCCCCTTTTTTAAGGGGGAGTTAGAAATTTTTGCTACCGATAAGAGGACTTTTCAAACGTTCTCTAAATCTAAGGGGCGGGAAGGTAATATTCTTCCTCGACCCAACTCAATCCCAAATTGGGATATTCTTATTTATCGTTGTTGCTACTACATCTATAAGCTCAATTTTTGGCTCTAACGCCTGTAATTCAGGCAGTTTTGAAAATAGCAAAGTTGTAAATTCCCCGTCAAAATGTGCTTGCCGTCCTGCCTGGTCTGGGAAAACGTCGAAAATCCCATAGGTCGTAGGTCCGATTTTGATTGCAAACCACTCCGTCGTCGCGGGTTCTTTTTTTACCAGCTCAAGGCCGTTTCTCAAAAGACTCTCAAGTTCTGCTTCCTTACCTGGTTTTGCTTCAAAACGAGCCGATACTCCAACATTTACCCTTTTTTTCTGCTCCTTAGTAACGCGTTTTCTCCCAAGGGTTGTTGCCACCACATCTATAAGCTCAATTTTTGGCTCTAATGCCTGTAATTCAGGCAGTTTGGAAAATAGTAAAGCCGTAAATTCAGCGTCAAAATGCGCTTGCCGTCCTGCCTGGTCTGGGAAAACGTCGAAAATCCCATAGGTCGTAGGCCCGATTTTGAATGCATACCACTGGGTTGTCGCAGGTTCTTTTTCTACCAACGCAAGACCGTTTCTCAAAAGACTCTCAAGTTCTGCTTCCTTACCTGGTTTTGCTTCAAAACGAGCCAGCACTCCAACATTTACCTTTTTTTTACTTTCCTTATTAACAGATTCTTTCTCAATGGATTTAATAGAGGTAGATATTTGCTCATCTCCCTTTAGCGGGGTTGCAGCACGAAGGCTACTTGGCAGCATAACCCCTGCGCCAAAGCTTGCAGAGATGCCGAGTAACTTGAGGACATGGCGACGAGTCAGGGATAGAAAACGCTTGTTTTTGGGATTTGACATATATTTTGTGAAAATTGAAGAAAATTTTAGGTTGAATGTCGAAGTGTCGGTTCACTCATTTTGGAGGGGTAAGCATAAAATCCCGCCCCAAAAAATACTCGCAACCCTTGCATCAACATGAGATATTCTTAGTTGACCGCCAGCAATTTACCACGCAATGGTGTTAAGAAAAATCCAATTTTATTAGTAAACAACTTGCAAAAGACACAGATTAGATGTAGATACCTGAATTGTTACAGCATTTATAAGAAAAATAGCAATCCGAATTCAAGTATGAGATTACAAGTAAGTTTTTTCAACCCTTTAGAGGATGTTTGAAAAGTATTAGGCGAATAGAATTCGCTACTACACAAACGAACGCGAACAGCGTCTCGCAGATAAGTCCACGGAGGTGGACTAATGAAAATCAAGGGTTTTTAACCCAGGTCGGTGGGTTTTGATTGTGTAGCCGCGACTTCCAGTTGCCCGGTGAGTAATAAATTAGACTTTTCAAACAACCTCTTAAGTGATTTTCTATCTCACAAATGTTTAGGATTGCTATAGTAAAAATAGCTAATTAACAACTGATTCAGGTTCAGGAAACACACTCGAATCTGAAAATAAGCCTACTTGGGTCAAAAATTTTGCAGTGCTTGCTATTAATTTTTTGTTGAATTGCTGACGGACTGGATGCGAGAGTAACTCTTTTCGCATCTTACCTGGCTCATTAAGTCCGGCATCAACAAATATCTCCCGTCGATAAAGCTTTTGCACAGAAAGTTGCATAAAACCTTTAATAGTAGACTCCATTTCTAAAATTCGTTGTTTGGGATATTTATTTAGCAACTCCTGATAGGCTAAATTAACATACTGGCGACCATATTTAATGTGTCTGCCTTCGTCTAGGTGGTGAAGCCAGTTTATCTCTTGGATAAAATTCGGTAACGTTTTGTCCTGACCCATTTTTCGATTATAAAAATCGACAATTTCTTCAAATATCAGAACCCGAACGAAGACCATAAAGCTGGCGATATCTGCTTCTGGAAAACTAGCCACTGCCAAAGCTCTATCGGGGTAAATTTTACCAGCATATTGCAGACAGAACTTAGAGAAATACCACATGTGTTCATTCTCTTCTGCAATTAAATAATGCAAGTATTCTGATAATACTTCAAATCCTGGTGTATGCAACCGACTCGTCATTTCTATTAATAATTCACGGATGCCAGTTACATTCAAACTGCAAAAATTGATAAATTCCCACTTGCTGATTTCAATTATTTGTTCCTCAGAAAGCTCTTGTTCAAAGCGAGTTCCATGAATTGACATCAGGCTTGATGACATCCATAATTTGTGATTCTCTATGCTATCAGGCCAAACAATTTCCTTGAATGGGTTGTAAGTATCAGAGTTCGTTAGATTAATGAGTGTCAAGAGAGTTTTTTCTAACTCGGATGTATCTTTGATAAAAGTTGATGTGTTCACAATTTTTGTTCCTTAAGAAAAGCTTAATTGTTGCTCTGAAATTCTGATCTAGAAGAGTCGAAAGTTGTCTTACTAATTTGTGTTGGGAAATGCTGCACCGGCTGGGAATGTCATAATGTTGCGGTTATTTGTTTGCAACTTACCATCCGGTTGTAGGACATCGGTGATATGAGCAAATGCCCATCCATGACCCCATTCTGGATGATATACATCAAAGGGGGCTATTAATGTTCCATTGCCATTTCTTTCTAAAGGAAACCCACTATTTTGTAGGACAGGTTGCCGCGATTCATAATGAATGATAATTTCCTTGGGTTGCTTATAAGTTTGAGGAGCTACCTGAATATTGAATTCGCCAAAGGCAGCGATCGCACCTTTGGGTGCGTGTCTACCACTAAATTCTCCACCAAGCTCAACACCATCAGGAGCGATCGCAATTAATTGAAATCCCCCATCGCGTGCAACCCATCCTTGCGGCGGCACATAAGCGTTTGATTTATTGTATACGCGGTACTCCCATCGAGGATCTAGCATGAAAGGAACCATGATGACGCGCCCAGTATATTCGGCACTATCAGGATTAATGCCAAAGCGTTTTGCAAAGAAACTTACAGCTTTTTGCCGATATTGCGCTATCTGTGCATCGTTCCAACCCATAACTTTATGCGAAAAAAAGTTGAAGTCAGGAGGCGTGAAATATGGGTCTTTCGGATCGTAAACCCCATTGGCCATCAGTACTAAGTAATTTGTGTGAGCTATGGGAGGACTATATAAGCCGTAATTCGGTTGCTTGTTTCCCATATATGGATACGCAAATCCAGCTATGGATGTAGTCAATACAATGCTGAATACAAAGAATGCTACTAGCAGATTAGTTTTAATTTTTTTTGGCTTCATAATGTCCCACTTATTAGATATCTGGTGAAAATAATCAAAGCCTGGATTTAAGAGGTAAATGCAATCCTCATAAATTAGCTAATATGTCCAATCAAATCAGGCTTTTAGATATTTATCGTTGCTAATCAGGCAAAAATCAGGGCTAATTTATTTACCACAAAACTGTAAATTTAAGTAATTAGCCTACTTTTACCTTTGTTTTCAAATGTTCTAAAATTAGGTGTGTCACTTCACTTACTAACGGATATTTTAGAAGTGAATAATGATTTCCCTCAATTTCACGAAATGAAGTTGTTTTTGGTAGTAGGGAACGCCATATTTGCATAGAATCACTAGCGACACGCTCTTGCATATTTTGGGTTGCCATCACAACCAAGCAGGAAACATCTTCTTTCATTGGTGATGCTTGATAGTTATACAAGGCGTGGATATTAGAGTGGAAGACATTAAAAATCGGGCGTAAATCCTCCATATTTTCAAATGATATCAAACCCCTTTTTTGCGCCTCTTGTAATGCTGCTAATAGTAGATCGTTAGATGATTCTTTTTGTTGGATGCAACTAAGTTTTAACGTTTGTTCTACTTCAGCGAGATCGGATATAAACCAAGAGACAATTTCTGCGAATTCGGGAATCTTGCGGCGTAAAGGGGCAGGACTATCAATTAAAACTAGACTTTCTACCTGAATACCCTGCTGAATTAAGTGTTGAGCGGCAACGTAAGCAATAACTCCACCCATTGACCATCCACCTAAATGATATGGCCCTGATGGTTGGATAGCACGTATTTCATTTAGATAGACATCAAGCATTTCAGGTATTGAATTAACCACATTTTGTTGACTTACAGGCTGTGCCTGAACGCCAAAAAGATGTAAATGTGGTGACAAGAGTTGCCCCATATCTCTGTAACACAAAACTCCTCCACCAGATGGGTGAAACCAAAATGTTTTTGGACTAGGTTCTTCACCGGCAATTGAAATTAGAGATGACCACCGATTTGATGAATTATTGTAATATTGTTCATCGATTAATTTTGAAAGTTTTTCTAATGTTGGATGTTGCAGAAGTGCGGTTACTGGAATCTCGATTCCAAAGGTATTATTAATAGCAATGGTTAGGCGTGCTGCTGCAAAAGAGTTTCCACCTATGTTGAAAAAATCATCTTCGGCAACAGGTGTCTCCATTTCCAGAATTTCTGACCATAATTTGGCCATTGTAGATTCTGTTTTAGTTAGAGAACGACTACTAACTTGAGCTTTTTTAATATCACTTGGTATCGGTAATGCTTTGCGATCAATCTTTCCTGTTGCACCAAGGGGGAGTTGTTCGAGAAAGATAAATTTTGCCGGAACCATGTACTCAGGTAAGAATGCAGCAACGTGTTGATGTAGCTCTTGCAAGCTGGGTGTTGCTCCATCTTTGGGAACGATATATGCGGCTAAGTAAGCGTCTTGTGTCTGATATCCGATAACTTTGGCGATCGCATTTGCCACACTAGGATGCTGCTGTAAGATGCTCTCTATCTCCCCTAGCTCAATTCGATGCCCTCGCACCTTTACTTGTCCATCTTCCCTCCCTAGAAAGTCTATATAACCGATTTTGCGCCGTACTCCCCAGTCTCCAGTTCGATAAATTCGCTTTTTCAAAACTGGATGAAATACGTAAGATTGTGCTGTTTTTTGGGAATCCAACCAGTATCCTTCTGCTACGCCAACACCACCTATGTACAATTCCCCTGGAACATTATTAGGGCGCGGTTGCATCTTCTGATCAAGTACATAAAACTCTTGATTAGTTAGGGGATATCCATAAGGTATGCTTTTCCAGTTTGCGTCTATTTCGTTGATGTCATAATATATTGACCAAATAGAGCCTTCGGTTGCACCACCAAGACTGACTATCTTTGCGGAAAACAACCGCTTAATTTTTTCCGGTAATTTAACAGGAATCCAATCGCCGCTCATCATAAACAGCCTAAACGACAGTTTGTGCGATCGCTGATTGATTTCAAAATTCTCTACTAGTAGCTGAACTAATGCCGGAACTGAATTCCAAACAGTTACATTATGTTTTGCACATAATCTTGCACATAAGGCAGGTTCCAGATTTGCCCCTGGTGGAGGAATAACAAGTGTCGCACCAGCAGCGATACTTCCAAATATATCATATACTGATAAATCAAAATTCAATTCCGAAATACCAAATATTACATCATTGGAGTCAATATTAAAACGATGATTTATATCATCTATAGTATTAACTACTCCCAGATGATTAAGCATGACTCCTTTTGATTCACCAGTTGAACCAGAGGTAAAAATTACATAGGCTAGATCCTTTGAAGACTGAATGCGGGGTAAATTTTCAGATTCTATAACCAGATTATCAGTAAGATCGACTGCGATTTTTTCCAGGCTATTGATACATTTATCATTTAAATGAGCCTCAGACGTTAATACTATTTTGCACCCACAACGCTCTAATATATTTAACTTTCGATTTTCGGGAAAAGCAGGATCTATAGGTACATAAGCAGCACCGGCGGCGATAATAGACTGGACTGCAATAACTTGTTCCCAACCTTTTGAGGCATATACTGCAATTAATTCGTTGGGTTTGACATTGTATCGCTGACGTAATGTCCAGGCGATCCGGTTAGAAATATAAGTTGCTTCCCCATAACTTATTGTTCTGCGAGAGTCGATGAGCAAAGGTTTATTTGCTAATAGCTTTGCTTGGCTATAAAGATATTCATGTAAACATCTATCTGACAAAGAAGCCTTTGGTTGGTTATATTCTGAATGCTGTATTTTTTCTTCTTTTGACCTCAAATCAAAATAAGATATATTCCACACGCTTTCGTCTTCGGTCAATTTGGATAAGAAGGATATATATGCGTTGAACATATCGTCAACGACTCCCTCTGCAAACGCTAAATCCATAGTGTCCCAAATCAAAGAAACACCACCATCAGGTCTACTAATAGCTTGATGGTCTAAAAGAACTTGAGGCGTTTCAAGACCACTGAAAACCATGTTATCGTTTTCAAGTTGGAATAAGTCTGGTGTAATTTTATTGTCATGTTCGTTCAGCATACTAACAAATGCCACTGGACTTGCAGCATGAAACGCTGAACCCTCATGACGATTCCGCTCTTGAAGAATATCTAAACCACAAACCATTGAGTGAGCAAGATCGCGGAATATTTGACGGTGGATCTCAACTGCTTGTTGTGCAAAGGGCAGAGATTCGCCAAAATTCACTTCAATTAAGATGGTACTTGCAAAGTTGCCAACAACTCCGCAGAGATTATCAAAATCGCGATCGCGATTCTGAATCATCATGGTTAACAAAAAATGTTGGTTTTTTGACCAATAAGCTACTATCAAGCTAAAAGCAGTTAATAACAGGGTAGTTGGGTTAATTTGTTGGGATTGGGCTTGTTTTGTTAGAACTTTCCATTGAGTTGCAGAAAGTATATGTTTCCGACGAACCAGGTGCGATCGACGGACAACCGGTGAGTAAGATGCTAAAGGTAAAGTAGGACTACTGGGTAAAGTTTTAAGACGTTCACTCCAATATTTTTTAGCCCGTTGATATCGTTCTGATAAATATTTTTGGTGTATGTGTGCCTGATAACGAGAGAGATCAAAAGGTTTCTCAGATAAGATATATTCTGGATGTAAATATATCTCGGAGAGTTCTTGCAGCACAGTCCGAACACTAGTACCATCTAAAAATAATAAATCGAGGTTGATATGAACTCGGGTGAAATTATTCATCCGAGTTATTTGTACTTCAATATTGGGTGGCGAGTCTACATTAATATTTAAACGATAAAGATTTTCTCTAATTTGTACAAGTTGCTCGAAAGCTTTGATTTCATCCAGTTGGCGTAAATCTCGCTCTAAAATATCATAGTTAATCCTTTCTTTCACCACAGAAACTTCAGCCGTTGGCAAAACCACTGCACGCAACATGCAATGTCTACTGATGAGTCTATTTAACGCTATTGTAAGTGCTTGAATATCACAATCTTCAAGATCAAATTCTAAATAAATATGCGGATGAACATGAAGATCAAAATCAGGTCTTTCTCCAACAAAATAACCACGTTGCAACGGCGAAAGCTGCATACAATTCGATAGCTTATTGTTTGTCAAATCTCGTGTTAATTGGGTTTCAATCATTGAAATATTCCCCTATTAAGAGGATGCTTTAATTGTGATAAATATATATAAATTGTTTGTTTACAAACTTAATCTCACCAACCCCTTTCTACGAAATAATTCGATTTTAAAATATTCTTACCTTGTAGAAGAGAGGTTGGGAGATAGAGTTGTAAAATAATTCACTAGTTTCTAAACACCTCCCATGATTTCTTCAATAGCAGAACTCAATGTCATAGATGTTCGGAAGGTTTCGGGAGTTAGTAAAGCATCTGGAAAGGTGATGCCAAACTCATCTTCAATATCTATCATCAAATTGATTGCAGCCATTGAATCTAGCCCTAAACGGGTTAATTCAGCATCATCATTAATATTCTCGACAGATTGAACAAACTTTAAATGTTCAACCATACATACTTTCAGTCTTTCAATTGTAGTATTCATGCTCTAGTACTGCGATTTAATTTTTGAAACTATTCTGATATGGAAAGCCCGTTTGATCTGAAATATTATTCAGAAATCAGACAGAAATTTTGTAACCCCTGTTATTTGATTGATTCTTTTTTTTGCATTGTGATGCGTTCATGCCCAGTCCTTAGCGTATACAGTTCAACGACTTTTCCGCCACGCAAGGCAATTTCAATTGGTGCAGGACGGCTTAAAAAAGCGACTAAACTTGCTGTGAGTCCATAAGCACCAACATTAGGGATGGCAACAATGTCACCGATATTAACCGAAAATGAGATATCTGTATTTGAGGTTAAACAATCTAGAGGACTGCATAATGGCCCAACAACAGAAAGTCGCTCATGCTTCAATGTGTCGGTTTCGATAGAATCTTTTTCAGCCGAAATATTGTTTATGGAAATATAACCACGCGGGATTCGTCTTAGTCCCGACATTCCTCCTAAGTGATTAATTCCAGTATCTAAAACTACGAAACGAGAATTATTTTTTGCCTCTTTAATATCAAGAACAGTAGCAATCAAAGTACCACTCGAAGCAGTAATATAACGCCCTGATTCAAACCATATCTCAGCTGCGGCACTATGCTGACGTTGAGATAAAAGTTTTTCCAAACGGTCTCGCATATTGCACAGTGATACACTTTGATTTTGATTAGCAAACGGCCAAGGGAAACCTCCACCAAGGTCAAGAATTTGAGGGATAAATCCCAGTTTGCTTGTCAGTCTCTCAACACAATCAATAGCTATAGATACTGCATTTACGATTGTATCTTCACTATCAAGCTGTGTTCCATAATAAATATGATAGCCAACAAGCTCAACCCAAGAACTCAGTTGATTGAGTTTTTCTGAACCATCAAGAAGAACACTTTCTTCAAAACCAAACTGTGTAGGTGCGCCACTCATAGCTAGCCCACCTTGCAAGGGAGTAACAGGATTCACCCTTAACAATAAACGGATTTTTTGCTCATATTTTTGGGCATTGTTTTCGATACAAGCAAGGTCTGCCCATGATTCCACTGAAAAAGTATTTACACCTGCTTCAATTGCTGTCTGAATTTCAGCATTGGTTTTTCCAGGCCCAGTGTAAAGTATTTTCTCCGTTGGAAAATTTAAACTACAGGCAACTTTTAGTTCATTGACTGAAGATACTTCTAGATTAGCACCTGCGGTTGCAGCTGCGTTAGCGATCGCTGGTAAAGGATTAGCTTTCAGTGAATAAAACAGTTTTGAGTTAGCCGGCAAAACCTGCTTTAGCTCTTGAATCCGTTGCTCAACAATGTCTAGATCGTATACATAAAGAGGTGAACCAAATTCTTCAACAAGTGAACGCCAATTACCGAAAGTGTCTTGCATTGGTGCGATTATGATTAAATTACAGAAAAAAATTCCAGAAAATAGAAATGTCGTTATTGCTACTCAAAGGCAGATTAACTTATTACTAGCTCGGTGTTCTAAGGCTCGACGATCAACTTTGCCGTTGGATGTATTTGGTAGTTTTTCTAATATCTCTACAGAGTCAGGAATTTTGTATGATTCAAGTAGGTTACTGAGTTTTGAGAGGATGGTATTTTCAGTAATGTTGGCTTCGTCGGTAACAACAAACAATGCTAAATGATCGCCTAATTGTACTACTGCGGCACTTTTAACTCCGTCAATAGCCACAGACGCTGTTTCTATTTCTAGGGGGTGCATACGAAATCCACGTCTTTTTATTTGTTCGTCACGTCTACCGACAAAATATAGATATCCCTCTTGATCCATTTGGAAATCATCTCCCGTATAAAGCGATCGCCCTATACCTAACGGATGAGTTCTAAAACGAGTCTCGGTTTCTACAGGTGCTTTCCAGTATCCAAGTGCAACATGTCGTCCACACACCACCAGTTCGCCGATTTCCCCTGGTGGTAGAATGCACCCAGAATCGCTGACAATCAAAGCATCAGTATTATCTAACGCTCGTCCTACAGAACCTTGATGCTTTTCGGCTTCTTCTGGAGTGAGAATTGAAACGCGCTTACATTCTGTTAGCCCATACATTGAATAGATCAACGCATTTGGCAGAGTGTTTTGTAAGCGTAAAATCTGCTGCTGAGTTAGATGAGCGCCTGTGTTAGTAACAATCCGAATATCAGGTAAAATTTCTTTGCGTCGCTCTAACAATCTCAGCAAAGATTCAAAAAGATTGGGTACGCCTGGAAGTACACTTATGCTTCTTTGACGTAATGTACTAACCAACATCGGCCCGGCAAAATCAGATTTACTTACAACAAGACAAGCACCAACCTGTGCAGCTAAAAAAGCTTGATAAAGTCCATAATCAAAGGATAAAGGCAGAAATAAACTAATAGAATCGTTTAGAGAATAGGACAATCGCGCCTGGATTTTCTCAACCACAAAAAGTATATTATCTTGTGTGAGTACTACTCCACGGGGAGAGCCAGTTGATCCAGATGTGTAAATAATTAATGCCGGATCACTATCAATAGTTCCTGATCTTAGGGCAATATTATCAAGATATTTTAAAACATTATCTATGGTATCGTTATCCGAGTCAACAATATCTGCAATGTCAAATTTGTAGTCGCTTGTTAAAGATGCAGACTGTGGCATAGTTGTATTATCTAAAAACACCACTTTCGGTTCCAGATCGCTGCAAATTTTTTTTAGTGTGTTATCAGTACTGGCTTCATGGACAATAGTTACGATTGCGCCAACTATATTGGCAGCAAATAAGGTTAATAATATTTCAACTCTGTTTTGTGCAAAAATCAGGACTCGATCCCAACGCTTGATACCGAGGGATTCTAATTTTTTCGCTAATTTATAGACAAAAATTATCGCTTCTGTATATGTATAGGAGCGTTCCCCATCTAAATAAACTCGGTTTGGCCAATTTTCTGCTGCTTGCAATAATAGAGAAGCGATTATTCGTTGTGTCATAATATTTTCTACTTTGAAGAAGATATATCCTTCAAAAAAATAAGTCGGTGCAATGAAAGTGTCCTTGAATATACAGCAGGGAATAGGGAATAAACTCTGTTGATATATGGCTTTGTGCTTAAAATTTGTACCTCAATTACCTGCAATCTGCTGTGATTTATTTACAATCTTGGATCAGTTTTGATCATGATTGACTTAGTGATTTGGTCTTGAAACCAAGTTTTTGTCTTCGGATACTGCTGTTTCCAGTCATTTTCTGGGATGCGAAAAGTAAGGTAATCCAACGCACATGCGATCGCAATGCTGCCAATATGCCATTGTTGTGCATGATCAATGTATTTTTGTTCAAATTCTGTGATACTACGCGATATAGCACCTTCCCAGCGCTGCTGCCAAGAAGGAGAACGCTGTTCCTGTGGGCGACGATGTTCCATTACCAAAGAAAATGCTGCATCCATTATTCCATCCGCCAATGCATGTAAACGCTGTTGAGAAACAAAATCTACCAATGATAATGTTGGTTTGTTTACAAGACGTTGAAGATATTCTGCAATCACTGAACTGTCATATAAAGGCTCACCATTATCTAAGACAAATGTGGGTACTTTCGATAAAGGATTAACTTCGCGCAAAGATGAAGAGTCTTGAAATGGGTTAACTTGGATAAGTTCAACCATATCTGCTATTTCTAATTCATGGCATAATATCAAAACCTTGCGCGAATACGGTGAAGTCGTTGAATAATATAATTTCATAATTTACCTCTTGAAGATTGCAAGGTAAGGTAACAGGCAGGAAATAATAACAATGCTCCTCCTAAAAATATCGGTTGATAGGTTTTAATTAATTGAAAACAGAGTGCCATAACCATAGCACCTAGAGCTTGTGCAGATGCAAAAACTAAGGTGGCTAATGACCAAGCAGATGAAAAATACTTATCTTCAAGAGTTCGGCGAATTTCTGAGGCGGTTAAGAGAACTATTGCCGGAACGCAAACACCCGTGATCATTGAACCTATGGCTAATAACTCAACTTGTTGACTCCAGGCAAGTATTAATAACGCAAAAGTCTTGAAGACATAGATGAGATTTAATGCAGCAGACGAACCGATTTTTTTTGATAATGCAGTTGCAATCCAAGGGCCGATTATTGCACCTAAACCAAATAGTTGCCACAAGATGTTTCCTATGTGCAAACCAAGTTCATTAGTGACATAATCGCTTAAGTAAACTGTTGCGGGAATATAGGCAATTGCATCTAATGCGTAAGCGATAATTAGGGTTTTAGGAGGCAGTACACTAAATATTCTATAAGTTGTCTCTGTGTTTAATGGTGATTTTAACCATAGCAGACTTAATGCGAAAAATAATAGGCAGAATAACACAATTGGCACAAGCATAGCTATTAATCCTGCACGAAACTCTAGTAAGCTGGCAGAAACGCAAGCGCCTAAACCTATACCCATGAATGTCCACAATTGAGTTTGATTGCGTTCGCTAGGAGTGCCAAATTTTAATGCTAAACTAGGCCCACAAACCATTAAACATGCGCCACAAAAACCAAGAATACTCCGAGTTACAAGCCATGATTCAACGGTTTTGTACCCAAGTTCAAAAATTAAGCCTGTGCTGATAAAAAACAAGCTTACTTTTAATAATAAGGTTGTTCCTAGCTTTTTGAGTAACCAAGGTGTCATAACGGCACCAAACGCATAACCTATTAATAGGAATGCCCCAATTTTACTCGGTGCGTTAGCTGTCCATAATCCTTGACTAACCGCCATAGCTGCTAGGGGTGTAAAAGCCATACGAGTAACACCAACACCCACAAATGTAGCGCCGCAGCCTAATATCCTAGCTTGCCACAGCATCATGATGTTATTTCCCATCTTTTGCTCATAAATACATGATCTAGCTCCGGAGCATTGATGTGATTACTGTAGTTAGCTATGGTCTTAAAAGCAACTATTAGCACAATGGCTAATAGTTGTGATCGACTATATCCAACATTGAGAAACTTCGATAGTTGCTGTTCAGACAAGCGTCCTTGCTGAAGTACTATTTGCTCAGTAGTTTCTCTTAATGTCTGTAATTTCAAGTCGCTCAATACCTGACGATTCCTTAAAGAATCGACTTGTTCTGAACTGAGGATTTTGGATGCTAAGCTATGAGCAGCAACGCAATATCCACATTCATTTACAACAGAAACAGTTAACATAACTAGTTCCTGCTCGATAATATTTAGACTACAAAGTGGCAACAGTGCCTCAGTGTCTACATAAGCTTTTAACAGTGCTGGTTCCGCAGACATAGCCTGGAGTGCGTTTGGAACGAAACCAAAAGACTTTTGAATTTGTTCTAATATGGATTGAGTTTGTAAATTCATCAGAATTCCTTTCTATAATTAATAGACATTTCCGAAAATAATCAAAGCCTTTGTGTAATTAGGCTGTAAAACGTGAATGCAATCATCCTAGATTAGCTAGTCTGCCATTATATATCTCATACAGTGCCATCAAACGCTCACGGCTACGAGTATGATGTGCTTTTAATGCTTCTTCCCTCAATATTGAAGGATTTTGGTTCTAGCGTCCGAGTTTACTGCATTCAGTGGTGAGATATAAGTTCTACCCTGATTGCTGCTAGTAGAAACACAGACTTAACCAAAATGAGGTTATCGCTCCCAGTCAGGCTGAAAAACTTACGCAACTGTTTCATGAATTTGTCAAATTCAAACAACTACCTATGAATTTCATCAGTAATAATTGACCAAAATCGGAGAAAAGACCTCGTTTAAATGGTTTTTTCAATGTTGTTTGTGCTTAATTAACACACTTGACTATATATCACTATTTCCATTGTCATGTAAAGCTATTTACCAAATATTAAATATGAAACTTTATGTCAAGTCTTAATATATCCAAAAAAATATATAATATAAAGTTTATTTTTCACAGAGATGTATTTTGTTTATTTATCAAAAATTCGATATCTTGTGAAGTTTAGTTTTTTTTTGAAAAAAACGCATTATTTTTTTGAAAAAAACGCAATTGATTCTTGTGTAAAGTCCTAGTTTTGTGATATTTGCGTATGTTGAATAAAACATAAGTTAATTTTATGTTTAAGGCGAGAACATCTCTGCTTAAGTAATTATAAAGCTCATACGAGCTTTATATGATGCTGTTATCTATGCTAAATCCGCTCATGACCTTATGAAGGGGCAGGTAGTTAAATGATTTCAGGTACTGCAACTGCAACGCAACAGCATGTTCTCCATTCCACATTCTCACGTTACAACTAAAATCACTCACTGCCCTGACAATTGCTCAACACCTACCCTTGTCCCTCACCTCGGGATTCTCCTTAGCTAGGATTTGGCAAACTTCGCCTATGTGGTAAGTATTTGCCACTTTTGTCCTTTCAATGATGCGTTGAACTACGTCTTTAACCGATTCCGCCAGCTTCTTGCTCTAAAGCAGGTTGCACCTGCCCTAATCCTCACGGACTCCCAAAGGATTTTGCTCTATGCGATCGCCCAAGGAATTGAAATAATTTATACAAAAGAGCAAAATCGGTCTTACCGGACATTGGTGAATAGTAAGGTAACTATGCAATTACATGC
Source organism: aff. Roholtiella sp. LEGE 12411 (assembly GCF_015206995.1). Classification (GTDB taxonomy): domain Bacteria; phylum Cyanobacteriota; class Cyanobacteriia; order Cyanobacteriales; family Nostocaceae; genus Komarekiella. Next base: position 64,670 of record NZ_JADEXR010000001.1, on the reverse strand, counting down.
ATCTTTTTTAATTAATTTCCTGATTTGGCTGCCAAAATTGGCTCTACAATTTTCAGTTCTAATAGTATTCTAAAATTACCAATCTTTTTTTCAGTTACAGTTTTTTAGGAGATACTCCATGACTATTTGGGTAAATGAGCAAATTGATCCATCTGGCATAATTCATGCCTGTATTGCTTGTTGTAATGAGTCTCAAGCCAAAGATTGTCATGATTCCTTTCAGCAGAATTTGACCGAAATGCAAAAGGCAGCAGGTTGGGTAGCGCGATTACGGACAGTTGATTCTTGGGATGATGTTCCAGTGAATTCTTTAAAACTTAATTAATTGGGTAAAGCTTAACCTTTGTCTCGTAGAAACGATTAACTTTGTCTTTTATGCTCACCTTTGGGCAAAACTCAAACAGGTTTTGCTTTACCAGACGACTATTTAGGACAGGTTCTTTGACAGTTATGCCATTTTGGCTTTGATCGCAAATCTGCTGAGTTAGTGGTCATGTTTTTCAATTTTGATCGTCCAAATTTCCGGAGCGATCGCAGCAAGACCATTAGAACAGATTAATAAAACATAAAAATCAGATTAAAATTCACAAATTATCAACAATTGCTTCAAAGAAAAATAAACTATTTATAGAAATTAGATGATTTTTCGGAACTTTTAAGAGATATCATCTATACCGAGGATCAATTTAAAAAACTTGCAAAAACCGAATCAATGTAGTGAACTATCCCAAAGTTTACGCTTCGGAGCAAGGCTGTCCCATTAATTTGGTTGGCAAAACGGGACAAGCGGTTCAAATTTCAATTCATGCCCCTACCAAGTATATCTGTGCCAACTGCGAACGGATATTACCAGATTGGAAAGAGCAACCATTTTTATGGGTAGTGATTGTCCTACAGCAATCGCAATATCAACTAGTGGAAAGTACGGCAGAAATCGAGACAGAAAAAGAACGTTTACGAGAAACATTTATGAGATTTGGGTGTGATTTGGCATTTAATTTGCGCGATCGCGGTTATTTAACAGACCTAATTGACCCCCGTACTGGCTATCCTTTAATGTCCCACCCTGGAGCAATTCCCCACAACGACACAGCAGTTGTCAAAGCCTTACTCAACTATCCAGTAATTAAAAACAAATGCTGTGTACTAATACATCCCAAATGGGGTACAGCAGTTTATCCCAGCATCTTAATATCGGAAGCTCCTCCAACCATAATCGAATCGGTTACTAAAGGCATAGCACCCATGCATGAGTGGAAAGAGATTGGTTGATTGTCAAGAGTCAAGGGTCAAGGGTCAAGGGTCAAGGGTCAAGAGTTCAAGGTTATTATTCTCCCTCCACACCTCCACTCCCTCACTCTTCATGTATGCTAAAAATGGTGAGGCTAAAAAATGGGTATGCAAAGACGCATCGCAGCACCTATGTCTCTAGAAAACTTATTTCAGGAAGCCAGGACAGTCGAAGCCTCTGAGAGTGCGCCTTGTTACTTCCCGCTAATGAGCGGACGCTATGAAGTCAAGCCAGGGATGATGCTTTTCGGCTCCTGTTTGGGTAATGATCAGACTGATCGGCAGATATTTCAAATTGATGATAATTTCACCCACTACCGACAGGTTAAACTGTTAGCCCGTGCAGAACGGTTAAGTAAGTACTATCAAACCTGCAATTATTCTAAAGCTGTGGCAGGAGCGATCGCCCATTTCATAATTAAACGCCTCACTCAAGAATATCCCTACCAATTTTGCTGCCAAAAGTCAATAGATAATACTTGGATATTTCACAGTCAACTTACCAAAGAAACCCTCTACCTCAATGCTGACTGGGAGTTACAGCAAGTCCAGGGTAGCACAGCCTTTCCAGCTTATACCTCTACCCTCGACGCTTTAGCAGCACAGATGCAGGAAGACCTAACAGTTATCTGCCGTTCTAACGATGATAGCAACTGGCTAAGTGCAGTTCATCTTTGCTATCCCAACCACTGGTCAGCCGAGACAAAAATTGGCAAAGATTTTGCTACAATCCATGCACCTGTAGCAGGTATAGAAAAAATCAATCGCCGAGCAGATGCGATCGTCAATACAATGATTGATCACAAACCAATGGTTCGCTTTGCTTGGGGTTTGAGTACCGACACCCGCCTTAATCACCATCCTCAAGCACCGTCTGGTGTTTCAGTCAGTCAGTGGCGGGGTAGAAACTTTGATCCGCAGCACCCCAAACTCTACCTGCGAGTTGAGCGACAGGTAATTTGGGGACTACCGGAGTATGAAGCAGCGCTGTTTACTATTCGTACTTACTTTAGAGATTGTGGCGTGGTCAAAAAAGACTCAGTGTTACGGTCTAAGCTCCATGCTGCAATTGAGTCCATGACACCGGAGTCACTGGTTTATAAAGGATTAGCAGAGAGCAAAGCCAGTATTTTGCAGTGGCTAGACGAGGTTTGCTAATTATAGTCAATAGTCAAAAGCTTTCCCCCACTCCGCATCAACTATTCTTCGGTTCACGCAATTTCTGGGAACCAATTGGGCCAAGAATTTGATTAAGACTACGCAATTGTTCAGCTGTACCCATGCAGATCAGCCGATCTCCCGGCATTAAAACCGTATCGCCAGTGGGGCCACCGATGAGATTACCATCAACGCGACGAATTGCTAGAACTAATGCCCCAGATTGCGATCGCAATCTCGCTTTTTGTAAAGTTTGACCGACAAAGGGACAAAAAGCCGGATCGAGTAAAAATTCTTCCATATACAACTGGCGGTCTGCACCTGTCAAAATCCCGTCTACAAAATCCAACACTTGGGGTCTGAGTGCCGCAGCAGCCATGCGCTTACCACCAGTAATATAGGGGGATATCACTTCATCTGCACCACCGCGTCGTAACTTCTGCAAAGCCTCTTCTGTACTTGCGCGGGCGATCACTCGAATTCCCGAATTCAGTGTTTTGGCTGATAAAACGATATATAAATTTTCGGCATCGGAAGGGAGTGCTGCAACGATACACATCGCCCGTTCAATGCCGACTTTCAAAAGCGTATCATCCAATGTAGCGTCACCTTGGTATGCTGTGTAACCTTCTGCCTGGGCCCTTTGTATAGATTCCATCTCGGAATCGATTACTACAAAAGATACATCTTCTGACCGAAATTCCTTGGCAATTTGACGACCAGTCCGACTAAATCCACAAATAATGTAGTGTTTTGTTAGGGATTCCATTAATCGCTTCTGTTGCCGTAGCCGAATTCCTTCTTGAAAATAGCCTTCTATTATGGCTTCGGTAAATCTATTGACAATGTAACCGATATTGACTACACCCAACAAAATCAAAGCAATTGTAAACAATCGTCCTCGATTACCCAGTGGGTGCGTCTCTCCATATCCTACAGTAGCTAAGGTGATCACTGTCATATAAGCCGCGTCTTCCCATGACCAGCCTTCTACTAATCGATACCAGAAAGTGCCAATCATAAACACACCGCCGAGGGCGATCGCCCCAGCCATTAACTCTTTTTGGATACGTTGGTATTTTTGCTCAAGTGTTGAAAATGAGGTAGCAATAGTACTTTTAACCTAATTTTTCTAGTTTTTTGCTAACTTTTTAGTATATTAAAACCAAGTCAGTGGGCAAGAATAAATCAAACAACGTTACGCAATGTAAAGTTAATTAAATTGACTCGTAGTAAGCGGCTCGGCATGGATTGCCCTTGCCTCCTGAATTTCAGCTTATATCAGTTAGTTTCACTTTGAGGATTAACCGATAACTCAAGCCCTACAAAAAAACTAGTTACGTTTGAAGAATTTATCGCTAAATACTCCGAAAAATCAAATAAACGCTGAATATTGGATTGTAGATTACGTAGCCCAGCGATGCCTGCGGCGGTAAACTATGCATTATCTCACCCACTTTCCCAGAATTGAATTTAACCGCAGAGCAGATTTTTAATGCTGGTAATATTTAACTGGAGTTTAGACTAGTTCCCGGTGCGAAACTGTTGAACAAATCAGATATAAAACCCACATTCCGCACCCTTAACTGTCACACCCCAAAGAAACGGAGATATTTAGTACATAGGAACTAATGATTGAGAGAATTGACTAGAATTTATTAGAGGTAAATAGGAATCATAATTAACTTCTAAGATTGAGAAAGATTTTCAGTATGACCCTATTGTAGACTATTTTTAAACCGATCGCGGCTGATAAATTTGTAATTTATCAAGGCATACAGTCAAATGAAATTTATGAGTTGCATCTTCTTTATCTCTAGTTTTAAATTCAGAATTTTTATAAAAAGTCCAGTTTAACTATTAGATTGTGTTTTATTTATTCTAGTAGCGGTTGCCATTAAAAAAGGAATAGCACCTCTTTCAGACATTATTATAAATACTTGTGTATATAATTCTTCTAACCATCTTTTTTTATATATACTAATATATTAAAATTATAAAAATAACCGCAAATATACGCTTCAAAACGCCAATTTATCGGCGTATATCCGCGTATACATGCGGCTAGAAATCCAAACTATTCTACCTACAAAAACCAGCTTAATGCACTAATGCGATCGCACGTTTCGTCAACGCTTCAGCAGTCAATCCATTAAAGGCCATCAACTCGCCAGCACTGGCTGTAGTTTCGCCACGTTTCCAAGCGAAAGTATCGCGTTTACAATTACTCCTTAACAAGATAGGTTCTAGCATCCCCGCAGCACCACCAGTAACAGCAATTAGCGCATCACCATCAAATAATTCGGCAAATTTGGCATCGTCCAAGAAACCGCCTTGTGGTTCTGAACAAGTCTCCCAGGCGGTATCATCAGGACGATATAACTGTCGAGGATTAATTACAGAAACTATCTTCACACCAATACCTTCATTTTCTAAAAAAGCAGCAGCTTCAAAAACTGGCATTAATGTCATATCGCCAATAACTGCAAACACAACTTGTTTATCACCAGCGACTTTATGTAATAGCACTGCACCATCGCGCAACCCTTGACGAGTTTGTTCTAAAGTTGTACGAATTGGCAATGGTGACTTACTAGCTGTAATCACAATTCCCTTATTCTTAGTTTTCAATGCCCAATCATAACAGGCTTGAATACTATTAGCATCAGGCGGAAATAATGGGAAAACATTTCCATTTCGCATCAACGAAGCAAAGTAAGCTTCAATTTCTGGACGTTGGTGAGTCCAACCGTTGCGCCCTTGCTCTAATGCCCCAGCTGTGAATAAAGTAATAGTCGAGGGAGTTAGACGGCGCAATTCTGCCATTGCTTGAGTCACAGTTTGCCAAATTGGTAATCCGTTGATGGCAAAAGATTCGTAAGAACACCACAAAGTTCTCGCACCCATTAATGCTAAACCCGCAGCTAAACCGGCACAAGCATCTTCACTCAATGGTTCATAAACTTGTCCATTTGGTGCTTGATTATATAAGTCGTCGGTTGTGGGGTGGATAATCTTTAATGCTTGGTTGATGTTGGCAATTCCTGATGCTTCGTTACCATCGGCGTTGGTGACGAGGAAATTTTGATCTTTATTTCCAACTATTCCTACCAATCGTCCCATTGAGGTTGTAGAAACTTTTGGTTCCCCTCCAACTGCATATTCTTCTAAAGGTAATTCGCCTAATTCTGGTAATGGTAATTCAAATTCTGTCACCACAGTTTTGGCTGCTGGCCCTCCACCGGCGCGTTCTGCATTTGTTCTGACTAATTGCCAAGCTTGGGCAGATAAAGCACGGGTTTGCAATGCACTAACAATATGGGTTGCATCTAGCGTATCTTTAGGATAGAGGTTGTGAGATTTTGCTCCCCGCGCGTGGACTCCTGCACCTTTGAGTTGTTTAATAATGAAGACGGTAAGTTTACCACCCAATGCCGATCGCGCTGCTTGATCCACACCAGAAAGTACTGCTTGAGTAAATGCTAGGCGTTTCTCGAAGGAAAAGGCGGTACTATCAACGTAATCCCCTGGCTGGTTTTGATCGTCGAAATCTTTGGCATCCACTAACACCACTTCATCAAAACCGTTACCTTGCCAATATGCTTGCATCTCTGGGTTGGTTTTCAGGGAAACCATGCTGTGATGTTCTTGGCTGTAACCGTTCCACACCAATATCGGTAAAAAGTTGGTGACAGCCGGATAAGCAGTATGGAAATGGGCGATCGCACTGACAATATAAGGCTCACCCAATCCACCATCCCCAACTGTAAAGGGAAATAACTTATCTTTGTGTAACAGTGCAGCCGCCATTGCAAAGTGTTGTCCTTGTCCTAAAGGCCCCGCAGGTGCGAGAATACCGGGAATGAAACCGGAAAGGTGTCCTAAAAGTCCGTGCTTTTCTCGGAAGCGATCGCGCAATTGTTGAACTGTAAAAATTCCCATATCCTCTAGCGAACGATCCAAGAACATGGCACTATAAAATCCGGGGGCGTGGTGTCCGACTTCGGTGATAATGTTCTTGTATCCCAGCATGACAAGAGATGCGTAAGCCTCTGCTTGGCTGGCGAATCCGCCGGGATGTCCAGAAGCCTTACTAGCGGTAACTTGTAAAGTCAGGTAGCGGAGGGCATCAGCAGCCAGTAAAGTTTGATATACAGCTGCTTTGTCTGTGGGAGATGCGATCGCGATTTTGCCCGACTCTATAGCAGGTGTTGCACCATAAGTTTCAAAATCTGGTAACGCTTCACCAAAATATTGAATCCCTTCAGAAAAATTGGGAAGCGCTGAAGATGCCTTTGGAGAGATTGCAGTCATGCTGAGTACCTTTTGACGATGAGATGAAACTGTAGATGCTCGTTGAATTTAACAAAAATTTTACATCTTCGAGGTTGTGACGGTTTATTGCTTTTTCACAACATCAGGATAAGTATCTTAAATCGCCATTCAACAAAAATCGAGCTTTTCAGTTAGTTTAAGTAGTAAAAAATTTATGAAAGTATTGAATGGCCTAAAAACCCCACTGCTTTTACATCCGAATCTCCCAACCAAGCCATTACCCTGCGAATGATGATGCAAGCTGTGTTTAGGTTAGATGAAGGGCCACGCGCCGAAAAACTACAGCATTTTTTGGCTGATCTCCTGGAAAAGGGAAATTCTCGGTTGATTGTCGCTTTGCTTTATTTTGAGCAATGCTCACTCTAGGATTTATTCAGTCGCCCTCTTCATCGGTAAAATTATTTTCATAAATCACCTTAATAAGAGAATAGGAGCTAATGAAAGATATCTCCTTTGATAGAATACATTAGTACTACTAAGTTGCGATCGCCATGTGCCAGTTGCGTAAGTCCTGTTATTGTCTAATCATTTGAAAAGCGCCTAATAATACACAATGAGAGTGCAATATAAAATAACCAAAAGATAGAATTTCAGTCGATCCCTACTCAAAATGTTTTCGGGAAGCTTTGGGCAAAATCTCTCTGAAGATTAATGCAAAAGTTGATAAAAAAATTTATAAAATAAAATTTAATAGTAATTAATTTGATCACCTCCTATAAATAAAAACTTAAATCTTAAAAGTATTAAATTAATAATGACCATATCTAACGAGCTACGCACACCAGCATTACTACAAACGCTACAATTAATTACTCAACCTACAAAATTTCTAGAAAATTGTGCCGCCAAGTATGGGAATACTTTCACAGTGCGGGTAATGGGATTTAATTCACCGCCAGTAGTATTTTTTAGCCATCCTCAAGCAATTAGTGATTGTTTTGCCGTGCCTGCACAAAAGTTAGATTTTCAGAAGGCAACCCATGTATTTAAACCCTTATTTGGTGAAAATTCAATTGTCCTAAAACAAACGCGATCGCATTATCGTCAGCGTCAGTTATTGTTACCAGCTTTTCATGGCGATCGCATCAAATCTTATGGGCAATCAATTGGTCAAATTACTGAAAAAGCTACCAAAGATTGGACATTAGGTACAGCGGTTTCTATACATAAATTAATGTCCGATATCACTTTACAAATTATCTTGGCAGTAGTATTTGGTGTTAGTCCTGGTGTGCGTTACCAACAATTAAAAACACAGCTGAGTTCTTTGTTAGAAGACGTAACTAAGCCTTGGTATTCTAGCTTGTTTTTCTTCCCCATATTACAACAAGATTTCGGCGCATGGAGTCCTTGGGGAAGTTTCTTAAGAAGGCGACAGCAAATAGATAAACTTATCTATGCAGAAATTCATGAAAGACGTTGGCAAAATGATGCTGAACGTACAGATATTCTTAGTCTGCTGATGTCGGCGCGCGATGAGAATGGACAGCAGATGACAGATGAGGAATTACGCGATCAATTAGTTTCATTACTGCTGTTAGGCTATGAAACAACAGCAGGTGTATTAGCCTGGGTCTTTTATTTGATTCACTCCCACCCAGAAGTTCAAAATCAGCTAATGCAAGAATTAAACACTTTAGATAATCCAACAAATCCAGAAGCAATCACACAACTACCCTACCTCACTGCCGTCTGTCAAGAAACACTGCGAATTTACCCCATTGCTTTAATTTGCACACCGCGAATGGTAAGAGAAGCCGTAGAAATAATGGGTAATAAATTCACGTCAGGAACGATTTTAGTTCCGTGCATCTATTTAGCACATCGCCGAGCCGAAACTTACCCACAACCAGAACAGTTTAGACCAGAAAGGTTTCTAAATCAGAAATTTTCACCCTATGAATATTTACCTTTTGGGGGTGGTTATCGTGGTTGTATTGGCGCAGTATTTTCTATGTATGAAATGAAACTAGTCTTAGCTACAATCTTATCGCGGTTTCAACTCGCTCTTACTGATAATCGTCCAGTACATCCAATACGTCGTGGTATTACTATTGTCCCGCGTGGAGGTGTGCAAATGCTTGTTATTCAAAATGCAAAAATAAAAAGGTGAAATACTTTTTGTTGATTTCTTTTATCCTCCTATTTAGATATATCGTCTTATAGATACGCTTCTGAGATCCAGCATTTACAGTAAACAGTAATAGGATTTAGGAGATTATAAATTCATGCCTGACGAGCAACGATTAGAGGAGCAATTTCTATCGCAGGAAGCTGAAAGAGTGGTATCCAACCAACTGGATAAAGTAGAAGAAATTGACATAGATGTACAAACTGATTTGTTAAAAATATTCCAAGGACAGGCGGATGGAGTTTCGGTTAGTGGTCAAGGATTGATCATAAAAGAAGATATCCGCGTACAGGAAATTAAACTGCAAACAGATAGTATTGCCATCAATCCGTTAAGTGCCCTTTTTGGTCAAATAGAACTAAATCAACCAGTAAACACTACTGCTCGTGTTGTACTGATAGAGGCAGATATTAACCGTGCTCTAACCTCGGACTTGATTCGTAGCAAAGCCAAAAATTTGGAGTTGAAAGTAGATGGCGAAATTGTGGGTTTTTCTCTACAAGAAATTCAGATATTTTTACCTGGTAATGGCAAAATAGAATTCAGCGCAAAGGTGCTGTTAAAAGAAATGGGCAATACTCGCCCGTTAGGTTTTACGGGAATCATTCGCCCACGCACTCATTCACAGCCTTTAATGCTAGAGGGTTTTCACTGTACTCAAGGTGAGGGTATTTCAATAGAGCTAGGTGTGGCAATTATGCAGAAAATCAAAGAACTCGTAAACCTACCATCTTTAAAATGGGAAGATGTGGTATTTATGATCAAAGATTTAGAAGTAGAAAAAGGAATTTTGACACTTATGATAGAAACTCAAATGAAGCAAATACCTTCATAATCAACCGTCGTATATCCTTGGTGGTAGAAGCAATCCTAAATATTAATTTTTGTACCTAATGAGTGATGTAAACTTCTTAATAACTGCCTAACATTATAAAACTAGCGCATTCTAAAATAACAATTATGCAAGAGTATGACGTTGTAATTATTGGTGCAGGACACAATGGTCTAGTTTGTGCTGCTTATTTGCTCAAAGCAGGTTATAGCGTTCTGCTGCTGGAAAAGCGTTCTGTTCCAGGTGGTGCGGCGACAACTGAAGAATGTTTACCGCAAGAAGCTCCTGGATTTAAATTTAACTTGTGCGCTATTGATCATGAATTCATTCACTTAGGGCCAGTTGTTGAAGAACTAGAACTAGAAAAATACGGCTTGGAATATTTAGAATGTGATCCAGTTGTTTTCTGTCCTCATCCTGATGGCAAGTATTTTTTAGGTCACAAGTCGTTGGAAAAGACTTGTGCAGAAATCGCCCGTTATAATGAGCGCGATGCCAAAAAATATGCAGAATATACAGATTATTGGCAACGGGCATTAGGTGCAATGATTCCTATGTTTAATGCACCGCCAAAATCAGTTATAGATATTATTGGTAACTATGACATTACAAAACTGAAAGATTTATTTTCAGTAATTGGTTCTCCAAATAAAACCCTTGACTTTATTCGCAACATGTTAACCAGTGCTGAAGATTTGGTTAACGAGTGGTTTGATGAGGAATTTCTCAAAGCACCTTTGGCAAGACTTGCATCAGAACTTGGTGCGCCACCATCGCAAAAAACCCTGGCTATTGGTGCAATAATGATGGCAATGCGTCATAACCCTGGTATGGCTCGACCTCGTGGCGGTACTGGCGCACTGGTGCAAGCTTTGGTGAATTTAGTTAAAAGTAAAGGTGGGGTTATTTTAACAGACCAGCACGTTGACAAAATCCTGATTGACGATAAAAAAGCAGTTGGTGTACGGGTGGCTGGTGGTAAAGAATATCGTGCTAAACATGGGGTGATTTCTAATATTGACGCCCAGCGGTTGTTTTTACAAATGACTGATAAGAGCGATATCGATGCAGTCGCTCCAGAGTTAAGGGAAAGATTAGAACGTCGCATCGTTAATAATAACGAAACTATCCTCAAGATAGATTTAGCTTTAGATGAACCGCTGCGCTTTCCATATCACGCGCACAAAGATGAATATCTCATTGGCTCTATCTTAATTGCAGATTCCGTGAGTCACGTAGAACAGGCTCATAGTAAATGTACCTTGGGAGAGATTCCCGATTCTGACCCCTCGATGTATGTGGTGATGCCTAGCGCCCTTGATCCCACATTAGCACCGCCAGGTAAGCACACTCTGTGGATTGAGTTTTTCGCCCCCTATCAAATTGCAGGTGCAGAGGGTACTGGTTTAAAAGGTACTGGATGGACAGATGAGTTAAAAAACAAAGTTGCAGACAGAGTGATTGATAAGTTGGCAACCTATGCACCCAATGTCAAAGATGCGACTATTGCGCGTCGTGTGGAAAGTCCTGCGGAATTGGGAGAAAGGTTAGGTGCGTACAAAGGCAATTACTATCACATTGACATGACACTAGATCAAATGGTGTTTTTCCGTCCCTTGCCAGAAATAGCAAACTACAAAACCCCAATTGATAACCTGTTTTTAACTGGTGCAGGGACGCATCCGGGTGGTTCTATCTCTGGAATGCCAGGGCGCAACTGTGCTCGTGTGTTTTTGCAGGCTAAGCATCCAATTAGCCAGACTTTGAAGGATGCAAGGGATTCTATAAAGTCAACGGTAGAGTCAGTGTTTGGCATTAGTTGAGCAAGATATAGTAATCCGATTTGATTCGTGAACTGACTTGTAGAAACAGGAAATGGGGGATAGGGGATAGGGAATGGGAAAAAAGGGAGTTAGAGGTGTACGCAGTTCTTTCAAAAATCAAATAGGAATCCTATATATGCGTAAATGCGTACATTAGTTGGATGTTGGAGATAATATCTCGGAGTTCCAAATTTTAAGCTAAAAGTTTCGAGTTCAGAGCTAAAAATTTCAAGTTCTGAACTCGAAGTTGTGAGTTTTGCTCTTGAAGTTCCAAGTTTTGAGCTATAAATTCCAAGTTTTGAGCTATAAATTTCGAGTTCCAAACTCAAAGTTGTGAGTTTTGCTCTTGGAGTTCCGAGTTTTGAGAGCGATCGCTAGGTGATCGATGAAAGTTGAGGAGTAAGAAACTTCCAAGAAATAAATTATCCTAATAAATGTAGACGCGGAGCAGCTTGCCGTAGGCTACCACAGAGAGACAGAGGACACAGAGGAATGAGAGTTTGAGAGCTTTTTGGCGTTAAGTGGTTGAGTATTTTTTATTTAGAAGTCCCTAATTTATCAAGTCCTCCTTTCTGAGTAGGGAAAGTCATACTTGTAATAGGTGACAGACTGAACCGAAAACTGATGAAATGATAGTGGTGTTTCCTATGCCGGTGTAATGACACGCGTTTTAATTTTAGGAGGACGGGGGCGGATTGGTAGCAGTGTTGCCGAGGATTTAGCCACCCACACGCAGGCACAGATTACAATCACTGGGCGTTCCCCAGAGACAGGAAAGGCCGTTAACTTGACTTCGGCAGGGCAAGTACAGTTTTTGATGTTGGATTTAGCAGAAGTTGATAAGCTAAAAGAGGCGATCGCAAACTCTGATTTAGTTATTCACTGTGCTGGCCCATTTCACTACCGAGATACTAATGTTCTCGAAATCTGTATTGCCCAAGGCGTTAACTATGTAGATGTCAGCGATCATCGTTCCTATACCAGTAAGGCTTTGAATTACAAAGAACAAGCGGCTGCTGCTGGTGTAACGGCGATAATTAACACTGGGATTTTTCCCGGTATTTCTAATAGCATGGTACGTCAGGGTATCGAGCAATTTGATGAAGCAGAAAAGATTCATCTAAGTTATTTAGTTTCTGGTTCTGGTGGTGCTGGTGTCACGGTGATGCGAACAACTTTTCTGGGGTTGCAGCATCCTTTTGATGCTTGGATAGATGGTAAATGGCAAGAAATACAGCCTTATAGTGAACGTGAAGCTGTTAACTTTCTACCTCCTTATGGACGCACGGGAGTTTACTGGTTTGATATGCCAGAAACTTTCACATTACCCCACGCTTTCCCATCAGTTCAAACTGTAATTACTAAGTTTGGCTCGGTTCCCGATTTTTACAATCACATGACTTGGATCACTGCTCATGTGTTTCCCAAGTGGCTAATGCAAAAGCGTAGTACTATTGAATTTCTGTCCCATGTTAGTCATTTGATGACTGATGTTACCAATAACTTTACTGGTATTGGGGTAGCAGTTCGTTCAGAAGTGACAGGACAAAAAAATGGTAAAACGGCCATATTCTGTTCAGATTTAGTACACGAAAATACGGCAATGGCTTCTGGTTGTGGCACAGGTAGTATTGCCCAATTACTGTTAGAAGGCAAAGTTAATAAACCAGGTGTTTTTGCTGTGGAAGAAGCACTACCAACAAGTTTATTTAAAAATACAATGCAAAGCCGAAAAATTAAGATTCATCACAGTTGGTTATAGCTAAAAATTAATATACCCTGCGGTAGAAGGAAGAACTGTACTTAAACATTTAGGATGCCTTTGAGCCTTGGATATTGAATCTATTTATACATTATCAAGGCTTATAAAATAAAATTAGGATGTTTTTCCATTTAGGAAAAACAAGCGATATTCACTTATTCCGAGAAACACGAGTTAAATTTGATTCCGAACAAAAATTTATTGGGGATCAAGCTTATATGGGAGAGTTAGGGTTTTTAACCAATCCGATGTAGCGAGAGAGCTGTATACCTTGTGAATGTGTTGCTTCTATGCCCGCAAGTTGGTTATTAGTAATACGCTCAATAAACTCAAGGCTGCACTAATGATAAACATAAACGTATATCCCGTAGAACTGGCGATCGCACCACTCAGAACTGAAGCAGCAATTCCGCCAAGGTATACTACTGATACTTGAAGTGTATAATCAGTGGCGGCTGTTGCTGGTTCGCATTTATCCATCATGGCACTTAGTAATGCAGTATATGCCATACTTTGGGCTGCATTGACTGTGATACTAACAGCATACAGCACAGGTAAACTACTGATACCAATTGCAGGTATGATATACAAAAGCGTCACCATGCTTGCAGCAAAACCAAATAGAGTTAAAGAACGTAATCTTCCCAAGTGGGTAATCAAAACTCCTGCAATCAAAGCACTAACAATCCGGGCGCTATAACTGACAATACCCAACATTAAGCCAATATCTGAGAGCGACAAGCCTCTATCAACAAAAAGTGGACGAAGCATTGTAGCTGACATCATTTCACATCCCATATATAGCAATATTACTAAAAGCCACGGTAATGCTTTGGGACGCGAGAGAAAGTTGATAAAAGGTTGAAAATAAGATTTAAAAAAGTTCGATTTCTGAGATTTATTACTAACTGGTTCTTTATACAATATTACTGGAATCAAAGTCAGTAAAATTACTACTGACATGATTATCAAGCTATACCGCCAGCCAATTCTATCTAGTAGAATCAGCACTCCACCCCCACCAATAATAGCGCCAAAAACATTTCCCCCAGCTTGAATAGCGTTTCCTAATCCTCTTTCTCGCGGTTCGAGTAAATTTACTGCTAACGCATCAGTTGCAATGTCTTGGCTGGAGGAGAATAAAAAAGCGAGAAACATACAAAAAACTAAGATATTGAAATTCTCTTGAATATCAATAAATGCACATCCAAATGTTACAAGTGCTAACAAAATTTGAAAACAGATAATCCAACCGCGATAATGTCCTAACTTTGGCAAACGGTAGCGGTCAATAAAAGGCGACCACAGAAATTTTAACGCTGAAGGAAGAATAAGAAAACTTAACAACCCGATAGCATCCAGCGACATATTTTGTTGTCGCATAAAAACAGGTACGGTTTGAATAAAAAAGGTGGTCGGAATGAATTGAGTAGTATAAAGTGCGGCGAGTAAAATTAATTTAGCAAGCATAGCAATATGCAAAGGATAAAAAATCAAAAATAGCGATAGGAAAGATAATTTTTCCCAAATTCCGTGGGTTTAAGTCCCCCAGTTCTATAACCAGTAAGTTTTGTGTTGGGGTTAAATCCCCATTACGAATTACGAATTATTTTCCATCGCTACAACAATTAAATTAGAAATTAACTTTAACTTGCACGCCATAGGTCACGGGATCGCCAAATCCTGCGGTTCCATCCGGTACTGGGAATAAGAATCCAGAGGTGATGTAGCGAGTATCAAACAAGTTATTTGCATATAAATAAATGCCATATTTCTCAGCTTCGTAACCGATGCGGGCATTAACTAAGGCATAAGGTTCTTGCTTAATTTGGTTCGCATCATCAAAATAAGTAATCCCATAACCACGCAATTCTGCACGAGCAAATAAGCCTCCCGGACTGCGATATTGAGCAGCTAAATTATAGGTAAATTGTGGGGAAAGGGGAACTTGATTATTGCTTAAGTTTACACCTGTATCGGAATTTAGGTAGTTTTTGTATATACTATCTACGTAACCAACTGATGCAGTTAAATCGAATCCTTTAGCTGGTTTTGCTTTCAGTTCAAATTCGACTCCAGTGGCTTTCAGGTCAACGTTGTTAACTCTACCAAAAAAACCAGTCTCATCATATTGCAAAACTTGATAGTTATTTACATCGTTGTGAAAGATTGATAGGTTAGCAATTAAACGATTATCCAGCCAAGAAGATTTCAAACCGACTTCATAACTCCAGGTTTTTTCTTCCCCAAATCGTAGTTCTGCTTCGCTATTGGCGCGGTAGTTCAATCCACCCGGTCTATAACCTTTGGCAATAGTTACGTATCCCATTAAATTAGGATTGAATTGATATTTCAAACCGAAGCGGGGAATCAATTCATTGTTGCTGACTTTTTCATTGTTAAATGCCGGACGCAGTGGAGTTAGCGTTCCGTCAGGGTTTACTGACTCATAAGTACTATCTGAAGATGCATCACTAGATTCGTAACGTAAACCAGCAAATACAGTTAATGGTTCTATAAGCTGATAATCTACTTGTCCAAATAACGCGTATGTTTGACGATAATCGTCTCCAGTACGTCTAAATCTTCCAAATCCAGGAAAGTCGGTTTGAGCATCATCAACGTTAAAATCACGAGATTCGTAGTAACCACCTAATAACCATTGAAAACGCTTTGCCGTTTCCGGAGATTGGAAACGTAATTCCTGCGTCAATAATGTGGAGTCAATACCATCAATAATTTGTACCGCTCCTGTGCTTCCCGGAACAACGTTTTCTTGACGGGTAAAACGACGTGCGGTGATAGATGTGGCTCGGAAACCCTCACCGTTGTAACCGATTTTTAAAGCTTGGGTATTTGTATCTAGCTTATTGTATCCTTCAGTTTGTAAATTAACCTGGAATGGGTCAGGAGGATTTAACTTGTTGTAGGTTGGATTACCATCATCTGTAAAGCTGTTATAGCTATTAAAAGATACTGTCCAGTCGGGTGTAGGTGTCCACAAAAGTTGCGCTCTTGCAGCTAGGCGCGATCGCTCGCCTATTTCATTACCTGTGGCTAGGTTCCTAATAAATCCATCCTGTCCTCTGTAGGCTCCCGCAATTCGCAGTGATAGTTTATCGTCAACCAAAGCATCGTTGAGAGAGAATTGGAATTGGCGGCTGTTATATCTACCGTAACTTGCACTAATTCGTGTTTCTGGTTCTGGCGTTGCTTGTCTAGAAATGATATTGACGACCCCACCAGAACTATTTCGGCCGTATAACGTACTTTGAGGGCCTCTTAGCACTTCTATTTGTTCTAGATCGAGTAAAGCCAAGTCTAGAAAGCCGTTATAGTCAATTGGAATATCATCAATGTAAAAGGCTACGCTATCCTGAGCAGTAAGGAAATTTTGATTGTTCAAACCCCGCAAACTGTAATTACTAAACTCTGTACCACCCGAAGATGTGGGAAGAAAGTTAAAGTTGGGCGTTTGATTGGCAATATCAATCAAAGAATTGATTTTACCATCTTCTATTTCCTGACGAGGTATTACCGTTACACTAATGGGTACATTCTGTGCATTTTCCGGTCGTTTTTGTGCGGTAACGACTAGTTCAATATCTGGTTCATTAGGTTTTTGGCTATCGGTTGATGGTTGAGTTTCAGATGTTGTTGGTGTCACCCCTAAAACTAAACCTTCATCACTGTCAAATAGTTCGACTTTTGGAGCTTGTGTTGTCCCCACTACAGTAACCTGGATACTATTTGCATCTTTATTTACCGCCAATACTTCCGTAATTCCCGCAACTGGCTTTTCTTGACGGAAGGTATTACCACTTGCTAAGCGCAGTTGTGTATTGGGAATATTTGCAATAAAGCTATTACCTTCTATTTTAGTTGTGGCTTGCAGCTTGTCAGATGCAGATGTTTCTAAAACAACTTCCAACCCACTAGCCGTCTGATTCAACTTTATCCCTGTTACTAGAATAGTAGACTGCTCTTGTTGAGCTAGCCACTCCTTAACACTTGTGTGAGGAAGCTTAATATCTGAAAGTTGGAGAATTAGATGATCTTCTTTTGTTACAGCTAAAGCTTGTTGATTTATAAATATGGTAAGTATGATATTTAGTCCTAAATTTCCTAATACATACAGTAGATACCGTAGATGCAGTTTCCTCATTTAATCCTCACACCAAAAAGAAATCTCAAATTGTCAACAAAAAGTAATAAAAATAAAGCTATTAGTAGCAAATCAACTAAAGCGTCTATGTGCTAAATTGTTTGGCTTTGTGGTAAAGGTGTCAAATGACAAACCGTCAAACTTCTAAATCGCGTTCTAGCTTAAAAATTACTTAATTGATTAATTATTCTTATAACCAAAATCAGTTGATTGATGTACTTTCAAAACTCTTAATAAACAAGCATTTGAGATTAGTTTGACTTGTTGTCAAATACCAAAATAATTCTATAGTAAAATAAAAATATATAAAATTAATTATCAATAAATACGCCAATAATAAGTAGTAGCATCTAATACTATAGTTTGTTTTGCACGCATCAAATATTGAAAACAGATTATAAACAACGCACTAATCTCTAAAACTTTTGCTGGACAAGGATATTGATGAAAAAATAAGCTAAATTTTAAACCACCTAAACCCTTGCTAATAAGGGATTATTCTACTTTAGATGCCTTGGACTTGATACTTAGTGAGAGTATATTTTAAAACTTGTAATTAATTTAAATAAAAAATTAAAATAATCAAAGCTAATATATAGTATTTTATACTCCTGATGATAAGCAGATATTGGCTTGACAATACCTAAAACCTGTATTAGATTAAGCGTATAAGATTTTAAAAATGAAATAAAAGCGCTAAAATTATTAGACAGTTTTAGTGTTCTAGTTTGGTAATTTTAGTAGAGAAATAGATAGAAAATAGTTGATATTATGCACAGTAAAGTAGCTTTAAAGTTAAGAGTGTGTATAAAATAATTAATTCAGTAAAATGAAGTTGAAAGCGCAGATTTCATTGTAATCGATTTGCGAAACTTAGTTGAGTATCTGATACAAAAAAGAAAATTATTTTTACTTTATACTGCTGTTAATAGTAAATTCACATAGCTTGTTAAGACTGCACAAAACAACTTGAGCAATTTTTTGAGAAATGTCGATGATGTATAACAGTGAAATAACAACGTTGGCAGATTTACCGCGTGTGCAAGCACGTCAAATTCCAGACGCTAGGGCATTGATATTCAAGGATAAGTCACTTACCTATATACAATTAGATCAAAGAAGTAATCAGGTCGCAAATTCACTATTAGCCCAAGGAATTAAACCAGGTGCGCGAGTAGCATTTTTAGCTAAAGATTCACTTAAAACTTATGAAATTTTATTTGCTTGTTGCAAAATAAAATTTGTTTTTGTACCGATTAATTGGCGTTTAGCTGCTGCTGAAATCAGTTATATCCTTAGGGATGCTAATGTTGAAATTCTTTTTGTTGGGGCGGAATTTTATCAGTTAGTAGAATCGATTAGAAATGAGATTGATGGTGTTAAAACCATTATTGCCTTAGAAGAAATTGACGGCAATTGCCTGAGTTACGATATTTGGTCTCAGGAACATAGTCATGATCCACCAAATGTTGCGGTTGAAGCCAATGATGTAGCTGTACAAATGTATACTAGTGGCACTACTGGAAGACCTAAAGGTGTCCAACTAGGACATTACAGTTTTTTTGCGATCGCCAAAGAATTTGCTCAACGAGGCGAAACCTGGATAAATTGGAACGAAACTGACAAAAGTTTGCTTACCTTATCTTTATTCCATATCGGGAGTCTCTGGTGGGCTATTCGTGGTTTAGCATCAGGAGCAGAAAATATTGTCTTAGAAAATTTTATCGGCGTTGAGGTTCTTGAAGCGATTGAAAAGTACCGCATCACCAAGACATTTATGGTTCCAGCAATGATTCAAGTTCTGTTGAACGAACCATTATGCCAAAAAACAGATTTTTCATCACTAGAATACATTATTTATGGGGGTTCCCCCATAGCTGAATCATCACTCAAAAGTGCGATCGCCACATTTGGTTGTAATTTTGTGCAGATATATGGAATGACGGAAACTGGCAATTGTGCTGTCTCTTTACCTGCACCAGCTCATACATCTACAAATAAAAACATACTTAAAGCTGCGGGTAAACCCTTTCCTGGTGTATCGGTAGCCATCATCAACAGTGAAGGGAAAGAACTATCTTGCGCTCAAGTGGGTGAAGTTTGTATCAAATCTCCTGCAAATATGATTGGTTATTGGAAATTACCTGAAGCTACAGCAAAAACCTTAATAGATGGCTGGATTCATACTGGTGATGCTGGTTATTTTGACGAAGAAGGTTACATTTACATTTGCGATCGCTTTAAAGACATGATTGTTTATGGTGGTGAAAATGTCTATCCAGCAGAAATTGAAAATATCTTATATGAACATCCAGCAATTAGGGAAGTAGCAGTCATTGGTGTTCCAGATGAAGATTTTGGAGAAGCAATCAAAGCGATCGTGGTTTTAAAAACAGGAATGAAAGCAACCGCACTAGATATTATTAATTTTGTTCGGGGTAAAATTGCTGATTTTAAGTTACCTAGAAGCGTTGAGTTTACTGAATCTTTGCCAAGAACGCCTAGTGGGAAATTGCAAAAGGCCAAGATTCGGGAGAAATATTGGCAAGGGTATGAACGTCGTGTGAATTAAAGGGAGCATCCCAAATGTTCGGGTTTATTTTTAAACGCAGAGTCACGCTGAGGTTTACGCACAGGAGCGCAAAGCAGAGGAAGAAATGACCAATGATCAATTCTAAAGTTCCTCTTTGGAAACCGCTAACTGTACGCAACTTCTTACTTCTGTACATTGGTGAGACTGTTTCGCTTCTAGGAGATCAATTTTATATCGTTGCATTGCCTTGGTTAACAATACAGTTAACTAACTCTGGTATCACGCTAGGTACTGTGTTAATGAGTGCAGCGATTCCCCGTGCTGTTTTGATGCTGTTTGGTGGTGTGGTGAGCGATCGCTTTTCACCACGATTAGTGATGTTGGTTTCCAATGCTTTACGTGGGTTACTAGTCGTTTTATTTG
Source organism: aff. Roholtiella sp. LEGE 12411 (assembly GCF_015206995.1). Classification (GTDB taxonomy): domain Bacteria; phylum Cyanobacteriota; class Cyanobacteriia; order Cyanobacteriales; family Nostocaceae; genus Komarekiella. The sequence continues at coordinate 44,218 of NZ_JADEXR010000001.1, read as the reverse complement.
CAACCATCGTTGCGTTGAAAATGACTCAACTATGGCATATTTACTTTTTTGCTGCGAGCTTCGGCATATTTGATGGCTTTTTTATACCTGCATCTAAATCAATTATCCCCAGTCTGGTATCAAAAGAACAGTTAATAGCAAGTAATACTTTAAGCCAAGGAACTTCCCAACTGATTTTGCTGATTGGGCCGGCTTTAGCTGGTTTGCTCATTGCAACTGCTGGTATTGAGGTAGCATTTGTCATTGATGGGATAACTTTCGCTATCACAACTATCACGCTTTTGCTGATGAAGGGAACAACAGCAAAAGCAACAGTATTGCATGGGGAATTAAATCAAAATTCTGCTTCAACTAAAAAAACTATGAATTTGATTGCTGGTATGCGTGAGGGATTTTACTACGCATGGGACAATCAGCCTCTGAGAATCTTTTTGCTGGTAATGGTAATCCTAAATTTTCTATTTATTGGGCCATTACAAGTTGGGATGACTTCACTAGCTCATAGTCGCTTCCCAGGTGGTGTAGTAGCTTTAGGAATATTGCAATCAGCTTGGGGTGGTGGTGGGTTAATTGGGACACTCACACCTCAATTTGTCAAAAATCTTCCCAACATCGGAGTTTTATTGTTAACTATTGCGAGTGTTCAAGGCTTTGGTTTATTTTTACTTGGCTTTATTGGCAATATAGCACTAGCTAGTATAACAATTGCAGTGCTGGGATTTTGCAGTTGTATTTTCACTGTGGTAGGAATTACTTGGATTCAGAAACAAACTCAACCTGAAATGTTAGGAAGAGTTATGAGTTTAGGAATGTTTTCTGCTTTTGGTGTTGCTCCTGTTTCCTTTGCTTTAGCTGGTTTCTTAGTTAATTTAAATCTGACAATTATGTTTACTGTTGCGGGTAGCATCATGCTAATTACAAGTCTTTCTTTGGCAGCAAATCCATCAGTACGTAAGATTAGTTAACTATGCTACCAACAACATATTATTTTAAGTTCGTAGTGAGGACTTCAGTCCTCAAGAAAGGACTAAAGTCCTTACTACGAACTTAATTTCAATAATTTTACGTTACTTGTAGCGAGTGAGAAAAATATGAAAGTTCAATATCAAGACAATCAGCGAATGGGAGTCGTCGTTTATGATTTTAATCATAAAATTGCTTCAGATCAAAATATTGAGGATCTTAAGCAACTGATATATGAATACAAAATTGTGGTAATCAAGGATCAAGATTTATCACCTCATGAATATTGCGGTTTTGGGTATCGTCTTGGGGAGGTAGAAAAATACTATCAGCCGATGTATCACCATCCAGAAAGGGAAGATATTTTTGTTTCCTCCAATGTTTCTGAGAATGGTCAGCAAGTTGGAGTTCCGAAGACTGGGAAATTTTGGCACGCCGATTATGCGTTTATGCCGAGGCCATTTGCATTTTCAATGGTATATCCTCAGATCCTTCCTACTAAGGAGCGTGGCACTTACTTTATTAATATGTCCAAAGTATATCAAAGTTTACCAGATGACCTGAAATCCGTTGCCAATGAGTCGAGTTGTTATCACAGTGTCAGACGTTTTTTTAAAATTCGTCCTGAAGATGTTTATCGTCCGATTTCGGAAATATTAGACGAAATTGAACGAGTCACTCCTCCCGCAAAGCATCCAACGACCTTTATTCATCCCATTACAGGAGAAACCGTCCTCTACATTACCGAGGGGTTTACTTATCGCATAGATGATTCAGAGGGAAAACCGCAAGATATAAATGTTCTCCAAAGGTTGTTGACTCATTCCGGTCAGTTAGACAAAAGTTTTAAATATCCATTAATCGAACACCATGAATTTGAATTAGGAGATGTGCGGATTTGGGATAATCGCTCTCTAGTTCATTGCGCTCACTATGCTGCAAATTCGGAACCAGCGGTCACATTTCGATTGACCTTACACGATAGCTATCCATTTTATCAGTTATAGAGCAATTGTATTCTCACTGTGTTTAAAACATCTCAACAAAAAGTAAAAAATCATTTGCCTTATTCAGTCATTTAATCAGGACAAAATATCATGTTGAAGTTTCAGGATTCAAGCCAAAAAAGCGTCAACCAAAATAGTATCCACATCAATAATGATGATATCTTATTGGCACAAGTACTCAAGCCTTATAAAGCTCATTGTCAGTATCTTAAATCTGCTGAAATAACTAAAGAGGGCGATCCTCAGCATGGGGGACGTGTAATCGGACGATGTGAATTCTCGATTCCAGAATCATGTTATATCGATGATACTGGTCATTTTAATTCAGTGGAGTTCAATATTTGCTACAACCAAATGATGTATTATGTCATAGCTAAATCCGTGAAAGAAAGACTGATGGCATCATTTCAGTCGTGGACTATGGCAGATTATTGGAATAAACAGCTACCGGATGTCTATATTGTGAATTTTGAAAGTTCCTTTCGACGTGCTATGCGGTCTTCTAAATTTTGGGGTGAGATTGAGTTTACTAATATTCGGATCAAATCTGGGATGATGTATATAGTTACTAAATGTCGTTATTGGGATGAGCAAGATGGTAATTGCAGTGGTAATGTGAAATTAGTTATTGTAAATTCTCCGGTATAGGTTAACTCGAATTAATCTATTTTGTGCCTTTGATGATAATGGTGGTTGGTCTGAAGATGAAGTTACGATCGCCACATTGAATATAGCACAATACACTTGGGTTAAGCATTTCATCTTTCTCTTCTCTCTGTGTTATCTGCGCCTCTGTGGTTTGTAAAAAAAAGAGTTTCAGCCCTTTTGTGAACTGTATTGAATATTGCAGTCCTAAATGAATCGTGAAAAATATAGATAAGGAAACGAACCGCAATCGCGTAGCGTCTCCCCCTGGGAGAAGGACGCATTCGCGCAGCGTCTCGTTAGAGAAGGACGCAAAGGTAAGAAAGAAGAAAGAAGAAAGAAGAAAGAGATATGTTATTTTCACAAATGATTTAGGATTGCTATAGCAAATAGAATCACGATATTAATACCATTTTCTCAAACATTTCTGCTTAAATAGTATGTCTACAATAGCCTTTTTTACAACTTATATTCAAGACGAAATAGCTAAAGTAATTGGGATCAACACATCTCAATTAGATGTTAAAATGTCTTTAAATTATTTAGGGCTTGATTCATTAATTGCTGTCAAGCTCAGAAATAAGTTTAGAAAAGACTTGGAAGTAGATATTCCAGCAGTAAAATTTCTAGAGGATACTAATGTTGTAAGTTTAGCAATATTAGTCAATGATTTAAGTGAAAATGCTGAATCAAAAATAGAAAATGATGATGAGTGGTTGGAGGGAGAATTATGAATTTAGTTGAGTTTCTCACACAACTCTCGCAACAGAATATAGAATTGTGGGTTGAAGATAGTAAACTGCGTTATCGTGGTCGTAAAGAAGTATTAACTTCCACAGTTTTAAATCAAATTAAGCAGCATAAAACAGAAATTATCGATTTGCTGCGCCAAGGTTTTCACACCTCTAAATCCTATCCCCTGACTCACGGTCAGCAAGGTCTATGGTTTTTGTATAAACTTGCACCCACTAGTGCAGCTTATAATGTGGCTTTTACCGCTCGTATCTGCTCCCATTTAAATATTGCGGCTTTACAACAAGCGTTTCAGAAGTTAGTAAATCGTCATCCTACTCTCCGCACAACATTTGCACAAAAAGATGGCGAACCTTTTCAACAGGTTCATGAATACCAAGAAGTTGATTTTGAAAATATTGACGCTTCATCTGGGAATGAAGATGAGTTGACAAGCCAAGTCATAGCAGCATATCAGCGTCCCTTTAATTTGGAAAAGGGTAATTTATTGCGGGTAAACTTATTTACTTGTTCTGAAGATAATTATGTAATATTACTAACAATACATCACATTGTTATTGATGGTTTTTCCCTGGGAATCATTCTTGATGAGTTGCGATCGCTCTACGAAGCGGAAAATACAGGTAGAGTCATATCTTTACCTGCTATTAAGTACCAATATCAAGACTTTGTACAGTGGCAGAGAAATACTTTAGCAAGTTCTGTGGGCGATGAACTATGGAATTACTGGCGCGAACAATTAGCGGGTGAGTTACCCATCTTAAAATTACCAACAGATCGATCGCGACCACCAATTCAAAGCTATCGGGGAGCTTCCCATACTTTTGAGTTGAATCAAGAGTTGACTTCTCAGCTACGAGAAATGGCGAAAGCTCAAGGAGCAACCCTTTATATGACTTTGTTAACCGCCTTTCAAGTGTTGCTTTACCGCTTGTCAGGTCAGGAAGATATAATTGTGGGTGCGCCTATTGAGGGGAGAAGTCAGCCGGAATTTGCCGAAACTGTGGGCTTTTTCGTGAATATGCTGGCTTTGCGGGTAAATCTGGCTGGTAATCCCACATTTTCTGAGCTTTTAACTCAAGTCCGCCAAACTGTATTGGATGCGATCGCTCATCAAGATTATCCCTCTACTTTACTAATTGAGCGATCGCAACTCAACCGCGATCCAAGTCTTCCTGGTCTTTTTCGCGTTTCCTTTAATTTGTTTAAGGTAAGTGAAATTGCGAAAGATTATGAATTATCTGTATCTAATCAAACTAAAATTAGAGAAGATTGGGGTGGGTTAACTCTCGAACCTTTTGTGATTCCCCAGCAGGAAGGACAGAATGATTTAGTTTTCGATATGATCGAGACGACTGAATCATTAATTGGTATCTTCAGATACAACACCGATTTATTTGATGCTACGACAATTACCAGGATAGCGAGTCATTTTCAAACTTTACTCCCAGGGATTATTGCTAATCCCCAAGAGCAAATTGCTTCCTTACCTCTGCTAACGGAAGCTGAAGCAAATAATTTGTTGTGGAAGTGGAACAACAACCAAGTTGATTATCCCCAAAATCGAGTCATTCATCAGTTGTTTGAGAACTGTGTGAACCAGCAACCAAACGCTGTTGCGGTGGTATTTCCAAATGTAAAGACGTTTAATGAAACGTCTTTACAATTAACCTATCAACAATTAAACAGCAAAGCGAATCAACTAGCACGCTACCTGCGTTCCTTGGGAATAGGTAAAAATCAGCTGGTGGGAATTTGTGTGGAACGTTCCCTAGAAATGATTATTGCATTATTGGGAGTTCTGAAAGCAGGTGGAGCTTATCTACCTTTAGATCCTGCGTATCCCGAAGAACGTTTGAATTTTATGCTGCGTGATTCCCAAGTATCGATATTGCTGACTCAACAAAGATTAGTAGCGAGTTTAGCAATAGAGGATTTAGCTGTAGTTTGTTTAGATCGAGATTGGGAAGATATTTCTCAGGAAAGTGAAGAGAATTTAGTAAATAATACTGCATCTCAAGATTTAGCCTACGTGATTTACACATCAGGTTCTACAGGTAAATCTAAAGGAGTAGCGATCGCTCATCGCAGTTTAGTAAATGCGTTTCATGGTTGGGAAAAAGCTTATCAACTCCAGTCTTTGACTAGTCATTTGCAAATGGCGAGTTTTGCTTTTGATGTGTTTTCAGGGGATGTCATTCGCGCTCTTTGTAGTGGTGCTAAGTTGGTTTTATGTCCGCGTGAGTGGCTATTAGAACCGGACAAGCTGTATAAACTGATGTTGGTGGAGAAAATTGATAGCGCGGAGTTTGTTCCAGCTCTGTTGAGAAACTTGGTTGAGTATTTGCAAAGAACTCAGCAAAATCTCCACTTTATGAAATTGTTGGTAGTCGGTTCAGATAGCTTGTATATCCAAGAATATCAAGAATTTCAGCGTTTTTGTGGCGAGCAGACACGTTTGATTAATTCCTATGGGGTAACGGAAGCGTGTATTGATAGCACCTATTTTGAGTTGGGGATTGGGAAATTAGGAAGTGGGTTGGTTCCTATTGGTCGTCCATTTGCGAACACGCAAGTTTATATTTTAGATCAATATTTACAATTAGTTCCCATTGGGGTTGCGGGTGAATTATATATTGGTGGTGTGGGTGTAGCTCAAGGTTATTTAAATCGTCCTGATTTAACCAAAGAGAAATTTATCTCCTATTCTCCCCAAAACCCGATTTTGTACAAAACGGGAGATTTAGCGCGTTATCTTCCTGATGGTAATATTGAATTACTCGGTCGAATTGACGATCAAGTGAAGATTCGGGGTTTCCGAATTGAACTAGGGGAAATTGAAGCTGTTTTGAGTAGTCATCCCCAAGTACAAGCAGCAGTGGTGATGGTTCGAGAACTGCAAACCGACAATAAATCTATAGTTGCATATATTGTTTCTGGACAGCAATCATTAACAACTAGTGAATTGCGTAACTTTCTCAAACAGAAGTTACCTGATTATATGATTCCAAGTGCGATCGCCATTCTGGAAACTTTACCTTTAACACCCAACGGGAAAGTAGATCGGCGTGCTTTACCAATTCCAGATATAGAACAGAATCGAGAAATAGACTTTGTTCCACCGCGCACAGCAACGGAAGAAGCGATCGCTAATATTATCGCTGCTGTTTTGGGACTCAAACAAGTAGGGATTCACGATAACTTTTTTGAATTGGGGGGACATTCCCTACTTGCGACTCAAGTTATTGCTCGATTACAGCAAACCTTAAATATTGAGTTACCGTTACGCTCTTTGTTAGCATCTCCCACCGTGGCTGGATTGAGTGAAGCACTGACATCTTTTACAAAGACAGAATCTTCAGTTGATTTACCAACAATTGTCCCAGATCCACAACAGCGCGATCAACCTTTTCCCCTCACCGACATTCAACAAGCTTATTGGTTAGGACGAAATGAAGCTTTTGAATTGGGGAATATTGCTGCTCATGGTTATTTAGAACTAGATTGCGATCGCCTAGATTTAACAAGGTTGAATCTAGCTTGGCAAAAACTCATTTTGCGTCACGATATGCTCCGCGCTGTTATTTTACCAGATGGTCAACAGCAAATTCTGACAACAGTACCGGCTTATGAAATAGAAGTTTTAGATTTGCAAGATTTAGAGGTGATGCGCGAGCAGATGTCCCATGAAGTCTTACCTGCGGAGCAATGGCCTTTATTTAGGATTCGAGCTACACCCATAGATGAACAGCGTACCAGACTCCACCTCAGTTTTGATGCTTTGATTGCTGATGCTTGGAGTGTGTTTATGCTGATGCGGGAGTGGTTACATCTATATAATAATTATGAGTTTGTATTACCACCCTTAGAACTTTCCTTCCGCGATTATGTGCTTGGGGAATCAACTTTAAAAAATACACCCCAATATCAACGTTCTCAAGAATATTGGTTTAACCGACTAGATACCTTACCACCAGCACCAGAATTACCCCTAGCGAAAAATCCGAATTCCATTACCAATCCTCGGTTTCAACGTCGCAGTTCTCAACTGTCTCCAGAACAATGGCGCAAATTACAAAATCGCGCTCAACAATTTAACTTAACTCCTTCTGGAGTTTTACTGGCTGCTTTTGCAGAAATCCTCAGTCAATGGAGCAGAAATCCTAAGTTTACGATTAATCTCACACTGTTTAAACGTTTACCTTTACATCCCCAAGTCAATGAGATTATGGGAGACTTTACCTCTTTGACACTTTTAGAAGTCGATCGCTCAGTTCCTCAAAGCTTTAGCAACCACGCTCAACAATTACAGCAACAACTGTGGCAAGATTTAGATCACGGTTATATCAGTGGTTTGCAGGTACAGCGAGAACTTAGCCGTCAACGTCAAAGTTACCAATTTATGCCAGTGATATTTACTAGTACACTAGGTTTAGAATCACTTGGTCAGGATACATCAATATTAAGTCAGTTAGGCGAACTCGTTTACAGTATCAGTCAAACTCCGCAAGTTTGGTTAGATAATCAACTCAGAGAGCAAAACGGAACTTTAATATTTAACTGGGATGCGGTGGAAGAACTTTTCCCCCCAGGTTTACTGGATGAGATGTTTGCTGCTTACTGCGATTTGCTCCAGCGACTAATTACCTCAGATACAATTTGGAGCAAGATTCAGCGAGAATTACAACAACCTATAATTGCAAATTATCCCACCGCACCCATTTCTGAAGAAACTTTGCACAGTCTGTTTATCAAGCAAGTGCAAATCCAAGCTGATTCTCCAGCAGTCATCACCCCAGAGCGTACCCTAACTTATCAGGAATTATACCAACGCGCTCTGCAATTGGCATCTCAACTGCGAGAATTGGGAGCAACCAGCAACAATGCGATCGCCGTTGTCATGGAAAAAGGTTGGGAGCAAATTGTTGCTGTACTAGGAATTTTAATCGCTGGCGCGGCTTATCTCCCCATCGATCCTGAATTACCAGCAGAGCGACAATGGTATTTACTCACCCAAGGACAAGTTAAATTAATTGTCACTCAACCTCATCTTCACCTATCTTTGCCATCAGGTGTTCAACAAGTATGTGTGGAAAGTCAACTCAGAGGAGATGGGAAAGATATCAAACTAGTCCAGACTCCCGATGATTTAGCTTACATCATCTACACTTCCGGTTCTACAGGTTTACCCAAAGGGGTAGCGATCGCTCATCGGGGTGCGGTAAATACCATTTTGGATATCAATCGACGCTTTGGAATTAAATCAGGCGATCGCATCTTAGCTTTATCAGCATTAAACTTCGACCTCTCAGTTTACGACATCTTCGGTATGTTAGCGGCGGGAGGAACAATAGTTATTCCCTCAGCAGATAAAACCAAAGATCCCGCACACTGGTTAGAGTTAATAGTATCTCAGCAAATTACCCTGTGGAACTCAGTTCCAGCTTTGATGCAAATGTTGGTAGAATATCTTACCAACCAACCACAACAACCTTCATCTCTACGTTTAGCTTTGTTGAGTGGAGATTGGCTACCTCTAAATTTACCAAATCAAATCCAAACATTGTGGTCAAATATCCAAGTCGTGAGTTTGGGAGGAGCAACAGAAGCTTCTATTTGGTCAATTTATTATCCAATTACCCAAGTCGATCCTAACTGGAAAAGTATTCCCTACGGCAAACCACTCGATAATCAACAAGTATATGTATTAAATCACAATTTGCAGCAAACTCCTGTTTGGGTGACGGGACAACTATATATTGGCGGAGTCGGTTTAGCAAAAGGTTACTGGAAAGACGAAGAAAAGACAAACGCTAGCTTTATTACTCATCCAGTTACCAAAGAAAAATTATATAAAACAGGCGACTTGGGACGTTATTTACCCAATGGGAATATAGAATTTTTAGGTAGAGAAGATTTTCAAGTCAAAATCAACGGTTATCGCATTGAACTTGGTGAAATTGAAGCCATATTAAAACAGCATCCCACTGTTAAAGAAGCAGTAGTTATAACAGTGGAAAAAACACAACAATTAGTTGCTTATATTGTCAGCGATGCTGCGAAACAGCCGCTACGCGAACGCCACATTACACCAACTCCCAATTTAGGAGAAGCTTACCAACCATCTCAACAAGCAGGAGTATTAAGCGATCCTGGAGAACGCATCGAATTTAAACTCCAGCAACCAGGAATCCGCAAATCGGAATCATCGCCAATTACTATTCACTTACCCAAATCTGAACTTGAGCAAACAGCTTATCTCCAACGCCAAAGTTACAGACAATTTCTACCGCAACAGATATCCCTAAAGCAATTTAGCAAATTTCTCAACTGTCTCCAGCAAATACAACTGGGTGATTATCCCCTCCCCAAATATCGCTATCCTTCTGCTGGGAGTCTCTACCCCGTACAAACTTACTTATTCATCAAACCCAACAGCATTGAAACCCTTCCAGCAGGAATATATTATTATCATCCCAGCGACCACAATTTAATCTTACTCCACAGCAGCAACGAAATAGATAGTAGTGTTTACCTTGAGAATCAAGCACTTTTTGAACAATCCGCTTTTGCGATATATTTGATTGGAAAACTAAGTGCGATCGCACCGATGTATGGAGAACTCGCTAGAGACTTCTGTCTTTTGGAAGCAGGACACATCGGACAATTACTCATGAACAGCGCACCAACCCAAGAAATTGGTCTTTGTCCCCTTGGTTATTTAGAATTTCCCCAAATTCAAGATTTATTTAAATTAGAAGCAAATCAAGTTCTCCTTTATAGCTTTGTTGGTGGAAAAATAGATCCAACAGATTCTCAGCAATGGTCATTAGTTAAAAATCCTCAAACTGCCAAATCAAATTCTACCCAATTCCGAGAATATCTACAGCAACAACTTCCACAATACATGATACCTGCTGAATATATTCTCATTGACACCTTACCCCTAACCCCCAACGGAAAAATAGATCGCAAAGCTTTACCAATTCCCAATATCGCAACAGCCAAATCAGCAACTTTAGTCCCTCCGCAAACCGAAACCGAAAAAACAATCGCCGAATTTGTCCAACAACTGCTGCAAATTGAAGCTGTGGGAATACAGAATAATTTCTTTGAATTAGGAATAGATTCGCTCAAACTCGTGCAGTTGAAGAATCACTTACAAACTCAACTCCAAGTCAACATTCCCATGCGTCAATTATTAGTGGAAACAACAAATGTTCAAGAACTAGCATTAGCCATTGATGAGCAATTAATTATCGCTAAAATCACACAAAAACCCTTACCCACAGAACAAGACGACGACAAAGAAAGAATCCAAATCTGACTATATTATCCGTGTTCATCCAATACCATACTACTCGGATAAGACAAATCGATTAACGTTTAAACCCTGTAGAGACGTAGCATTGCTACGTCTACGTCTAGACGTAGCATTGCTACGTCTCTACATACCAAAATTCTGACGAAAAATCTTATCCCTTGCATTATTGCGTGTTCATTCGTGTTCGTTAATAAAAAATAATTCTCACCAACAACCAAAGCAAACAATGAACAAAAACCAACTTTTAATCGAACTCGAAAAACGAGGAATCAAACTCTGGTTAGAAAATGACCTATTAAACATCGAAGCACCAAAAGGAACATTAACACCAGAACTACGCGATTCCCTCAAAGAACATAAACCAGAAATTATTAAACTCCTAAATCTCAGCAATACAAAAACAACCTCCTTACCAATCATCAAACCAAATCCTCAGCAACGTCACCAACCATTTACACTCACAGACATCCAACAAGCACATTGGTTAGGACGCAATCAAGTATTTGAATTAAGCCATGTCAGCAACCATGTTTACATAGAATTTGAAACTAATAAATTAGACATATCCCGCCTGACAGCAGCTTGGCAAAAACTCATTGAACGTCATGATATGCTACGAGCGATCGTATTACCCACAGGAGAGCAACAAATCTTAGATAAAGTTCCCGATTATCAAATTACCATCTTAGATTTACAAGAATCAGAAACCTCAAAAATCGAAACTGAATTAATAGCAATCCGCGAAAAATTATCTCAACAAAACTTACCTTCACACCAATGGCCTTGGTTTGATATTCGAGCTACTTATTTAAATCAACAACAAATTCGGCTGCATCTAAGCATGGATTTATTACTGATAGATGCTGCGAGTATTCGGATTTTATTTCACGAATGGAATCAACTTTATCACAATCTCGAATTATCATTACTACCATTAGAACTATCATTTCGAGATTACGTCATCGCCAAAAATTCTCTCCAAGACTCAGAATTAGTCAAGCGATCGCAAACCTATTGGTTCAATCGTCTAGAGACTTTACCACCAGCACCGGAACTACCCCTAGCTTGTTTTCCTAGTGAATTAAAAGAGTATACATTCAAACGCTATGCTGGAAAACTAGAACCCCATATATGGCAAAAATTAAAACAGCGAGGTCAAAAAGCTGGTTTAACTCCTTCTATCATCTTGCTAACCGCTTTTGCAGAAATTTTAACTTTGTGGAGTAAAAATCCTCACTTCACTCTCAATTTAACTGTCCTGGAACGTCTACCCCTTCATCCTCAGATCAATCAAATTATTGGAGATTTTACCAATACAAATCTCTTAGCAATAGACAATTCATCTCCAAATACATTTACAAATCTAGCTCTAAAAATACAACAACAATTACTCCAAGATTTAGACCATATTTATATTAGTGGAGTAGAAGTATTGCGGAAATTGCTCAATCAAAAGCAAACAGAATTGACCGCAGCTATGCCTATAGTATTTAGTAGTGTGTTAGGTTTGGGTAATTTTTCTCAGACAGATTTAGAATATAACTTTTTAGGAGAGGTGGTGTATGGTATTAGCCAAACCCCGCAAGTTTCCTTAGAACATCAAGTTGCAGAACACAATGGAAGCTTAATTTTTAACTGGGATGCAGTAGAAGCACTTTTCCCTATGGGGATGTTGGATGAAATGTTTACAGTTTACTGCAATTTGCTGGAGCGTTTAGCCCAGGAAGATGAATTGTGGACAGTACCCATAGAATTATTACCAGCAGCCCAAATTCATCATCCTCATACACCAATCCCGCAAACAGCTTTACTCCACACTTTGTTTTTTAAACAAGTATCTCAACGTCCACAACAACAAGCCATCATTAGCAGCGATCGCATTCTCACCTATCAAGAGTTAAGCGATCGCGTCACTGAATTAGCACGACAACTAGGCGATCGCTCTCAGGTGGCGATCGCTATCATTATGGAAAAAGGTTGGAAACAGATTGTCGCCGCTTTAGCTATCCTTGCTGCTGGTGGGATCTATGTCCCCATCGATCCAAGATTACCAAAGGAACGTATATGGTATTGTTTACAACAGGCACAAGTCAAACTGGTACTGACTGAAACTTGCCTTGTTCATAGTCTGGAATATCCAGAGAACATCTCAATTTTGTGTATACATTCATTACAAATTTCACCGTCTCACCAGCCATTGCAGCAAATCCCAAAACCCACAGACTTAGCCTATATCATCTACACCTCTGGTTCTACAGGAACACCCAAAGGTGTGATGATTACTCATGAAAGTGCAGTCAACACGATTTTAGACATTAACGAACGCTTTCGGATCGATTCAGGCGATCGCATCTTAGCTATTTCTGCTCTCAGCTTTGACCTCTCAGTTTACGACATCTTCGGCATCTTAGCAGCAGGAGGAACAATAGTCATTCCTGATGCTGCAAACAGTAAAGATCCATCTCATTGGAGTGAATTAATTACCAAACACCAAATCACAATTTGGAACTCAGTTCCCGCTTTCATGCAGATGTTAATTGAGTATAACTTCACTAATGCCCAAGTTGTATTTAATACTATTAGGTTAATTTTATTGAGTGGTGATTGGATACCCCTAAATTTACCCACTCAGATAGAAGCATTATCTCCACAAGCCGAAATCATTAGTTTAGGAGGAGCAACGGAAGCCGCCATCTGGTCAATTTATTATCCAATTACCCAAGTTGATCCTAACTGGAAAAGTATTCCCTACGGCAAACCACTTAAAAATCAATATATTTATGTTTTAAATACATCTCTCAAAAAATGTCCTGTTTGGGTGACAGGAGAATTATATATTGGCGGTATCGGATTAGCAAAAGGTTATTGGCAAGACGAAGAAAAGACAAAGGCTAGTTTCATTACTCATCCAGTTACCAAAGAAAAATTATATAAAACAGGCGACTTGGGACGCTATTTACCTGACGGCAATATTGAATTTTTAGGAAGAGAAGATTTTCAAGTCAAAATCAATGGTTATCGCATTGAACTCGGTGAAATTGAAGCCACATTAAAACAGCATCCCACCGTTAAAGAAGTTGTAGTTACAAAAGTCAAAGAGATACAACAATTAGTAGCTTACATTGTTTCACAACCAGAGTCAAACATCACCACTCAAGAAATACGTTCTTTTCTCCAAACCAAATTACCAGCATACATGATTCCCTCTACTTTTGTGTTGTTAGCATCTTTCTCGCTCACAGCAAATGGTAAAGTGGATCGTCAGGCGCTACCTATTCCTGAAGGTACGCAACCAGAATTAACACAAACTTTTACCCCGCCTCGTAACCAAGTAGAAGAACTATTAATTACAAATTGGATGGAATTATTTCAACTTCAGCAAATCAGCATTTATGACAACTTCTTTGCATTAGGTGGACACTCATTTTTAGCACTACAATTAATCTCAAAAATCAATCATAAATTTCACACAAATATACCTCTCAGTACACTTTTTCACTATCCAACGGTAGCCGAATTAGGAAATTTTCTTATCCAAAATCATCACGCTTCCCCAACACCTATATCTTTAGTCCCCATTCAACCACAGGGAACTCAACCACCATTATTCTGTATTCATCCCACAGGGGGACAAGTAATGGTGTATCAACATCTTGCCACCTGTTTAGGAACAGATCAACCTGTATACGCTCTCCAGTCTGGCGCTCTCAACAACTCACTGGATGAGCATAATAGCATTGAAAATATGGCTGTGGAATACGCCAAAATCATTCGCCAACATCAACCTCATGGTGCTTATCATCTCATGGGTTGGTCTATGGGTGGAGTCATTGCTGTTAGTGTTACCAAAGAATTAGAACACCAAGGATGTAAAGTTGATTTTCTTGGACTTGTAGATGCGTTCTTATTTCCAGATAGTACACCAACTTTTACACCCGATCCTTTATATGAATTAGCATTAGTATTTGGTGGTACTTTTGTTGATGCTTTGATGACGCTAGATACTGTTCAACAACAGCAACTACGAGAGCAACTCATAAGTTTAACTTCTGTTGAACGTCTGCAATTAATCATGAATTGGGGACAATCACAAAATTTACTTTCAAAAGAATTATCAGAAGTATCAATTGAAATATTGCAAAAACAGCTAGAACTAACCGAAATTCACCAAAAACTCTTAAAAAACTATCAACCACCTCAAATCCAAGCTCAAATCTCCATCTGGTGGGCTGCACAACAACTCACACCTAAATTACCTCATACCAACTGGAGTCAATATACTATCAACGCAACTCACACACAAATCTTAGATGGCAACCATTTTAGCATCATGCTTCCCCCCTGCAATACAACACTCGCCCAGCAATTACAAGAGTACATTTAATTACATACCAGGCTTGTTTATTGAGATTGGTTCAATTTCTGTTTGTTTCTGCTTATGACGTTGTTCCGCTTAGAGGATGTTTCTTGGTTTTAATCAAATTCATCAATCGTAGCAGGAGGATTAGCATTAGTTTTGCTGGCAATATTGCGCTCATACCACTTCATTAATGGAGTTGCACTAACTCCATGAACAAGCACAGAAACGACAATAGTGCTATAAGTAATCCAGGCGATTTGTTCCGCAGCTTCCCCTTTTAAGCCATTGCCAAAGGCATAAGCAAGATAATATAAAGAGCCTACACCACGAATACCGAACCATCCAAATAACCAGCGAGCTCCTGAATGTAACTTTCGGCGAGGGAACTTTAAATTACGCATCCCAATTGTGCTAATCCAGGCTCCTAATGGTCGGATTACCAAGAATAACAAAATTATTACCAACAGAGATTGAGCACCATAATTGAGCATCGGCTGGAATAATAATATTGATCCCAGTAACAAAATTGTTCCGACTTCTAGCAGTTTTTCAATTCGCTCGATAAATTCTAATTGAGCTAATGGCTTTTCAGGGTTTTGATAACTGCGTTGTATAACTAGCCCAGCAACAAAGACTGCCAAAAATCCGTAGCCATTAACTATTTCTGTTATGGAATAAGTTAGTAAAATCGTGCTAAGAGCGACAAAATCTTCCATCAATTCATCAGCTGGACGGCGTTTCTGGATTTTTTTATCAATCCAAACGACTCCTTTAGCAACAACAATTCCCATCACAATACCAGCAGCGATCGCCCAAATTAAATCAACCAAAATCCAGTCTTTCAGCCAGTTGTTCCAGTTGTTATCTTTTAATGCATAAATGCCGAAATAAACAAAAGGAAAAGCTAAAGCATCATTTAATCCACCTTCAGAAGTTAAACCAAACCGTAACTCGTCTTGGTCGTTGGTATCAGTTAGTTGAACTTCGGAAGCTAGTACTGGATCAGTTGGCGCGAGAATTGCTCCTAATAAAATAGCTTCTCCCCACTCCATACCTAAAAATAATTTACCCACAACAGCCAACGCAAAGATTGAAATTGGCATTAACAATCCAATGAGTCGCGTTGTGATATTCCAATCCTTCCACCTGAGTGGACGAACGATTTTTAAACCACAACCAAATACAGAAACAATCACTACAAATTCTGTTAAACGCTGTAGCAATTCGGCGTTAAATACATCATCTCGACGTAATTGAATCAACCCAAAACCATAAGGGCCTAACACAATACCAACCACTAGGTAGATAATAGCGAAAGAAAGAGGTAATCGGGAAATCCAGCCTGACCCTAATGTCACCATCAACAAAAGTGTACCAATAACCAAAAGGTCAATGATATAAATATCTACCATAGCGACACGCATTAAAAAAAGCTTGCTTTGCAATTTTAGTTGCGATCGCTTTGTATCAAAATCATCTAAAGGTAGATTTAAAAAAATATTTCACGTTTATTTATAACTCTGTTAAGTTAGTGAAAATAGCAATCATTGGAGTGCTGATCATGAAACTTCCAGATAGTCCACAAAATCCCAAGTTTATCCAGTTGCTTCAGTGGATTTTCAACCCTTTGGAACTACTGGAAACGTCTGCAAGAGCGCATGGCGACTGTTTTATGTTATGGCTGACTAGCAATAAGCCAATGGTATTGTTTAGTAATCCTCAAGCTATTCAGGAGATTTTTACAGCTCAACTAGAGCAGTTAGATGCTAGAGGGTCAAGCCAAATTTTACAACCTTTGTTGGGAGAGAATTCGTTGATATTGTTGTCTGGCGCATCTCACCAACGTCAGCGACGGTTGTTGACGCCGCCTTTTCATGGCGAACGAATGAAAGCCTACGGCCAAGTTATTGCTGATATCACCAATCAAGTCATTAACAGTTGGAAAATTGGGGAGCCTTTTTCTGTTCGTGACTCTATGCAAGAAATCTCTCTCAAAGTGATTTTACAAGCTGTATTTGGTCTACATGAAGGAGAACGTTTTGCACAGTTGCAAGAACTTTTAAGTTCCGTGCTTGATTTATCTGGTTCTCCCTTGCGTGCTTCCATAACGTTTTTTCCCGCACTACAAGTAGATTGGGGTACGTGGAGTCCTTGGGGAAAATTTTTGCGTCAAATGCAACAAATAGACCAACTCATTTACACCGAAATCCAAGAACGCAGAGATCATCCTAATCCATCTCGGAGTGATATTCTTTCGTTGATGATGTCAGCACACGATGAAAATGGTGAGCCGATGACGGATGTGGAGTTGCGCGATGAATTGATGACTTTGTTAGTCGCCGGTCACGAAACTACGGCTTCAGGCATGACATGGGCTTTATACTGGATTCACCGTCTGCCAGAAGTACGGGAAAAGCTACTAGCTGAGTTAGATAATGTTAGTGAGAATCCAGATTGGAATGAAGTTTCTCGCTTGCCCTATCTAACAGCGGTATGCCAAGAGACACTACGCATTTACCCAATCATAATGCTTGGCATACCTCGCATTGTCAAGTCACCAATAAAAATCATGGGCGATGAATTTCAACCAGGGACATTGCTATCACCTTGTATATATTTAACTCATCATCGCCCAGATTTATATCCAGAGCCGAAGCAGTTTAAGCCAGAGCGCTTTTTAGAACGCCAATATTCACAGTATGAATATTTACCTTTTGGTGGTGGTAATCGTCGCTGTATTGGTATGGCGTTTGCCATGTTTGAAATGAAACTGGTATTGGCGACAGTGTTGTCACAGATGGATTTGGGATTAATTGATAATTATTCAGTGAAGCCTACACGTCGTGGCATAACTTTAGCGCCTTCAGGCGGTAAGTGGTTAGTTGCAACTAGTCAACGGCAAAAGGTGAAAATATCTGTGGAGGTGTAATTAATATTTTAGAGGCAATCTCTGGTAACTTAATTATATCGAATTCTCTTTTATTAAACCTCAGAGTGGATACTATTTATAGATTAGCGCATAGATTGACAGTTCTCAAATAGCCCATTTTGTCAATCTATTTCTGTCACTAACCATTGCCACTCAGTTACTACAGTGTTGGGTATATTCAGAACCAATGGCTGTCTAAAAGAAACTGGCACATAAAGTTTAAGCGCATCAGTTGTTGTCAATTTAGGTAAGACATCAGTTAATTTATATTCGCCCACATTCGGCGCGGGTGCAGTTAAAGCGTATGCATCCGATGCACTCAGCAAGTTTCTTTCTGCTGTCTCAATGAGCAATGGTTGAGGGTGAGCAATTTCAACTACACCAGGAAAAGCAACCAAGCGCAACCGTAAGTCTTTGACTGGACTATTGTAATTTTGTTTGAACAGCAGAACTTGCCAAGCATATCCTTTTTCATCTTTGATAGATACTTGCGAGTGATAACGCAATACATCTGGAAAATCATGGTGTTGACGCAGCAGTGCGTGTGCTTCCTCCACACTCCATCCACCTACAGTCAATGCTAGAAGGACTACTAGAGCGCAACGCCAGAAATATTGTTGAAATTTTCGTTTCTTGCAACACATAATCAGGACTTACGCAAGTGTCATATTTTTAACGCCAGAGGTTGTCCAGAGTCAAAGGTCAAAAGTCCAAAAAACCTTGATTCTTGAACGCCACTTGCTTTAAGTCAAAAGAGCCGCAAGGGCGCAGTGGCTCCCCTTGACCCTTGACCCTTGACTCTTATACCAGAAGCCTTGTGTGCCAGTTGCGTAAGTCCTAAGAATATTGGAAGTACTGCATATTATCATGGAATTAGGTCATCCAGATAAAAGGTAATTGTAGAGGTCGCTATGCTTCGTATAACTCAAATTCTTCGCAATTCTTTCATTCGAGTGGAAGGCTTTTTCTCGGTTATTTTGAACATTTTTTCTAATTTTGCTAGAAATTTCTTTGGCTTCTTTGCTAAAGTATTCGGATTCACAAAACCTGGTTATTTTTTGGAATCTGATGAGGCACAGGGTATAAAGCAAACTTCGGCTAAACAGTTGAGCGAAAAGGCTCAGTATACTACTCCTACAACTGCGACAACTAACCGGCGTCGTTCTAATGCCAAAATTGAAGATTACTACATTAATATGGCTCGTGATGTGAAAAAGAACTAAAAACAGCCATTCACAAAGTAGTACAATCGTTTGCTTCTAATTAGTATCTAATTTGCCATCGCGGGCTGTAACTTCAAATAATAATCCCACTTCATCATCATAACTTTGAGCAGGTGAAATAATTTGACACGTCAAATTATGATGTAATATTACCATTGATTGGGGTACACCAAGACCAATGGCAGCAACAGAGAAAGTCATTGAGCAAGTGTATCGATGTACGATGGGCTAAGCCCCGCCGAGGCGATCGCAGTTAAGAAAAAAACCTCTGGAGTCCCCAGAGGTTATGGTTCCTGATTTAGTTTCCACTTGTGACTACAATTTGTCTTCAGTCATTTCCTGATGATTAAGGAGATTATTTTTGTCATTACCAGGCAAAAAATATATTTTATGTCCGTGCTTCCCGTTCGATAAGAGTGCGTTTGCGTTCGACGCCCCATCGATAGCCCGACAATGCCCCGTCATGACGCACAACCCGATGGCAAGGGATCGCCACTGCTAAGGCGTTTGCACCGCAGGCCTGGGCGATCGCCCGCACTGATTTTGGCAAACCGATGCACTTGGCGATGTCAGTATAGCTCACCGTCGAGCCGACTGGAATCTTCTGCAAAGCTTGCCACACGCGCTGCTGGAAAGCAGTACCCCGGACATCAAGAGGCAAGTCCAGCCCCAATGCCGGCGCTTCGACAAAGCCCACAACTTTCGAGACAATCTGCTCAAACTCGGTGTCCCCGCCGATTAAATTAGCCTGTGGGAATCGGTCTTGCAAATCGCGTGTCAGTACCTCTGGATTGTCACCCAGAAGAATGGCACAAATCCCGCGATCGCTTTTGGCAACGAGAATCGATCCCAAAGAGCATTCGCCGACAGCGGAGTGTATATCTGGATGAGCGCCATCGGCGCGATAGTTTGAAGGTGTCATACCCAATACCCTATCTGATGTTTCGTAGAACTGTCCGTTGGAGTTGTATTCGGCGGTTTTCTGGACAGATATAGTCCAATTTAGCTCAAACAAAAAGAAGCCTCTCACTCACCGAAAGGGAGTGTGCCGTCGTTTAGATGCCAGTACCGCCAGTGCCAGTGATTATGTCGCTGCCAGCAAGGGTGTTAGCGATGCCTGTATTAATTATTTGCTCAGTCCCTGACCGGGGGGCAATGTCAGCCTTGTTGGTAAACGTTAGACTTGAAAGTTCTATTTCCATAAGAAAACCTCGGAATTATACAGAGAAAGGAAACAAGGGCGTATCCAGTCCTTGGGAAAGGGCAAACGTACTAATCCTGAAACGACGATATTAGCCATTGAACAGGACTGGACGCCTCAAATATGTTTTTTCGCTGAGCACAGCATATAAGCAATACTTACTAAATATTAATATTGTATATTAAAATTAAATGTTTTTGTACATCAAAAAAGCGTTTAATAACTTGATAGATAAAGGTTTATCTAAATCAATCAAGCAGACTGAACTGTTTACAGATCAACATTTAGAGGCGTATTTCATGCAAATCCAGAATTTGTTTCCCCATGCTGTCGGAGCCGCATTCATCGCTTTAGTCACAGTGAATATGCCTTTAGCTCGTGCTGAACCAATTGCGATCAGCAATCCTAGTTTTGAATCTCCTACTCTTTCTCCAGGTTCGTTCAATATTGCAGACATAACGGGATGGTCAGTGATTAATACTGGCAATCCCGGAGTATTCAGACCTTCTTCCATATCATTTGATTCGGCATTTGACGGAGTTCAAACACTCTATAGCAATGGTGGCACTGTATTTCAAACAATTCCAACTGCACTAGCTCCTAACACGGTATACACCTTGGGTGTATCCGTGGGGCGAAGACGAGATTTTATAACCTTTCCAGGGTTTACTGTTGAGTTACGTGCTGGTGGGACTGTCCTAGCTTCTGCCAATCAGAATAATATCCGGCTTCCAGATCCAGGCAAATTTGAGAGGTTAACCCTTACCTACGTGAGTCCCCGCACCGTTTCTCCAGGACAACTTCTAGAAATACGTTTCAAATCAAATGGTGCACAGACTAACTTCGACTTCGTTACATTAGATACGCGATCTTTTTCCCCTTAAATAAAAAACTCCATCCCCTTGTGGGTGTAGTTTCTGGACATGGAGAATGGGGAAGAGTTACCAATGCCCAATGCCCCAAGTCGGCGGGCGGCTATCCCTCTACAGACACCTAGGGATGGAGTTTACCGCCGACTTTCTATAAAGTCGAGCTAAAGATAGATACGGATATAGAAAATACGTCAGATGTTTACAAAGCCATAGCTTTACTACTATGGATAGATGTAAATTAGCTAAATATTCACAAGACATGTTGTGTTTTTTAACAAATAATAATAGTTAAAAAATAAGGTTAGTATTCTGTTATTTGATATAACAAAATTTTTCAACCTAGCAATTATTGTGTTAACAGTTAATTGAATAACTAAGCAATTACTTTTAAGTCCGGATTAATTCATTTGTTTTTGATAAAGTCATTATTAAAATTCAATGAAGATTTTTACTTTTTAGGAAAATATATTGTCTAGATGTAGGAAAATTTTTAGATAACAGTGGATTAAGATAAAGGGTGAGAGACTGTCACTTGTTCGTTGAACTTCTCTTCTTAGAGAATTTCAGATTTATCACTCTGGTGCTGATGAAAATATAGTTAATGTTAGGCTACTGTCAAAATTAGATTTGCTGTACTCATACCTGACCTTCGCTGCTTCTAGGTTCCAGCTTTTGGAACAGGTTTGAACCTCTTTCTAGTAATTAGATTTTAACCTGCCTAAATACTGGGATGTTGACCTATGAACCTGTATTATAGAGTTCAGTAAAATCTTCAAAATAAGAGTCACTATCAGGCTATATATTATTTTCCTGCTATCGTTAACCAGGTATAAATAGTCTCAAATAATACTACTATTTATGCACCAGACTTGGTACAAAGTCCATTAGATTTATCAAAGAAGGCAGGAGGCAGAGGGCAGGAGGCAGGAGGAAAACTGCCCTCAGCAAGACTGCCGCGACCAGAGGGAGCAAGGGTTTAAGACCCCCTCCAAATTTTCGATTTGGTGGCTCTTTTTCAGGAGGGGTTTGAATCCTATAAGTGAAAAAAAACCTTCTGCCTCCTGCCTCCTGCCTCCTGCCTCCTTCAACAGATTAACCAGTGAGTAGTTCACTGATGCTAAGTGTTTTACCAGTGACTGCTGATTATTTAGGGACATAATAGCTATGTTTTATGCATATTTTGTTAGAGCTTGCTGCTGTTTGCGAACTAGATACTCTCGCAATTTAGAAGTGCAGTTTTTAACAAAACTTTTGCTGGATGGACAAAATAAAAAATCGCATGATGTCCTTTAGACTTTTTGATTACCTCTGTGTTCTAGACGAAGCCAATTAACGTCGGATATTGAGGGATCACAATGTGAACTAACACGGGAGTACTTCTTACTGTTTTAAAAGTTTAAGAGGTTAAAAACTAGTGTTAGTTGCACATCACGTAAATCCTGATTAACGTCCTAGCACTAATAAATTTTGCAACTGTGAATCCTGATATTTCAGAATTTAAAAAACAGTTGCAATGGACACATTTGCCCACATTTTGCAATTGACGGCAACTGGTAAAAATTATGACAGAATATTCCAGTCAAGATCAAGCCTTTGAAAGCTATGATACGCAAGAAAGCAAGTTTTTAACGCCTTTTCAGCGAAAAGCATTGTTGAAGAACTTGCAAGCCAATTTGCAGCCAGAATATCGCCGGCGGATTGAAATTATGTTGCTGGCGGATATGGGTAAATCTCAAACCCAAATTTGTGAAATCATCGGTTGTTCCCAAGAGATGGCGCGATACTGGATTGGTATAGCAGAAGCGGGTCTGGCGCACAAATGGAATGAGCGGCCCATCGGTAGACCAAAAACTGTAAATAATGAATATATTGAACGGCTGAAAGAATTGGTCAGCCATAGTCCGCGTGAATATGGCTATGCATTTGGTTACTGGACAGCTCAATGGTTAAGCAAACATTTAGCAAACGAATTTGGCATTGAAATTAGCGATCGCCATGTTAATCGCTTGCTCAAGCAAATGGGACTTTCCACCAAGCGCAAAAACACTAACCAGCAAGAAACTGATCAACAGAATAAGGATGCTGGTATTACAATCGGCGACTTGCAATCTAACTCCGAACCTAGTTTGCATTGGTCATTCAATCTGATTCAGACCAATAACTAATACAGTTTTGGAGGTAAGAAAATGCCATCAGCGTTTTCCCAGCAACAGTTAGCTGAACAACTCACCCAAACCTTGGGTGAGTCGCTGTCAGACGAGGAACTTGACAGGTGTCTCAGAGCGCTGGAAATCGTCGAACCAGCAGTGGCAAGGCAGTTTTGGCAAGCAGCTACAGCCGAGCCAGGAATTTATATCATCCTTACAGGTAAAGTTAGACTACTGGATAGCTCTAATAACTTAATCACCACCCTCTTACCTGGAGCATCATTTGGCGAGCTGACTTTATTTCCACAAGAGGAATTTAGTCCTTATGTTGCTAGAGCTTCGGCAAACTTAAAGCTTTGTCATGTTAACCAAGAAGCGCTGCAAGGGGTAATTCGCACATCCCAGAGCATCCGCGATCGCCTTTTAGCACGCGCAGAACTTTGGGATTTGCTGCTGTTTTGTTCCCAACACTCTCTGATTCCACGTAACACATCTGTAGAAGAGATTTTCAAAGCACTATCCCTATTTGAGCGACACACTTTAGAGAGTGGTTCCCTAAATGCCAAACTTACCAAAGATACTAAGCTTTGGCTGCTGCGTCTCGGAGAAATATCACATTCTGACGGGCAAAGATTGACACCAGGAAACATCTATGTAAACCCAAAACAAGGAACTTTACAGGTAACACAACCAGCGATCGCTTACAGTTTGAGGAATGCTAATTGGCAGACAGCACAACAACACTGGCCGCAATTAGCAGAGCTGATAGACTTTCAGGAACGGCGGTTAGAGACTGGGGACTGGGGACACTCCGACAAGCTCGGTGCATCGCTGGGGACTGGGGAAGAGAAAGGCGCTTCCCAATACTCAACACCCAATACCCAATACCCAATTCCACAGCCAGATCCCGATCCAACACCAAAGCAAAAGATCCAACGAGCCTACTTTCCCAGCCCAACGGTGACAGCGAGGCATTGGTGGGGACGCCTAACCAAACGGTATCCCTTCTTTGAACAACAAAGTTCCTCAGACTGTGGAGCCGCGTGTTTGGTGATGATTTGTCGCTATTGGGGTAAGCGCTCTAGTATCAACCGCCTGCGGGATATCGCCAATATCAATCGCAGCGGGGCATCAATGCGGGGTTTAACAGCAGCCGCAGAAACTATTGGCTTTACTACCCGTCCTGTGAAAGCCAGCCTTGATAAATTAGCACAACAATCCTTACCAGCGATCGCTCACTGGGAAGGTAAGCACTACATAGTTGTCTATGAAATCGGTAAAAAGCAGGTGATTGTTGGCGATCCCGCCATTGGTCAACGTACCCTTACTCACAGTGAATTCAAAACTGGTTGGACTGGTTATGCGTTGCTATTGCAACCCACAGCCATGCTCAAAGAAAACCAGGAAGCGATCACACCATTCTGGCAGTTTTTTGATTTAGTCAAACCTCACTCACAAGTGCTGCTAGAAGTGTTTATGGCTTCGGTGTTGATTCAGGTGTTTGGACTGGTTACACCTCTATTTACCCAGTTGCTATTAGATCGTGTGGTTGTACAAGGTAGCACCTTGACTTTAAACGCTGTAGGTTTAGGATTGCTGATTTTTGGGTTGTTCCGCGTCGCCATCAACGGACTACGGCAATATCTGCTGGATCACACAGCTAACCGCATTAGCGTCGCGCTGTTGGTAGGTTTTATCAAACATACCTTCCGCTTACCTCTAGCCTTCTTTGAGTCGCGTTACGTCGGCGATATTGTCTCTCGCGTTCAAGAAAATCAGAAAATTCAGCGCTTTTTAACTGGAGAAGCACTGTCAATCATTTTGGATTTGCTGACAGTGTTTATCTATGTGGGGCTGATGTTTTGGTACAGTTGGCAGATGGCATTGTTCAGCTTAGCGATCGTGCCGCCTTTTGTGCTTTTAGCATTAGTCGCCACACCTTTCTTGCGCCGCATCAGCCGCGAAGTTTTTAGTGCCGCAGCCGCAGAGAACAGTTATCTGATTCAATCCCTCACGGGAATTCGCTCAATTCGCTCTATGGCAATTGAGCAGACAGTACGTTGGCATTGGGAAGAACTGCTGAATAATGTCATTAAAAAAACCTTTAGCGGACAGATAATTAGTAACCAACTGCAAGTCTTTAGTTCCGGGATCGAAACGCTAGTAACTACAGGATTACTTTGGTTTGGGGCATGGTTGGTAATTCAAAACCAACTGACAATTGGACAATTAGTTGCATTCAATATGTTGTTAGGCAACGTAATTCGTCCTTTCCAAAGGCTTGTAGTGTTGTGGAATCAATTGCAGGAAGTGATTATTTCCACAGAGCGGATTAATGACGTTTTGGAAGCTGAACCTGAAGAAGATTTACAATATCAACCCCGCCAGTCTTTACTAAATTTAAGGGGTCAAGTTCACTTTGATAATGTGACTTTTCGCTATCACCCAGAAAGTGATATTAACGTGTTAGAAAATCTTAGTTTTGAAATCAAAGCTGAGCAAACAGTAGCAGTTGTGGGGCGTAGTGGTTCTGGTAAAACCACCTTATCCAAATTGATTTTGGGTCTATATCCGCCGACAGACGGAAAAGTGTTGATTGATGGTCAAGATGTGACTAATATTTCCTTGCGATCGCTGCGTTCTCAAATTGGTGTTGTAGACCAAGATACCTTTTTGTTTGGCGGTACGATTCGTGAAAACATTAGCATTGCTCACCCAGAAGCCACTCTAGAAGAGGTTATTGAAGCGGCGCGTTTAGCAGGAGCAGATGACTTTATTAAACAAATGCCAATGGGTTACGAAACCCAAATTGGTGAAGGTGGGGGTATGTTATCTGGTGGACAACGCCAACGGCTGGCGATCGCTCGTGCTTTGCTAGGAAATGCCTCATTCTTAGTTTTAGATGAAGCAACCAGTCATCTAGACGCCGAATCTGAGCGAATTATTCAGAACAACCTCAAAAAAATTCTCCAAGGACGCACAAGCCTGATCATTGCTCATCGCCTCTCCACAGTGCGTCATGCTGACTTGATTTTGGTTTTAGATCGCGGTGTATTAGTCGAAAGTGGTACTCACGATGAATTAATCACCAAAAGAGGTCATTACTTCTATCTCAACCAACAACAACTGGCTCAAACAGCTTAAGACCCCTCCACTTCGTTTCGGGAAGTCAAGAGTCAAAAGTCCAAAGTCAAAATATTGACCCTTGACCCTTGACTCTTGACTCTTGACCCTTGACTCTTGACCCTTAACCCTTGACCCTTGACCCTTGACTCTTGACCCTTTGTGTCGCCTCGTTCCCAGCCTCCAGGCTGGGAATGTATTCCGAGAGGGCTGCTGCCTCTGCTCAAGCCACTGGAGGCGGAGCCTCCGAAAATGGTTTCCTAGCCTCCAGGCTAGGAACCAGTTAGGGCAAAGCTTAGAGCTTTTCTTAGTGCCATTCACTCTTGACCCTTGACTCTTGACTCTTGACTCTTGACCCTTGACCCTTATTGAATCTGGAGTTTTAAATCACTTATGCCACATATATCTCACAATTCATCATACGCGCCCCCCACACCAAAGCAGGATGAGTATCTCCTGTTTGAGGACGCGACGAGTACCGTTGTTCATCCCCGGACACAGAAAACAACTCAGAGCAATGATTGGTTTTATGGCACAGAGGAACTGCTAGATGCTTTGCCAAAAGCCTGGACGCGCTCCATGTTGTATTTACTGATTAGCTTTGCTGCGATCGTCTTACCTTGGTCGATGCTTTCCAAAGTTGATGAGACAGGAAATGCTAGAGGACGTATGGAACCCAATGGAGCAACCCAAAGATTGGATAGTCCAGTTACTGGTAGTGTTACTACTGTTAATGTCAAACCAGGCACAACTGTCAAAGCAGGACAGGTTTTAGTTGAACTGGAATCTGATGTTCTGCGCTCAGAACTGCAACAGACGCAAGCAAAGCTGGAAGGATTAATAAATCGGCGATCGCAACTAGATCTACTCAAAAACCAAATTATCCTGACTATTAACATTCAAGAGCAACAAAATCAATCCCAACAATTGGAAAAAATCGCTCAAGTTAATCAAGCACAGCAAAACCTAGATGCGAGAAAGAGTGCTTATCTCTTACAAAGAATGGAAAAACAGGCTTTAGTGGAACAGGCTAGGCAGAATATCAATTCCACCCAAATTGCTCAAAAGTTAGCTAACAGTCGTTTGAGCAGAGATGCAGCAGAAGTCAAACGCTATCGTGATCTTTTGAAGCAAGGTGCAATTGCCCAAACCAAAGTTGTGGAACTAGAAAAGACAGCAGAAGAAAGCCTGAGTTCGTTGGAAGAAGCCAAAGGCAATATCAAACAAGCTCAGTTGCGCCTACAAGAGCAGTTCGGCAATTATCAGGCGATTATGAGTCAAGCCCAGTCAGAGATTGAGCAAGCCAAACTGCGCCTACAAGAGCAACAAAGCAGCTATCAGAGCGTGGTTCAATCAGGTAAACTGGCGGTGCTCAAAAATCAGGAGCAACTCAAAGATGTGCAATCACAAATTACATCTCTACAATCGGAAGTTGCTCAAACCGGAAGTCAGATTGCATCTATTAAGTACCAGTTACACCAACGAGTAGTGCGATCGCCTATTGATGGTACAGTTTTTGAGTTACCCATTCAAAAACCTGGGTCTGTAGTCGAACCAGGACAGATGCTTGCCCAAATTGCGCCTACCAATACTCCTTTGATCCTCAAGGCACAAATGCCCAGCGAACAAAGTGGTTTCTTGAAGGTGGGAATGCCAGTTAAAATCAAGTTTGATGCTTATCCATTCCAAGATTATGGAATTGTGGAAGGGCGCGTTAGTTGGATTTCACCTAACTCGAAAGTTCAAACTAATAACCAAGGCAGCCAAAGCAACATAGAAACTTATGAGTTGGATATTACTCTAGATAATCCTAATATCCAAATTGCCAACAGACCCATCCCCTTAGCAGCTGGTCAAACAGCAACCGCAGAGGTCATTATCCGCCAGCGTCGGGTTATTGACTTTATCTTAGATCCGTTTAAGAAGCTGCAAAAAGGTGGTTTAGAACTTTAATCATTAGTTATTAATTAATTAGCTAATGACCTACGCTGAGAATACAGTTATTTTTACCATCGACAATGGTCAGTAGTAAACAAAACTGACCATTGATGACTGATGTTCATTAAAAATAAAAGTCTTTAACTTAAAAAACATCTATATTTGTTGCTAGATAAAGTATTAACGCTACTATTAAGTAAAGACGATAGTTTGCATTTACTAAAGACAAAATATATACATTTATGTCGTCTATAAACAGCTTGCATCACCGATAAAACAGGTTGATAAACGGAGGAATTAGATGATGTCTCAAGTATTAACTGTTTCTCCTGAGGATATTTTTTACCACATCAAAATCTCGTGTCAAATACCTAGTATATTGGAAGCGATCGCCACTCGCAAACTTATTACCGATGAAGCTGAAAAAGCAGGAATTAAAATTGAAACAGAAGAACTGCAACAAGCAGCAGACAACCTACGTTTAGCTAATCAACTTATGAAAGCAGAAGATACATGGACATGGTTAGAAAAATATCATCTTTCTCTGGATGACTTTGAAGCAATAGCCCAAACTAACCTCCTATCTGCCAAGCTAGCAAATCATTTATTTGCAGACAAAGTTGAACCATTTTTTTATGCACATCAACTCGATTATATCGGAGCAGTAACTTATGAAGTAATATTGGATGATGAAGATTTAGCTCTAGAACTGTTTTATGCTTTACAAGAAGGCGAAATAAGTTTCCAAGAAATCGCCCGCCAGTACATCCAAGATCTAGAAACTCGTCGTGCTGGAGGATATAAAGGAATCCGTCTTCGGAGTGAATTTAGACCAGAGTTTGCAGCAGCGATTTTTTCTGCTAGTCCTCCACAGATTCTCAAGCCAATCACTACGTTAAAAGGAGTACATATAATTGCCGTTGAGGAAATCATTAAACCTCAATTAGATGAGTCGCTACGTCTTAAAATTATGGGAGATTTATTTACTAATTGGTTAAAGCGACAAATCACTGAGATCGAAATAGTAGCAAAGCTGACTGGGGATGTTAATTCTCAATCATCTAAAGTGATGCATAATCAGGCTTAAGACCATAGGAGGTGGGCATTAAAATGCTCACCCTACAGTTTACACTCTCGTGTTCCAACTCTTAATCGACTCCCACGAGTATACGCCTTATCTATATATAAATTTTGTATTTTCTATTTAATAATTCGATATTTATTCTGTTAAACACAAGTTGTATGTTTATAAAACACATCTTACAGCAATTTTCATGTATTTGAACCACATCTGTTGTTGTATGGGCAATTAATGAATTGCCCATACTTGCTGAAAATAGCTGTAAGCAGATCATTTTTGAAAATATCGATATGTGCCTACCAGAGGAATTGCAAAAAATATGAGAAATATAGTATTGAAGACAGCATTTTGCCAAAACCCTGCTGATATAGACAACGAACTGTCCAGCATGAACCACACGAGTACTGATACTGTCATGGCGTACCATGCTTCACGTTGGCCGCGATAAAATGGCCCTACAAGAATGAAGAGCAAAGTAACACTCCAACCGACCATTACAGCACCAAGTATGCCATACAAAAATTTAATATAAGAATATGCGATTTCACCAAATGTAGTGTGTGCTTGGGAGGATGAAAACAACATCGCGTTAAAGAACAACTGCATGAAATCTGGTAAGATAAGCAAGCTAATGCTAAATATAGTTACCCCACAGGTAACAATGACTAACCAATACCACCATAAACGAAACCATAAATTCATTAGAAACTCCAAGTTGAAATTGGGCTAGGAACTTTAGTCACAACCAATGAACGAATTACTCAAGCGTATGTCCTTTTAAAATCTCTTTAATTTTTATTAGGAAATAAGATGCGTTTGCCCTGATCTCTTCACCCTCTTCTTTTAGCGAAGGTATTGACTCTTTATAGTCCATAGTTTGATAGTTTGATCACCACTACCACTAGCTAGAGTCTGCCCATCTGGACTGAAAGCAACAGACCACACAGGGTTGGTGTGGCCCACAAAGTTACCTATGAGTTGACCAGTAGCTAAATGCCACAGCTTGATTGTTCTGTCATTACTACCACTGGCTAAAGTTTGACCGTTCGGACTGAAAGCAACAGACCACACGGCTCCAGAATGCCCCGCCAGTGTCTGTAACACTTTGCGATCGCTCAGATGCCAAAGCTTGATTGTTTGATCACCACTGCCACTAGCTAGGGTCTGTCCATCTGGACTGAAGGCAACAGACCACACGGCTTGAGAATGCCCCATTATTGTGTGCAGGAGCTTAGGATTGCGAGTATCTAACTGCCAAATCCTTATGGAGCCATCTGTACTACCACTGGCTAAGGTCTGATTATCGTGACTAAAAGCAATAGACCTCACCCAGTCTGCATCCTGGAGCGTAAACAGCTCTTTGCCTGTGTCCAGATTCCAGAGCTTAATGGTCCTGTCGGCACTACCACTGGCAAGTAATTTACCGTTGGCACTTATAGCAATAGCCCCTACATCGTCCTTATGTCCATCAAGAGTACTTATTAGAGTATTCGTCTCCAGATTCCATAGCTTAATCCGGTTATCCCAGCTACCACTAGCAAGGATACGGCCATCAACAGTGATGGCGAGGGATGTCACCGCATCAGTATGACGTTTGAGGGTGTGCAGTAATTTGCCAGTATGCAGATTCCAAATCTTAATCGTGCCATCATAGCTGCCATTGACTAGAGTTTTGCCATCTGGACTAATGGCGATCGCATAAATCCAGCCTGAATGGTCTTTGAGAGTGCGATCGGGTTGAATAATTGGGACAGATAAAGATTTAACAGCAGGTGTAAACATCTTGAATGGCGACTGTAATCTAGACAAGCTGATACCCACAGAGGCTGTAGTACTAATTACCAAGGCTGTTATAAGTTTCTTATAAATTGGTTTTGACAGCATTAAGGAACTTCCAATTACACAATATTTTTGACAAACAGTGACATGATTTAGTGATTTTAGTTGGCAACTTTGCTGGAGTTAGCTTCGGTTCAGATATTTGTTGCTTACCTGTCTTCAATCCTAAGCCTGATCAAAAATAAAGCAATAATTCCCATAATAGTTACAATACTAATAGGAGTTAAATACGTCCAATGACCAGACATTTTGTCCAAGATATGCCAAACCAAAAAAAACATAGCTAAGTAAGTTAGCTTATGTAGTTTTTTCCAGTTATTCTTCAGCGTTTTTACACTCAAATTGTTAGAAGTTACAGCCAGAAGTGTAAAAATCATCAAAGTGGTTATTCCTTGGATATAAATTTCAAATGTCTTTAGGTCAAAAAAATCAAAGTTTCTCTTTTGGATCATCATTAATCCGTGATCTAAAGCTAAAAAGAAAGAGATAAGACCGATACTGCGGCGGTGTTTCAGTAGTAATTTAGGAATACCAGTCTCTTTAGTTTTGGGAAAAACAATTCTCAGAATTGTGGGGAGTAATGTTATAGAATAGCTAACTAATGCCATCAATCCGAGAACATTAGCTAAAGACGGTTCATCGATTGTGAACATGATTAATTTATGTTAGTTGTCTAAAGATAATTTACGCGTTAGGTACTTTTAGTAAAAAACTATAGCAATCTGACTTAAAACATGAGAGAATGCGGAGATTAAAAGTACCTATTTCTAAGCTTTGTAGCTATTTTTTCTCTCATAAATGATTGATATTGCTATAGTAATCTTCTCTATACTTGAATAAGTGGAAATCTAACTTATCGGAACTAGTATTTTTAATTGCGACATTCTCAAATAAGTTAGACCTGCCACTACCTTATGAATCTCCATCCAATGTGAAGTCAAGCACAATTTCAAAGCCACTACCAGCATCTGTAGCAGAGATTTGTTTGTTACCGGATTGAGATTGATCGAGGTGGATCAAATTCAGATTATTAATTGGACTCTCTCTATCTTGAGATGAAGACGATTCAACCATCCATCTGAGTAACGCTCCTGTCAATCTCTTAATTCTTAGAGCGATCGCACTCAATATTCTGCGCCGTAATGGTTATCCTTTCATCACAAAAACTCAAAGATTTCTATCTAATGATATTGACAAACTTTTTTTTCTTGTGGAATGAAACAGCCCTGCTGTTTTAAGGAACTTTGGGGGTTTAAGTCCCCTGCCTCTATAGGCAGCGCGTTTTGTGTCGGGGTTTAAATCCACGTCACAAAACGTAATTGCGAATTGCGAATTGCGAATTGGTTTAAGAGGGGGTAAGTGAATAATTAAGCTTGCTTAACTAAGGCAGAGTTGTAAATGTTGTTCCAGAAAATATCCCAGCTTTGTTTAGCCTTATGATAACCAGCAGCTAGGTCATTTATACGGGTTGGAACAGCATCAACCATTTCATTAATAGCTTGTCTAACCATTTGATTATGGATAATATCAGCCTCACCTACATGGATATCCCAAAAAGTCCAATCAATATTGGAATCATTCATTTTAATATAAGAATTATTGAGCATATTCTTGTGCATAGCTGTTAAATAAACTTGACATAGGCACTCTCCACCCATACCACGTAATCCTATAGCATATGCTGTCGATCTATCTTTTGTCAGTTGCATTAGCTCTTTAAGGAGATTTACGTTGTTAGTATCTGCTGAAATTTCAAGTCTATCTTCATTAACACCCAGGCTGATGAGAAAATTATCCCATATTTTTAGGTGGGCAGCTTCGGCATTACCACTACCTAACTCTTCAGATAAAATTTCAGCAATTAAACTTTTAAACTTTCCTGGAGGAGTTTTGGAAATCAAAATTCCCAAAGTATCAGGGTAACTCTCAGTAAAATAGCGATATTGTAAGCAGATCTCTTGCAACACTTCGAGTGGTACATTTTGTAAATATTCTAGTTTTTCATCAACCATATATTCAGCTTCCAATCGAGCCTGATCTGTCATCAACCAAAATTGTTCACGTGTAATCATAAAGCCTCCTAATAGTAGACAAATGCTTATTTTTTAACACCTTAGCCAAACAAAGAAGTAGCCTAGTTTTTGCCGAAATAGCCCAACACAAGACCATGCTTGATGATTAGGCAAAACGTCAAACCCTAGTTCAGACGTATACGCAGTCAACAAAGGAAGCAAGGGTTTGAGTAAAGTGTTGAATCAAAAATTCAGCAGCACCTATTTGGGTGAGGTTGGAATCCCTACCCAAATTCATCCTTCTTCCTTCGGTTTCAATAGAGAATAAGACTGGGAAATACGGAGAATTTTGTAATGAGTAATGTGTGATTCATCATTGTCGTAACACTGAACATTTGGATTTTTTAGATGCTTAATCGCGCAAATAAAAATTTTGACTCGAAATTCGGTAATAGTTTGCTTTTTTACAAGGAAACTATGCGTTTTTCAGCCGTGATTAAATGTTTATCACTATTTTCAGGTCGTGTAAACATCTTTACCCAATCTTGAGGATGCTGCTTTATATAAAATCTTATACATGATGTGATAAACATCATACTAACTTTATTCTCTGTCTGAAGATATTTAGTTCGCTTATTAAAAATTAGGTATCTTATGAAATTTCGTTTGCTTATTGATGAAAAAGCATTACTTTGTTGTTAAAAACGCAATTTCTTTTTGTGATAGTGATAATTGTGTTGTAAAAGGTTCTGCTGAAGAATACATAAGATTATTTTATATATAAACTGCATATATCTCTGCATTAGCAAATATCAAGTTTATATAGGCTTTATATAAGGGTGTGAGTATCAACGGATGCTGTTGGCGAAATATTTCTTAACATTGCCGACAAAGAAAGCGCGATGTCTGGAAGATATTAAATTTTGCCTTAGAAATAGCTTTTTGGGTGATTTAGAGCCTGTCAACCAAAAGTTTTAGCTCTGCAATCATTCTATCTAAGGCATTTTGCGCTATTTTATAATCAGAAGCCTGCCGCCCCAACTTTAATTCAAATAAAATGCGATCGCTTCCAGCGGGCGGGTACGCCATCGCCTATCGCATCAAAATCCATAATGTCATAAATAAAAGTAACGGTGGAGCGTTCCTTCTGTAGGGAATTTTCTTTTTTAAGATCTCAAGAGAACTAAGTTATTAATTTTGGATCAAGTCGAGCTTAGGTAGAGTCAGAAGACAGAAGCCTCCTAACTCACCATTTTATAAATTTAAACAAGTGTAGATATCATCTGAGTTGGCATTGAGATAAGGACGCTGCAATTCAATGTCCCGTAAATAAAAATGTTGTATGATCAATGCCATCCGACCGGCTGGTGTATTATTGCCTTGCTGCCAAGCATCAAGCAAACCATTGGCAACAACTTGACAGCGGTTTGTACCAAAACTTTCTTGATCGCCAAATTTTTGATTTGGTTCTTCTGCGATCGCCAATCCAGGTGCTAGTAACTTAGTAAACAGAGGTACTAGCTCATCAAAATGGGATTGGTGTTCTGCATACACCATTTCTAATACTTGGTGAACAATTTTATAGTTGCTTTTGCCAAAGTACAGCACAGCTGAATCATAACGATCATAATCCGAAGGGTTGTATAGCACTTTAAATGAGAAAGAAATCCCCAGAGCGTTAAGTTGGGTTGTCAAACTGTGCATAACTGCAACTGCGCCTTCTGGAGTTAAGTTGAAGTAAACGCGCACAATATTTTGATGATTTGGGGTAGCAGCGGCGTTAGCTACTGCCATATAGAATCCGTTTTGTACAATATTCTTAGGCATTTTGATCGCCACCGACTTCCCGACAGTGACAGCTTGATCTTGTGGTTGCAAATGGAGTTGACGCTCAATATGCAGCGTCAAACCATTCTTTTGTACCATCAAAGTGTCATCTGTTACTTCTTCGACTACTAGCCAATCATGGCTAAAGTAACCTTCACTCCTGTTGCTTTCGTGCAGGCGATCGTAAAATGCTAAATCTACGCCTAACAAGGTATTATTTTCGAGATTTTGGTTTAGTGCTAAATTCGTTACCTCTGCATTAGAGCCGAGGCTACGTTTCAAAGAGCCGTTGTAATAAATACCGTAAAGAAAACTACGCAGTTGCAGACTTAAATACTTATTCTGGAGATCCAAAGGCAATTGCTGAAAGCGAGAAACTGCTGACTCTGGCAATTCCAAAGGTTGGTAGTCTGGGTGTTTAATAGAATAGTGAGACTCAATTTGAACCTGATGAACAATATCTTCCAGTGATGTCTGCAACGACTCTGGAACATCTTGCAGTTGACTTTCCAATGAATCTAATAGTTGCATATATATTTTTGCCTGTGAGTTTGGGGAGAGTCAGGGAGGGGGAAAGGAAAAAGAGGAAAGGCTGAAATTTACCCCTTAACCTTTTCCCAGTCCACATCTGTTTCTAAACGGAGGCTAAGCTTGTGGGAACAAGATACCGGACTTCCATACCGAAAATCGTAGGAATTGATGCTTCTGGACGACACAGCAAACTCTTAGCAACTTGAAGCATACAAACACCCACATTCCCAAAGGTTTTTTCGTGCTGGAGTTGTGCTTGAATGGCTCTAATTAAGGCTAAGCCACAAAATTGCATGACTCGCTGTAAGAAATCAGGACGACGCTCTAAGATTTCGGGGAAGTGAGCTAAATAAGCAGTAGCCAGTGCTGCAATTGAAGGTTGCAGGAGTTGTAAAGGGGTTGTAGCTAAGCGTAAAGATTCTTCGATCGCGATCGTGTTACTAGTAACTAAGCTGTATAGCCAGATTTGCAGGTAGCTGGCTACCAGTGTTCCTAAATCATTGGCTGGATCTCCCCAAGCACCGCGTTCCCAGTCAATCAATCGAATGATGCTGTCAGTTGTAGGCGATTCTTGAAAAACTGCGTCTTCCCAATCTAAAGATAAAAGAATGTTGTTCAGCTTCAGATCATTATGGGTTAGACAACAAGGGGTGAAAGCATTGCTCAAATCTGCGATCGCTTTTCCAAGGCTATCATAACGTTGATAAAGCGCAAAGAATTTTAAACCATAACTAGGAACCATACCAAACACCGCCGGAGTGATTCTATCTAAACCACGAGCTAGATTAGGAGTTTGTTGACTTGTATCCTCAGCATTTTGGATAAACTCTCGATAGTCTGAATGATCAATAGTTAGGCGATGAATTGACGCCAGAGTAGTTCCAATTACCGTTGCGATCTCACTAGGAAAGTAATTTTCCTTGATGTAAAAATCTGTCAGATCACGATAGTTGCTTAAATAATTGAAAACAAGGATTGAATATGTGGCGTCAAAATGCAGCGCTTCCGAAAAACATGAGTAAATTGGGCTCAGTTTGGGAAATTTTTGTAAAAACTCATGAACTTGCCATTCCTTAAAAAACTCACCAGCCGTTTTACCTTCTCTGTTATAACGCTCTTGCTTAACGAGGAGTTTCCGATCCTCCGCTAAGCTGAGTAACAAGTTAAAGTTTTTAGCAGGTTTTGGCTCAATGTTGTTCAAAAGCTGATCTTCTTGAGTACACAAACCTTGGGAAATGAGGTAGTCTAAAACATTTTGAGAACTCAATACAAATGGTGGCATACTCTTAGATAATTTTCAACGTTAACAACTAAAAATCCTTGCTTAGTTAAAAGTTCATTTTGGTAGATAGAGAAACTATATATCCACCATAAAGATGTCCAAAAAGCAATCATAAGTAACCTTTTATCGCTCATTGTCTCAGGTTGTGATGAAATCATCACTAAAAGATAATTAATGTTGTTGTGGCATGAATTATTTAGCGTTGAATGACTTTGCAATCCATACAATAGTGTTGATAGCAAAGATTGCGATCGCAGCTTCAAATATTTTCATGCCAAGGTTAAAAGTCTGAGCAAAAGCGTATTCTTCACCACCATATATAGAATCCACATCATTTACATTGATCAGGAAGATTTCTGAATCAGTGATATGCAGTTCAGAAATTGTGATATTTGCCATTTACTTCATCTCTCAAGCAATAATCAAACAATTACTCAATGTAATTCAGATAAAGCTGTAAATTAGTAAATTGGACTCAGCAATTAGCTAGATATTAGTCAAATACAATGTGGGCAAGGTTAATATTGATTAACCATTTTGCTAGGTATATAACCTGATTGATTGAAAATCAAGCCCATACATAGAAACCGAATTTATTTGGTTCACGTATTGGGAATTGATTTTCTACCAAGAGAGCGAGATAGCTCAGTATTGAACTACAAAGCTATTAGTAATTAGAACTGTCGTGAGAGCTAAATGACTTGGCTAAGTGGACAATCTGATTAATAGCATAAGTAATGACATATCCTTCAATTAGCTTTGTGTATCCCGAATAGTTACTGAAACCAGAATCATAACTACCAGAGATAGAATCTAAATCGCTCATATCATTGAGAAAACTTTCAGAATCTTGAAACAATTGAGAACCAGTGTTACGCAGTTCTGAAAAAACTATAGTTGCCATAATGTACTCCTAAAGTACTTGTTGCAAATTATTTATTGAAATCTTAGCTTTATAGCTTCTCCTGAGTATTTGGTAATTGATAAATCTCAGATTTACCTCAGATATTGAGATTGCTTTTACCTTTTATCTCAGGAGAGCCAGATAGCTCAGTAGTAAACTACAAAGCTATTAGTCATGAGAACTAAAGGACTTAGCTAAGTAGGTAACATGACCGATGGAATATACCATCACATATCCCTCAATTATCTTTTCAAATCCATCAAAATTACTAACGCTAGAATAACCACCAGAGATTGCATCTACATCGCTAAGGTCATTGAGAAAACTTTCGGAATCTTGAAACAGTTGTGAACCAGCATTGCGTAGTTCAGAAAGAGTGATAGTTGCCATGATTAACTCCTAAAATACTTGTTGCGAATCATCTGTAAATTGCTTAGTTTGGTTACTTATCCTGGGTGTTTAGTCATTTAGAAATCTCAGATTTATCACAGAGATTACTTTTCTCTTAAACCCCAGGAGAGCTATTAGTAACCGCTATTAGAACTGAATGACTTAGCTAGGTAGGTGACATGACCGATCGCATAGATATTGACATATCCTTCAATCAGCTTGTCAAATCCGTGAAAGTCGCTGAAGCCAGAATCATAACCACCAGAGATTGCATCTACATCGCTAAGGTCATTGAGAAAACTTTCGGAATCTTGGAACAGTTGTGAACCAGCATTGCGTAGTTCAGAAAGAGTGATAGTTGCCATGATTTTCTCCTAAAGTACTTGTTGCGAATCATTTGTAAATTGCTTAGTTTGGTTAATTCTCCTGGGTATTTGGTAATCAATAAATCTCAGATTAATTACAGAGATTAAATTTACTTTTGATCCCAGGAGAACTATCTAGCTTTGTATCTTACTACTAAGCTATTAGTAATCAGAGTAACCGCTATTAGAACTGAATGATTTAGCTAAGTAGGTAACATGACCGATAGCATATACATTGACATAACCTTCGATTAGTTTGTCAAATCCCCAAAAGTCACTGAACTTATCATAACCACCGGAGATTGCATCTACATCGCTAAGGTCATTGAGAAAACTTTCGGAATCTTGAAACAGTTGTGAACCAGCATTGCGTAGTTCAGAAAGAGTGATAGTTGCCATGATTTTCTCCTAAAGTACTTGTTTTCAATTGAGTAGTTTTTGTGGGCAGTTAAGCTGTGGTTCGCTTAACCGTTAATGCCATTTTTATTCAGAATAATTAGCAAAGTCAAGGCTATAAACCTGGCAAAAAAGACATAAATAAATGTCTTTAGTCTTTATAAAATATATGTTTAAAGCTGAGAAATTATTTTTTAATTGATAGTAATGTGAATTGTCAATATGGGAGCATCCTGTTGTAGCGCATGGAAAACTCATACCAATTTGAAAAGAGAATGCGACAGATAGACCATGTAGAGACGTTGCATTGCAACGTCTCTACTACTAAAATATTTGTTGCAATCATTAATTGAATCGGTATCACTATAAGGACATGACAGCAGAGCATTAGCATGAGCTAACAACAAGATTCCCGACTTCATTAAAAAATCGAGAATCTGATATTTTCGATTGTCCCAAATTAAATAAAATTGCTCCAAAAGCTTTATACAAGCATTAATTAGTTAGTATTTTTAATAAGAAACCGTGCGTTCTAACATTAATTAGATTTAAAACGCACGATAATCAGAAGAAAATTTAATTTAAAACAGTCTGCTGACTCATGCATCTATTCTTCTACTTCTATACTCTGAAGTGTTTGATTGAGTTGTGACGACAGCCGATCAAGAACATCATTCATATCATCTATCGTGGCTGTTAAGACACTTGTGTCGATTGTGACCGTATTTCCAGTTGTTCCAGTCACTCCAGTTGCTCCAGTTGTTCCTCTTCTTCTTCTTCTTCTTAAACCACCCTCCACAGACTTCATTTCCCAAGGTTCTAATTCAGTGAGCAGATTCTCATTACTACTAGTATCCAAATTTGAGATTATTATCTTCGCCATTTTTCCCTCCCGAAATACGGTGATATTCAATAAAACACTCTGGGATCAGATTAAGCTACCAATCCAAAATCCCTCTCTACTATTTTGTAATGTAATCTGATATATTCAAGGTTTTTAGGCTGATTTCAAAGACATAAGAAAAGGAGTTTCGTCTTTTAAATGATCAGTTTATAGATGATATTGGTATTTTGGTCGTTCTATACAAGTAGAGACGTAATATATTGCGTCTCTACTTGTCATTTGATCGGAGTTTGCTATGGACGAGCAACCTCAATTAATTCTTCAGCTGTGGTTGTGAAGTGGGAATAGTCACATCTATGGGTGTCACCTGTGTTGCTAGCTGCGTCAAAGGTGGTTGAATGGTGGTTTGATTCCCCACCACCAAAGTCACGATATTTTCTGGCTTGAGGTATTGCTTTGCTACCCGCTGTACATCAGCCGCTGTGGTAGCGGCTACGGCTTTTTGATAGCGAAACAGGAAATCAGATGGATAACCGTAATATTCGTATCGCATCAACCTTAACAAGGTTTGGCTGGGATCTTGAAAGTTGAAAACAAAGGAGTTAAGCGTAGACTCTTTGGCAAAAGCCAGTTCTTTTGTTGTCACTCTTTGCGCTTGGATACGCTTGATTTCAGCTTGCAAGGATTTGACAAACTGCACGGTAGCATCAGAGCGGGTTTGTCCACCAGCAATAAACATGCCAGGGTAATCGTAGCGAGGACTCCAGAAGCCGTATACTGAGTAAGCTAAACCTTGACGCGATCGCAATTCATTAAACAAGCGTCCGCCAAAGCCATTTAATACCCCATTCAACACATCCAGCGCCGCATAATCTGGATTGTCGAATCGTCCGCCTAAATGCCCAACAAGAATACTACTTTGCGTCAGTTGCGGCTGATTCACAAAAAACACTCCGCCCTTATTAGCTGGCGACACCTCTGGTAACTGGGGTTTAACAAGTTTGGGGTTACGCTTCCAGTCGCCCAATTTAGCTTGAATAAGCGATCGCATTTTTTTAGCATCAAAATCCCCCACAATTCCCAAAATCATATTATTTGGGTGGAAATATTGCTGATAGAAGTTG
This sequence comes from aff. Roholtiella sp. LEGE 12411, assembly GCF_015206995.1. GTDB lineage: Bacteria > Cyanobacteriota > Cyanobacteriia > Cyanobacteriales > Nostocaceae > Komarekiella. Next base: position 3,138 of record NZ_JADEXR010000001.1, on the reverse strand, counting down.
ACCAAATCCTGGCGAGAAACCTTATCCAGCGTCACATACTCCATCGTGCGGGCATAAGGGCTTTCTTTGCCATAAATTAATTTCTGAAATTCCCGACTAGCGATTTCATCTGGATCGTCATTGCGACGAGCAATACTACCCCTGGCTTGTGTTTTAGCTAAATCTAGCTTTTCCTGAGCAAACACTGGTTCTCGCAGTACCTCAGCAAACAGCCCGAATACCATTTCTAAATCTTCACTGAGTGCTTGAAAACTGGCATTACCACTAGCTTCGCCAATGTTAGTTTCCACCGCAGCCGCTCGTTGTTCCAATATCTCGTTTAGCTGATCAGGTGAATGCTTCTTAGTTCCTCCAGTCCTCATCACCTCACCTGTAAAGTCAGCCAAACCAACTTTCTCTAATGGTTCCACGCGGCTTCCTGTACGTATCAATGCTGTACCATTCACCAAAGGCAGCTCATGATCCTCCATCAAATACACAACCAAGCCGTTTTGCAAAACAAACCCTTCATACTTGGGTAACTTAATCTCAGCTAGCGGTGCAAGCTGCAATTCCGTATAATGCTTTGCCTCCGCCGTCGCCGCCAGAGAAAAGTTAAAAGTAAAAAGTAAAAAAGCAAAAGCAATAACTAAGGCAGATAACAGCCTCTTACTCTTTTGAATTTTAAATCCCATCTGCCTTTTACCCTTCACCTTGTACCTCTGCATATTTCTCTTCCTTTGCTTTCTTTGCGGTTCGTTTTTCATCACTGTTTCGACAACAACTTGCCAATCGTGCGATTCTCCGGTGTAAACGCCGCCTTTGCTACCCGCTGAACATCAGCCGTCGTCACCGCCGCAATTTGATCCAACTGCTTAAACAAATTTCGCCAAGAACCAGTTTTCACCTCATATTCCAACAATTGCTGAGCCATCCCCATATTGGAACTGAGAGTACGTAACAATGTCGCCCTTGCTTGAGTTTTCACGCGCTGCAATTCAATTGCTGTTACAGGCTGAGTTTTTAAAGAGTCAATTTCCTTTCGTAAAGCTACCGCCAACTCATCAACTGTATGTCCAGGAGCCGTGAGAGCATAGAAAAATATCAAATTCGGATACTTATCCCCCGGAAATCCACTGAAACCTTGAGCATTTAAAGCCAAGCGTTGCTGTTCTACCAAAGATTTATACAACCGCGACGTCCGCCCATCACTTAATAAACTGCCAATGATTTCATAAACCGCATTATCTGGGTGAGTAATTGCCGGACGGTGATAGCCTTCTAAATACCACGGTTGAGAAGGTAACTGCAAAGTAACTTCCCGCGTTTGTGACTGCTTCGGTTCTACCGGGATTTGCTCAACAGCTTTTGGTTTTGCTTGATAGCGTCCAAAGTAAGTTTGCGCTAGTTTTTTCACCTCAACCGGGTTGACATCTCCAACAATGGCGATCGTTAAATTGCTTGGTACGTAGTAGGTTGCAAAAAACTTCTCTACATCTTCCAGTGTGAGGTTGCGGATATCTTCGTCATAACCAATTACCGGACGCCTGTAGGGATGGACTTTGTAAGCAGTATCGATAAACTTCTCCACCATCAGCCCAATGGGCGAATTCTCTACCCGCATCCGTCGTTCTTCTAAAATCACATCTTTTTCTTTATAGAACTCGCGAAATACAGGTTCTAGAAATCGCTCTGACTCCAGCGACATCCACAGTTCCAACTTATTGGCAGGAAAACTGTAAAAATAACGGGTGGCTTCGGTAGAAGTGTTAGCATTTAAACCTACGCCTCCAGCTTGTTCCACAATTTGCCCCAGTTCGTTTTGCTTGACTAGCTTGGCTGCTTGTGATTCTACTTGTTTAAACTCAGCTTGTAATCGGGCAATTTCATCTTTTTTACCATCGGCTTTCGCTGTTTTAATTTGGGTATCCAACTGCTCCAAACGATCTAAAAGCGGTTTCTCTGCTTTGTAATCTTTTGTACCAATGCGTGTCGTGCCTTTGAAAGCTAAATGCTCAAGAAAGTGTGCCACACCTGTTTTTCCATCTGGCTCATCCACACCACCTACGTCTGCATAGGTAAGAAAGGAAACCACTGGGGCTTGATGCCGTTCTAAGACAATGAACTTTAAACCATTGTCGAGACGGAATTCTGTCAACTGCTTGATTACTCGATCTAGGTAAGGTTGTATTGAAGTTTGAGGAGGTGCTGTTTGAGTATCAGCCAGAGCGATTTCTGGTAGCAATCCCCACCAAAGCATGATCACAGACAACAAGGTGACAAACAGCCTACGTAATGTTAGGGATACTTGATTTGACCAATACAACATTGGTCGAAAACAATTGGACTGGTTCATAAGCAAGAAATCAAAGTAAAGTTACACTACCTGAAAATAAACTATCTACCAAAGATGACGTTAATCTTGTATTAAGCTTTATGCGTTTATGCGCTTTTTGTACTTAACGTTAGACAATAATGCTACAAAACGTGTTCCGGAGATTTCACCATAACTGCTATGCGAGTTTTTAATTCTCCCCCGCCTTCAGAGGCACAAACGCGCACCCGCATTCTACAGGCAGCACAGCGTTTGTTTGCCTCCAAAGGATTTGATGGCACTACTACCCGTGACTTAGCACAAGCAGCAAGTGTAGCCGAAGGTACGCTATTTCGTCATTTTCCTAATAAAAAAGCGATTTTGGTGGAAGTAGCCACTAGTGGGTGGGTAGAGATTCTCACAGACTTGTTGACCGAATTGAGTGAAATGGGCAGCTATAAGGCTGTAGCTCAAGTGATGCGCCGCCGGATGTGGAATTTCCAGAAAAATGCCGATCTGATGCGGGTTTGTTTTATGGAAGTGCAGTTTCACCCAGATTTACGCGATCGCATTCAATTAGAAGTCATCACCAAAATGACTGATGTGGCCGAAGCATTCTTTCAAACAGCTATGGATAAAGGCATTTATCGCCAAATGGATGCCAATCTTGTTGCTAAAGTTTTTTTGGGAATGTTTGCGATCGCAGGTTTTTCCAACAACACCCTCATGGAACCTGACGCCTCACCCCAAGAAATGCAACAAATGGCAGAAGGACTTGCTGATATCTTTCTCAATGGTGTATTGGTTAAGGATTAGGGATGGGGGATGGGGCATGGGGCATGGGG